>NZ_JBWKIS010000010.1:0-295720 GCF_056432625.1 Streptomyces sp. NPDC045026
CCTCCGTGCGGTGAAGATTCGACACCTCCACCACACACGGAGGCCTTCGCCCTCTTCAAGGCCCGCGCGTGTCAACAACGCTCATGCTCAATACAACTAGGGCGTGTCCGGCGGATCAGGGACGGACCGGGAATCTGCGGGCCTGGTGGCTCCCGACCTCATCCAGTGGGCGCCCATCCGCTTGCCATGATCGGCGCGCGGACCCGAGAATGACGCCATGCCCGCCTTCACCGCACCCGACGGAACCCGGCTCGCCTACCACGTAGTGGGGGAGGGCGAGCCCCTGATCTGCCTGCCCGGCGGGCCCATGCGCGCCTCGGCCTACCTCGGCGACCTGGGCGGGCTGGCGAAGCGGCGGGGGCTGGTGCTGCTCGATCTGCGCGGCACCGGCGACTCCGACGTCCCGGCGGACCCGTCCACGTACCGCTGCGACCGGCAGGTCGACGACGTCGAGGCGCTGCGCGTCCAACTCGGCCTGGAGAGCGTCGATCTGCTCGCGCACTCGGCGGCCGGGGACCTCGCGCTGCTCTACGCGGCCAGGTACCCCGAGCGCGTCCGCACCCTCACGATGGTCACCGCCCGCGCACGGGCCCTCGGCGTCGACTTCACCACCGAGCACCGGTTCGAGGCGGCCGCCCTGCGCGCGGACGAACCGTGGTTCGCTGGCGCGCGCGACGCGTTCGCACGGGTGTGGGACGGCACCGCGACCGACGACGACTTCGACGCGGCGGTCCCGTTCTTCTACGGGCGCTGGGACGCTGCCGCCGAGGCGCACGCCGCCGGAGAGGTCGAGCAGACCAACGAGGAGGCGGCGGACGCCTATGCGTCCGCCGGGGCTTTCGACCCCGACGCGGCCCGTGCCGCCCTGACCGGCTGGGACGCGCGGGTCCTGGTCCTGGCGGGCGAGCGGGACGGTGGCCCGCTGCCCCGGGTCGCCGCCGCCATGGCGGAGTTGCTGCCGCACGCCGAACTGGTCGTCCAGGAAGGCGCGGGCCACTTCCCGTGGGTCGACGACCCACAGCGCTTCACAAAGACGGTGGCCTCGTTCCTGGGATAGCCGCTGCCCTGTTTGCCGGGCCTGCCGTGTCAGGATCGGTTCCATGATCTATCGCTGGGCGACCGAGGCCGATGCTCCCGCCATGGCCGCGCTCTTTGCCGCCAATCACCGCGACAGCCTGACGGAACAGCAGCGGGACGAACAGGGCTTCGTGCAAGGGGGTTTCGACGCCGCGGCACTGCGCGTCATGGCCGCCGCCGGGACGCTGCTGGTCGCCGACGACGACGGACAGGTCGCGGGTCTCCTCGCACTCTCCGGCCCCGACGAGATGGCCGCACCACCGCCACCGGTCGTGGGTCTGCTCGCCGCGCAGGACACGCTGCGCTGGGATGGCCGTCCGCTCAGCGAGGTGCGCTGGCTGCTCTACGGGCCCGTGGTCGTCGACGCGGCCCACCGGGGGCGCGGCGTGGCGCGTGGCCTGTTCACCATGGCCGTCGAGGCGGCCGCGGCGCGGGCCGACGCGGTGGTCGCGTTCATCGAGTCGACGAACCTGCCCTCCTGGAGAGTCCACGTGGACGGGTTCGGCATGCGGCCCCTGGGCGAGTACGTGGTGGACGGCCGCGCCTACAGCGCCGTGGCGGCGGCGGCTCGTCCGCCGGGTGCCGCCTGAGGGAACCGGGTCACGACCGCGTGGCCGAGGGCGTCGGCGGTGCCGTGGCCAGGATCAGCGGGACGCCGTCGCAGGGCAGCAGGCGCAGCCCGTCGTGGTCTGTGCCCTGCGCCGGGCCGGCCAGAACCGCCGCGAAGTCGGGGCCCTTGGTGAGGGCGCCGACGAGGTGGTGGGGGTCCGTGGAGGCGGCGACGCGCCCGCGCGCGTTGACCAGGCGGGCGGGCCCGGCAAGGCGCTGGAGCAGCGGCATGACGACGGACTCGAAGCGCCGCAGGTAGACGTCGGCGGCGGCCACCCCCGTGAAGCGGCCCCCGACCGTCACGGGCGCCGAGAGCGTGAGGCTGTACTCGTCGGAGCAGAGGTAGTCGACGTAGGGGCCCGCGACGGCCCGCTGCCCGGTGTCGCGGGGCAGCGTGAACCAGTCCCAGTGGGTGTAGTCCGAGTACGCGGAGCGCTGCGGGTCCAGGTCGAGCAGCAGCGGTTGCACGGCCCCGTCGGCGGTCCGCTGCCACCACTCCAGCCATGCGGGTACGTCGCCGAGGAGACCGGGCGCCGCGACGAAGCCGATCCCCGAGACCAGGTCGTAGCGGTCGAGCCGGGCGTGCAGCGCGGGGCGGAGTGCGGCCAGGTCGTCCGTGGCCGGTCGGCGGCCCTCGGCGGCGACGGAGGAGAGTACCGACTCGATGTCCGCGGCGGTGGCGCCGACGGCGTCGAAGACCCCTTCGAGCGCGTCGCGGACGCGGGCGGCCGCGTCGGCTGCCGGCAGGTCGTCAAGCAGCGCCGATCCGGCGTGTGCGGGACGGGGGTTGCTGCCCATCGGGGGCCTCCTTCGGACGGGGACCGCTCGCGCTGCCGGCCGGGCCGAGGCGCAGTTCGATCAGGCGCGCCATGGAGGTCTGCACGCATTGTTCGGCCAGGGCCCTGGCGCGGTCGTCGGCCCCATCATGCACGGCCGAGATCACGGCGCGGTGACGGTCCGCGGCGTCCGCGAGACGTGCGTCGTCGTGCAGCACCAGCCGTAGCAGCGCCCCGACTTCGGTCTGGAGAGTGACTTCTTCCCTGGTCAGGCGGGCCGACTGGGCGGCGGCGGCCAGCTCGACATGGAAGCGTCCGTAGACGCGGCTGCGCGTTCCCGAGTCCTTGGCGTCCATCAACTCTCCCAAAGACCTCTGCAGTTGCCGCAGATCGGCGGGCTCGGTGCGCCGGGCCGCGAGGCGGGCGGCGGCGCCCGAGACGGCGGCCCAGTGGTCGGCGAGATCGCGCAGTTCCTCGGTGCTCCAGTCGGCGAGGCGGGCCAGGAGCCGGTCCTCGGCGGGGCCGTCGGGGACGGTGACGAAGCTGCCGCCGCCGCGGCCCCTGCGGGTGGTGACCAGGCCGCGCTGCCGCAGCGCCATGAGGGCCTCGCGCAGGGTCACCGTGGAGACGCCGAGCTGGGCGGCGAGGTCGCTCTCGCCGGGCAGCTGCTCACCGTCGGCGAGCAGCCCGAGGTCAATGGCGTCACCGAGCCGCCGCACCACGGCGTCCACGCGGGCGAGCGTGTCGACGGGTGTGAAAACGGCTCTTCGGACGCCGGTTTTGTCTCGGTTCACGGTCACCACCTTGCCACTTGACGCAGCCTTTACCTTAGCGGGGCCTTGAAATTAGAACTATGGCTTCATATGTTTACGGCCAACTCCCGACAGCACCAGAAAGGTTCCCGCCCATGGAGGGAATGGCCGTCCGCCTGCAGAACCTGCGCAAGTCCTTCGGCAGGACGGAGGCTGTGGCCGGGGTCGACCTGGAGATCGCGGACGGCGAGTTCTTCTCGATGCTGGGACCGTCGGGCTCGGGCAAGACCACCGTGCTCCGGATGATCGCGGGCTTCGAGGCCCCGAGCGCCGGGACCATCGAGCTCGCGGGCGCCGACGTCACCCGCCGGGCCCCCTTCGAGCGCGACGTGCACACCGTCTTCCAGGACTACGCGCTGTTCCCGCACATGACCCTGGAGCAGAACGTCGCCTACAGCCTCAAGGTCCGCAAGGTGCCCAAGGCCGAGCGCCTCGCGCGGGCCGGAGAGGCCCTGGCGAGCGTGCGGCTCGAAGGCTTCGGGGCGCGCCGGCCCTCCCAGCTGTCCGGCGGCCAGCGTCAGCGCGTGGCCCTGGCCCGCGCCCTCGTCGGCCGCCCGAAGGTGCTGCTCCTCGACGAGCCGCTGGGCGCCCTCGACCTCAAGCTCCGCGAGCAGATGCAGGTCGAACTCAAGGCGATCCAGCGCGAGATCGGCATCACCTTCGTCTTCGTCACGCACGACCAGGAGGAGGCGCTGACGATGAGCGACCGCATCGCGGTCTTCAACCAGGGCCGCGTCGAACAGGTCGGCACCCCGGCCCAGATATACGAGCGTCCCGCCACCCCCTTCGTCGCGGGGTTCGTCGGCACCTCGAACCTGCTCTCCGGCGCCGCGGCGGATCAGGTCGTGGGGGACCGGGCGACGTACAGCATCCGCCCGGAGAAGATCCACGTACTCAAGGAGTCCGCCGCCGTCGAGCCGGAGCACGCGAGCGCGACCGGCACCGTCGCGGAGGTCGTCTATCTGGGGGACGCGACCCGGTTCCTCGTCGACCTCGACGCCGGCGGCCGGCTCACCGCCCTCCAGCAGAACCTGGAGACCTCGTCCGAGGACGTGGCCGCCCTGCGCGGCTCCCGGGTCAGACTCCAGTGGCACCGGCGGCACAACTTCCGGGTGCCCGAGGCTAGTTGACCCCCGGCCGCCACGCTCCTGACGTACACGCACACGCCACGCACGCGTCGCCGCAGACCCCGTACGACCGTTACCGCCTGCCCGCCCGTCCCCTCCCCGTGGAGATCCCCGTGCGACTGACCCGAACGTCCCGAGCGGTGGCCGCGCTCGGCGCCCTGCTCCTCGCATCCGCCTGCGGTTCCTCGGACACCGCCGGATCCTCGCCCGGCGGCAGCGACTTCACCCCGCCGAAGCTCTCCGCGCAGAAGACCCTCGGTAAGACGGAGGGCCAGGTCAACCTGATCGCCTGGGCCGGCTACGCCGAGGACGGCTCGAACGACCCGAAGGTCGACTGGGTCACCGACTTCGAGAAGCAGACCGGCTGCCAGGTCAACACCAAGACCGCGGGCACGTCCGACGAGATGGTCAACCTGATGAAGACCGGCCAGTACGACGCGGTCTCCGCGTCCGGCGACGCGTCGCTGCGGCTGATCGCCTCGGGTGACGCCGCCCCCGTGAACACCAAGCTGGTGCCCAACTACAAGGACGTCTTCGCCGGACTGAAGAACCAGCAGTGGAACTCGGTCAAGGGTGTCGCCTACGGCATCCCGCACGGCCGCGGCGCCAACCTCCTGATGTACAACGCCAAGAAGGTCTCCCCGGCGCCCGACTCCTGGTCCGCCGTCTTCGACAAGGCCTCGGCGCACAAGGGGAAGGTCACCGCGTACGACTCGCCGATCTACCTCGCGGACGCCGCCCTGTACCTGATGAAGTCCAAGCCGTCCCTCGGCATCAAGGACCCGTACGCCCTGGACCAGAAGCAGTTCGACGCGGCGGTCGCCCTGCTCAAGGCGCAGAACTCCAACGTCGGCGAGTACTGGAGCGACTACCTCAAGGAGGTCTCCGCGTTCAAGAGCGGCGACTCCGTGATCGGGACCAGCTGGCAGGTGATCCTCAACACCGCCCAGGGGGAGAAGGTCCCCGTGAAGGGCGTCCTGCCCAAGGAGGGCGCCACCGGCTGGTCCGACACCTGGATGCTCTCCGCCAAGGCCAAGCACCCCAACTGCGCCTACAAGTGGATGGACTGGATCATCTCGCCGAAGGCCAACGCCCAGGTCGCCGAATACTTCGGCGAGGCGCCCGCCAACGCCAAGGCCTGTGACCTGACGGCCGACAAGAACCACTGCGCCACCTACCACGCGGCCGACGAGGCGTACTGGAAGAACGTCCACTTCTGGACCACGCCCATCGCCCAGTGCATCGACGGCCGCACGGACACCAAGTGCGTCCCGTACGCCAAGTGGGTCCAGGCCTGGACCGAGATCAAGGGCTAGGACCTGCCGCCGATGACCGACACCGCGCCTGCCGCCGGACCCGTCCGGCGGCTCGCCGGGGCCCTGTACCGCCGCCCCCGGCTACAGCTGTCCCTGCTGCTCTCCGCACCACTGGCCTGGCTCGTCCTGGCCTATCTCGGCTCGCTCACCGTCCTGTTCCTGTCCGCGTTCTGGACCACGGACTCCTTCACCTCGAACGTCGTGAAGATCTGGAACACGGACAACTTCACCGCGCTGTTCACCACCGACGTCTACCGGCAGGTGGCCCTGCGCAGCGTCGGCGTCGCCCTCGCGGTCACCGCCCTGTGCGTACTGATCGCGTTCCCGATCGCGTTCTACACGGCCCGCATCGCGAACCCGCGGTGGCGGCCGCTCCTCGTCGTCGCCATCCTCACCCCGCTGTGGGCGAGCTACCTCGTCAAGGCGTACGCCTGGCGGCTCATCCTCGCCCAAGGCGGCCTGCTGGACTGGGTGTTGGGGCCGCTCGGCATCAAGGGCCCCGGCTACGGCCTCACCGCCACCGTCCTCGTCCTGACCTACCTGTGGCTGCCCTACATGATCCTGCCGATCCACGCAGGACTCGAACAGCTCCCGGACAGCCTCCTCGACGCCTCCGCCGACCTCGGCGCCCGCACGGGCCGCACCTTCCGCTCCGTGGTCCTGCCGATGATCCTGCCGTCCGTCGCCGCAGGCTCGGTGTTCACCTTCTCGCTCAGCCTCGGCGACTACATCGCCGTACAGATCGTCGGCGGCAAGACCCAGCTGATCGGCAACCTCATCTACTCCAACATCACCCTCGACCTGCCACTCGCAGCCGCTCTCGGCACCGTGCCCGTGGTGATCATCGTGCTCTACCTGCTCGCGGTACGCCGGACCGGAGCCCTCAGCAGCCTGTGACCCCCGGAGCCCTCCGGTTCCTCTGAAGCCCCTGACGTCCCGGGCCGCCGCCCGCCCCCGCCGCCCCTCCGGATCACGCACAGCGAAGGTCCCTCCGATGAATCTCTCCCGCCCCGCGCGCATCATCCTGCGCATCGCCGCCGCGCTCGGCTTCGCGGTGATCTACGTCCCGCTGCTCCTGGTCCTCGTCAACTCCCTCAATCCGGACCGCAGTTCGGGCTGGCCACCGCCCGGGCTCACCTTCGGCTGGTGGGCCGACGCCTGGCACAGCTCCGGCGCCCGCGACGCGCTGTGGACCTCCGTCAAGGCGGGGCTCGGCGCGACCGCCATCGCCCTCGTCCTCGGCACGCTCATCGCCTTCGCCTGCCAGCGCTACAAGTTCTTCGGCCGCGACGCCATCTCCTTCGTCGTCGTCCTGCCGATCGCGCTGCCCGGCATCGTCACCGGCGTCGCGCTCAACACCGCGTTCCGCACGGTCCTCGAACCGCTCGGCATCGGCCTCGGCCTGTTCACCGTCATCGTCGGCCACGCCACGTTCTGCATCGTGGTCGTCTTCAACAACGTCATCGCCCGGCTGCGGCGCATGGCGGGGTCGTACGAAGAGGCCGCGATGGACCTCGGGGCGCACAGCTTCCGCACGTACCTCGACGTCACGTTCCCGCTGGTGCGCTCCGCGCTGGTGGCGGGCGGACTGCTCGCCTTCGCCCTGTCCTTCGACGAGATCGTCGTGACGACCTTCACCGCCGGGCCCGGCATCCAGACCCTCCCCGTCTGGATCTTCGCCAACATGGCCCGCCCCCAGCAGGCCCCCGTCGTCAACGTCGTCGCCGCCGTCCTCGTCCTGCTGTCCGTCATCCCGATCTACCTCGCCCAGCGCCTCTCCTCGGACACCGCGTCCGGCAGCCGCATCTGACACGGGCACGGCGGGCACCCGTTGCCCGCTTGGGAAGGCGCATCGCCCGGCCGTGGTGTTCGATTGCTGCGTGAGGCACAACAAGCCGCCGGACGATCCCCTCGCCGCGCTCCTGGACCGCGTCCGCATCCGGCTGCGCGACCTCACCGACGGCGAGCCGGCCTCGTACATCCCGGAGCTCAGCAGGGCCGACCCGGACCTGTTCGGGCTGAGCCTGTGCGCCCTCGACGGGCAGGTCTACAGCTGCGGCGACAGCGACGTGCCGTTCACCGTCCAGTCCGTGTCCAAGCCCTTCGTCTTCGCGCTCGCGCTCGCCGACCAGGGCCTGGAGGACGTCCTGGCGCGCGTGGGCGCCGAACCGAGCGGCGAGGGCTTCAGCTCGATCCGCCTCGAACCCGGCACCGGCCGCCCGCCCAACCCGATGGTCAACGCCGGTGCCATCGTGACCAGTTCACTGGTGGCCGGGGCGAGCCCCGACGAGCGCTTCGCCCGCATCCTCACCGGCCTGGGCGCCTTCGCGGGCCGGGACCTGACCGTCGACGACGCCGTGTTCGCCTCCGAGCGCTCCACCGGTGACCGCAACCGCGCCCTCGCCTACCTCATGCACAACGCGGGATCGCTCACCGGCGACGTCGAGGAGCAGCTCGCGGTCTACTTCCGACAGTGCTCCGTGCTCGTGACCTGCGACGACCTCGCCGTGATGCACGCGACCCTGGCCGGTGGCGGCACCAACCCGCTCACCGGCGAACGGGTCGTCGCCTCCCGCCACGCCCAGCACGTCCTCGCCGTCATGGCCACCTGCGGGATGTACGACGCGTCGGGGCAGTGGATGCTCCGCGTGGGCCTCCCGGCGAAGAGCGGCGTCTCGGGCGGGATCGGCGTGGCGCTGCCCGGCCAGTTCGGCATCGGCGTGTTCAGCCCGCCCCTGGACGAGAAGGGCAACAGCGTCCGCGCCATCGCCGCCTGCCACCTCCTGTCGGAGCAGTTCGGACTGCACCTGATGCGCGCCACCGGCAGCAGCGGCCGTCCCCTGCCGCCGCGCTCCCTCGACCCGGGCCCGCTGCGCTCGCTGCGCCACCGCCCCCGCGACCAGCGGGCCGCGCTCGACGAACTGCCCGACCGCATCCGCGTCCACGTCCTCCAGGGCGACCTGGACTTCGCCACCGCCGAACGGACCCTGCGCGCGGCCCGCGACCTTCCGAAGGCCGCCCGCTGGTTCGTCCTGGACCTCGCGCGGGTCGGCCGCATCGAACCCGTCGCGGCCGACCTCCTGCGCGCCCTGGGCCATGACCTGCGCACACGCGGGATCCGCATGGTGATCGCCGACCCCTCGGCCCGCCCCGTGACACACACCAAGGACGAGTTCGCCGACCTCGGACGCGCCATCGAGTCCTGCGAGGACGAACTCCTGACAGGCCTCGGCCTCGACCCCTGCGCACCGGTTCCCCTGACGGACAGCGACCTCTTCGGGAGGGCCGGCCAGCAGGCCGCGCAGGCCGTCTCGGACTGTTTCGGCACCATGTCCCTGCCCGCCGGCCAGACCGTCGAGCCACCCCGCGCGGAGCCCGTGGTCCTCTGGTACGTGGAGTCGGGGCGCCTGGCCGTGTGCGCCCAGAGCCCGCGGCCCACACCTGCGGGCCGCACCTGGTCCGCGGGGCCCGGCGCGGCCCTCACCCCCGCGGACTTCCACGCCCGCCTGGGCCAGCGCGTCATGGCCGAGGAGGACTCGGTGTGCCGCACCCTCACGGCGGCCGGACTGCTACGGCTGCGCACGGCCGTCCCCGCGGCGGCCGCCTTCCTGGAGCGCAGCCCGCTCGACGGGGCGGAGACGGTGGACCGGCCCGAGGGGGCCTGAGGGGCCTGAGTTGAACGACGGTGCGGTAAAAAGCAGCCCAGCCGCCCGCCGCCCCCGCCGCTCCGTCAGCTGTTCGCCGTCGTGTCGGCGGGCATCGCGCCGGACTTGTCGACGACGGTGCGGCGCAGGATCGCGTTCGTACCCGCCAGCTTCATGCCCTTGCCGTCCTTGTCCAGGTAGGAGCGTGGGCCGGACCGGTATGTTCGGGCACTCGCTCGGGGGAGACACAGCCGCCCGCTCGGGGGCGACACGGCCGCGAGAACGATCCGTCCTGGGAGGAGTTCTGGTCGCGCCTGCGCGGCCGGCGCCGGAGCCTGCGACCTTCACCTACGGAGCAGGGACGACTGTCTCCTGTCCGGGCCGTCTCCTGTCCGGGCCGTCTCCTGTCCGGGCCGTCGCCGCGCTACCCCGAGACCGAGTTCGTGCCCTGACAGGCCCGTGGCGGGGTCGGTGATGCGGGGAGGTCAGGAACGCTGGTCGCCGGACTGCTCGGCGCGCTGCGCGTTCCGCTCCTTGATACGGGTGGCTTCCTTGCGGACCGCGGCCTGGGTGGCGCGCTCCTGCTGGAGCCACTCGGGGCTCTCGGTCTTGAGCGCCTCGATCTGCTCCGTGGTGAGCGCCTCGGTGATCCCGCCGCGGGCGAGACCGGAGATGGAGATGCCGAGCTTGGACGCGACAACGGGACGGGGGTGCGGGCCGTTGCGGCGCAGCTCCTGGAGCCACTCGGGCGGATCGGCCTGCAGCGTGTTGAGCTCGCTGCGCGAGACGACACCCTCCTGGAACTCGGCGGGGGTGGCCTCGAGGTACACACCCAGCTTCTTCGCCGCGGTCGCGGGCTTCATGGTCTGGGTGGTCTGGTGCGACGTCATGGTGTCAAGGGTATCGACTGTGTGCGATACCTCCGACCACGACCGGTAACCTGGCGGAGTGACAGGCTCGGAAGTATCCCCTTCGTTCCGGCTCGCGTATGTCCCGGGAGTGACGCCCACCAAGTGGGTGCGGATCTGGAACGAGCGGCTGCCCGGTGTTCCGCTCACCCTCATCGCGACGCCCGCCGGTGAGGCATCCGACGTATTGCGGGACCGTGGGGCGGACGCCGGCCTCGTACGGCTGCCGGTGGACCGGACCGTGCTCAGTGCGATCCCCCTCTACACCGAGACGACCGTGGTCGTGATCCCCAAGGACCACGTCGTGGCCGCGGTCGACGAGGTGTCCCTGGAGGATCTGGCCGACGAGACCGTGCTGCACCCCCTCGACGACACCCTCGGCTGGGAGCAGCTCCCCGGCGAGCCCGCGTTCGAGCGCCCGGAGACGACGGCGGACGCCGTCGAGCTGGTGGCCGCCGGGATCGGTGTGCTGGTGGTCCCGCAGTCGCTCGCCCGCCTGCACCACCGCAAGGACCTCACCTACCGTCCGGTGACCGACGCCCCCGAGTCCCAAGTCGCACTGTCGTGGCCGGAGGACGAGACCACCGACCTGGTGGAGGAGTTCATCGGCATCGTCCGCGGGCGGACGGTCAACAGCTCACGCGGCCGTACGGCGACCCCGCCGCAGGCCAAGGCCGCGCGTACCGACAAGAGCGGTGGGGCACGGCAGAAGCCGGCCGCGGGGAAGAACCCGCGCAGCGGCGGCGCCAAGGGCGGCACCAAGGGTGGCGCCGGCGCCAAGGGCGGGACCAAAGCCGGGCCGAAGGGCGCGGCCAAGGGCGGTCCCAAGGGCGGCGCCAAGCGTGGGAAGCCGCGCCGCAGGCCGTAGCCGCGGCCGGTCAGGGGCACGGATATTCCGTTGCCCCGCCCGGCTTCCGGGCGTGATGATCCCTGAATGGCTTCGACTCCGAGTCCTTCCGACGGCCGAGCCGGAATCACCGCCGCGCTCGTGGAACGTTTGATCGCCGCCCAGTTCCCTCAGTGGAGCGGCCTCCCTGTGACGCCGGTGGAGGTCGACGGCTGGGACAACAGGACGTACCGCCTGGGTGACGCGATGACGGCCCGCCTGCCCACCGCCGCGGGCTACGTTCCCGCGGTCGCCAAGGAGAACGAGTGGCTGCCGCGGCTCGCACCTTCACTGCCCGTAGCCGTGCCGCCCGTCCTGGCCCAGGGCGAGCCCGGTGGTGAGTACCCCTTCCCGTGGTCCGTGCGCGGCTGGCTGGACGGAGAGACGGCGGCCCGCGGCCGCATCGACGACATGGCGCAGTTCGCGGTCTCGGTGGCCGAGTTCGTCCTCGCGCTGCAACGCTGCGACGCCACCGGGGGGCCGTCGGCCGGGAAGCACAGCTGGTACCGGGGCGCGTCGCTCACGCATTACGACGACGAGACCCGCCGCTGTCTCACGGCGCTCGAGGGCCATGTCGACACGCGCCGGGCGGCCGCCGTGTGGGAGGCCGCCCTTGCGGCGCGGTGGCAGGGAACGCCGGTGTGGTTCCACGGCGACATCGCCATGGGCAACCTGCTCGTTGCCGACGGCGAACTCACGGCCGTCATCGACTTCGGCACGTCGGGCGTCGGCGACCCCGCCTGCGATCTGGTGATCGCCTGGTGCACGTTCGCCGGGGACAGCCGGGAGGCGTTCCGCCGCACGGTCGCCCAGGACGCCGGCACGTGGGCCCGGGCCCGCGGCTGGGCCCTGTGGAAGTCCCTGCTGGTCATGTCCCAGTCCCTCGGCGCCGCCCCGGAACGCGCCGCGTCCAACCACCGCGTGATCGACGAGGTCATGGCCGACCACGACCGATTCGTCCGGGCAGCT
Source organism: Streptomyces sp. NPDC045026 (assembly GCF_056432625.1). Classification (NCBI taxonomy): domain Bacteria; kingdom Bacillati; phylum Actinomycetota; class Actinomycetes; order Kitasatosporales; family Streptomycetaceae; genus Streptomyces; species Streptomyces sp. NPDC045026. The sequence goes on from NZ_JBWKIS010000010.1 coordinate 12,125, forward strand.
CGCTGACCGACCGCCCTCCCGCCACAGCCCGCGGCGATCCCTCAACCCGCCTCCCGCACACCGGCCCCCGCAGCCCCCGGCAGTCCGGGCCGCCAGAACCTGAACACCGCGGACAGGACCACCGCCGTCAGCGTGCCCGCGACCACCCCGCTGCCCAGGACCGTGCGGGCCCAGCTGGGGAAGCCCTCGTACAGGCCCGGGGAGAGCAGGGGGAGCAGGCCCGCCGCGAGGGCGAGCGCGGCGACCATCGCATCCGAGCCGTCGGCACCCCGGCCCAGGTCCGCGCGGCGCAGCATGTCGACGCCGAGGACGGCGATGACGGCGTACACGACGAGCGAGGAGCCGCCCACGACCGCCGACGGGATCCCCGCGACGGCCCGCGAGACGGGTGTGAGCAGACCCATGACGACCAGGAGGGCACCGGCGCCCGCCGTCACGAAGCGGCTGCGCACGCCCGTGAGGCGGACGATGCCGATGTTCTCGGCGCTCGTGACCATCAACGACGTACCGAAGAGGCCGCCGATCGCAGAGACGAGGGCGTCGGCACGCCCCACTCGGGGCACGTCCCGGGCGGGTTCGGCGGCGCGGCCCACCGTCTCGCCGACCAGCACGGTCTGCCCGGTGATCTCGGCCAGGGTCGTGAGGCTGAAGATGAGCAGCGGGAGCGCGGCCAGTACGTCGAAGTGCGGGGCGCCGTACGGGAGAAGGGAGGGCAGGGAGAGCCCGGAACCGGCGGCAGAGCCGAAGCTGCCCAGGCCGGTGACGGCCGCGAGCAGCGCACCCACCGCCATGCCGATCAGGACGGCCGTCTGCCGCCACACGCCGCGCAGCAGCAGGTACGCGCCGACGGTCGCGGCCACCGTGAGACCCGCGAGGGCCACGGCGCGTGGCTGCCCGAGCCCGTCGGGCCCGGTGATCAACTGCGCCGCCACCCGAACCATCGCGATGCCGATCAACAGCACCGTCACCCCCATCACCAGGGGCGGGAAGAGCCGCACGATCCGCGCGTACAGCGGAAGGACCGCGACCAGGAGCAGCGCCGCGAGGAACACGGAGCCGCTCGCCGTGGCCGCCCCGTGGTCCTGGGCGATCTGGAGGAACAGCGCGGCGGCGGCCCCTCCGGGCAGCATCACGAACGGCAGCCGCGCCCCGATCCGCCACACCCCCAGGGACTGGAGCAGCGTCCCCGCCCCGCACAGGATCAGGACCGCGCTCAGCAGTGACGCGGTGCGCGCGGGCGACAGGTGCAGGGTGCCCGCGGTGAGGAACACCGTGGACACCGGCGCGGCGACCATCGCCAGGACGTGCTGCACGGACAGGGGGACGAGGCGCCGCAGCGGAACGCGTTCGTCGACCGGGGACGGGACGGCGGTCACGACGCACCGCCGCCGGTCAGCCAGGGCAGCTGCGAGGCGGCGTAACGGTAGGAGCGGAAGACCGCGTTGGGCTCGGACGGGAAGAGACCGCGCACCTCGGACTCCCCGTAGCCGGCGAAGTACGGGACGACGTACTCCCAGCACAGGTAGCCGTCCCGCGTCACTTCGAAGAGGCGGCCCGACGGGGAGTCGGTGACAAGGGTGTTGCCGTTGGGCAGGCGCTGCGCGCTGCCCATGAAGGGCGCGAAGAAGAACTCACGGGCCGGGTCGTGGTACTCCCACACCACCTTCCCGCTCGCCGGCTCGATCTCGACGACCCGTGAGTACGGCACATCGCAGTCGGGCCGGAAGACGCCGTTGTCGAAGACGAGGAAGGCGCCCGACTCCAGTTCCGTGGGGGCGTGTTGCTGGGAGACGGTGCCCGGCTCGCTGCGCCAGAGGATCTCGCCGGTCGCGCGGCTGATGACGACGACGGCGGAGACGCTGCGCAGGCTTGCGAGGATGTTCCCGTCGGCCAGAGGTGTGACGCTGTTGATCAGCGGCCAGTGCTCGCGGGCATACGCGGGGTGCAGCGCGTAGGTCTCCCGGTCGAGGTGTTCGGACGCGCGCCACGACCACAGCACCGCGCCGTCGGCGTCGACCTCCTGGATTGTGTCGGCCCAGACCACTTTGCCCGCGGCCTCGGAGCCGCGCACGCCACCGACCACACCGGCCGCGTCCGCGCCCCGCAGGGGTTCGAGGCCCGTGTACAGGATCCGGCCGTCGTCGAGGTGGTGTGCGTCGTGGTGCTGGAGCGGGTCGCGGTGTTCACTCAGGACGGTTCCGTCCGGAGCGGCCTTCAGCATCACGCCACCGCGGTACTTGTGCCACATGGGGAAGAGCGCCTCCTCGCCGGGGAGTACGCCGTTGTAGGCGAGGACGCCGTCGGGCAGCAGCCGCGCGTGCCGGCCCGGCCGGTACGGCAGCTTCCACTCGTGCGCGGTACGTCCCTCCATGTCGACGAGGTACACCTCGCCGGAGCCGGTGAGCGGCGCGAAGAGGGTGTAGCCCGGGAACGCGGTCTCCGGGTCGTGGGCGATCAGTCCGGTGGCGTGGCGGCGGCGCGAGTTCTGGTCGACGGCGGGCACGTGGGTGTCTCCCTCTTGAGCGTCAAAGTTTCTTTGATGAGGTCAAGCAGGTTTGACCGTAGTGAAGTTCTGTTAAGTGGGTGTAACGGCAGTGCGAAACCGGAGCCGGGCCACGATTAGGGTTCGGGCATGAGCAAGGGCGCTGTCGCGGGCAGGGACGATGACAGGAACGATGACAGGAACGATGGCGGGATTGCCGAGAGCCAGGAGCGGACGCCGCGGGTCGGTGCCGCCGTCCGCAGGCGTCGGCGCGCACTCGACCTGACGCTCGCCGCGGTCACCGGGCGCAGCGGTCTGTCGGTGCCGTTCCTCAGTCAGATCGAGAACGACCGGGCGCGTCCCAGCATGCGCTCGCTCCAGCGCATCGCCGACGCGCTCGACACCACGGCCGTCCAGCTCCTCGCCGCTTCGGACACGACCCGCACGGTCGATGTCGTCCGTGCGGGAGATTCCGGAGGCCTTGTGCCCGGCACAGGTGTGCGCCCGCTGACGCGCGGGACGCATCAGGTCCACGCCCTGGAGTTCACCGGCGAGGAGAACGCCGGGCGTGAATTCCGGCACCGCAACGACGAGTTGATGTACGTGGCGGACGGCGCCGTCGAGGTGGAGGCGGAAGGCCGGGTGCACCGGCTCGGCCGCGGCGACAGCATTCTGCTGTCCGGCGGCGTACGGCACCGCTGGCACGCCGTCGAGCCGGACTCACGCGTGGTGGTCGTGGCGGTGGCGGATCACGTCGAGATCCTGGAGCCCTGACGGCGGGACATTTCGGACTCATGGCCGTCGCGGGCAGGACGGGCGGTGGGCGGACCTGGTGGGTTCCAGGCCCGCCCGGCGGCAGGTCACGCGCGGTGGCGCCTCAGCAGCTCAGGTTGTCGCCCGGTGTGGTGCCCAGGATCTGGACGAACGCCTTGTACCGGTCGATGCGGCTCTGGACCTGGCCGGGGTTGCCGCCGTTGCACTCCAGGCTGCCGTTGATGGAGCGGATCGTCTCGCCGAAGCCCGCGCCGTTCACCATGGCGTTGTGCGGCGTCATGGTGCCGGGGCCGCTCTGCGTGTTCCAGTACCAAAGGCCCGTCTTCCAGGCCACGGCCGCGTCCTGTTCCACGAGGTACGGGTTGTGGAGGAGGTCGATGCCGAGCGCGTCGCCCGCGGCCTTGTAGTTGAAGTTCCAGCTGAGCTGGATCGGGCCGCGACCGTAGTACGCGGCGGTGCCCGCCGGGCAGCCGTAGGACTGGCTGGTGTCGCAGTAGTGCGGGTAGTTGGCGGTGTTCTGCTCGACGATGTACACTAGGCCGCCGGTCTCATGACTGACGTTGGCCAGGAACGCCGCGGCCTCCTGGCGCTTGACCGTGTCGCTGCCGGTGTTCGCGAAGCCGGGGTAGGCGCTGAGCGCGGCGGTCAGTCCGCTGTACGTGTAGAACGGATTCCTGTTCGGGAACATCTGGTTGAACTGGGCCTCGCTGACGACGAAGCCGGACGGATCGGGGTCGCCGGGGTTCGTCTCGCCGCCGCAGGCGCCCTGGTCCGCCCAGACATCGGAGGTGCCGGGGGTCTCGTTCTGGGTCCACCACTTGGCGTTCCAGTTGTGTCCGTTGTACGAGGCCGACCCGCCGCCCGTGTAGACGGACGAGGAGTTCCAGGGTGCGGCGCACTCGGCCGCCGATGCCGTGCCGGCCGGGCCGATGACGACCACGGCGCTGACCGCGGCCAGGGTGGCGACAAGACTCGTGACGCGTTTGATCATGCCAACGCTCCTTCGCGCGGCGCGAGTTGGTGAGCCCGGCGCCGCCATGGGGGGTGCCGTCACTCAAGCGAACCTGGTCTGAACCTGTCAAGGTCTAGACCAGAAGTCCCGCAGCGGCGGTGGAGTTCCGGACAGGGCTGACCTCACTGACCTCAACTCGACATCGCGCTCAAGGACTTGGCCGCGAGGGGCTGATCGGGAACGGAACACGACGGAAGCCGGCGGCTCGGGGATCATTCCCCGTGCCGCCGGCTTCCGTATGCCCTAGAGCGAGCCCTGTCCGCCGATGTTGAGCGCCGGCGCCTGGGCCTGGGGCGCTTGCGGCGGCGTGGAGCGCGGCAGCGGCGCCGGCATCACCCGTTCCAGATCCCGCAGGGTCTGTTCGGCTACGGCACGGACCTGGGCGGGGATGTCGCCTCGTTCCTGGATGAGCCGACTGTAGATCGGAGCTTCGTGCTGTGCGGCCCACACGTCGAGACTTCCCTCTTTCCTTGGCTGGCGACGCCCCCGGCACCGGAGGAATCAGCCAACGAGTCTACCGGTGACCTTTGCGGCGTAGGCAAAGTGTCCATATCGGGGGACGCGCGAGCCCTGAAGAGGGTATGGATCGTCGGAACGCTTCCGGGCGCCGGCGTCAACGCGGCCCGGACGAGAACAACGACATGGAGGTTGAGAGTGCGCTACCGCGAGCTGGGCCGCAGCGGAATGTCCGTGTCCGAGATCGGCTACGGCGCCTGGGGCATCGGTGCGTCCGGGTGGATCGGCGCCACCGAGGACGAGTCCGTACGCGCCCTGCACCGTGCCATCGACCTCGGGGTGAACTTCATCGACACCGCCCGCGGTTACGGCGAGAGCGAGCGGATCGTAGGCCGGGTCGTGCGCGAACGGGCCGGCGACGAGGTACTGGTGGCGACCAAGGTGCCGCCGATGAACAGGACCTGGCCCGCGCCCGACGGCATCGACCCCGCCGAGGCGTTCCCCGGCGTCCACATACGCGAGAGCGTGGAGACCAGTCTGCGGGTCAGCGGCCTCGACCACATCGACGTGGTGCAGTTCCACGTCTGGAGCGACGAGTGGGTGGGCCGGGGCGAGTGGCTGCAGACGGTCGAGGAGCTCAAGAAGGAGGGGAAGATCCGCCTGTTCGGCGTCTCCGTCAACGACCACCAGCCCGCCAACGCACTCGCCCTCGTGCGCAGCGGCGTCGTGGACACTGTGCAGGTCATCTACAACATTTTCGACCAGGCACCCGCCGACGCGTTGCTGCCCGTGTGCGAAGAACGCGGCGTCGGTGTCATCGTGCGTGTGGCGCTGGACGAGGGCGGGCTCACGGGTCGGATCACCGCCGGTACGACGTTCCCCGAGGGAGACTTCCGTGCCCGCTACTTCCGCGACGACCGGCCCGTGCAGGTCGAGCGGAGGGTCGCGGCCATCGTCGCGGACCTGGGCATCGCGCCCGACGAGATCGCCGAGCACGCACTGCGCTTCGTGCTGAGTTCGCCCGCCGTCTCCACCGTCATCCCGGGCATGCGCACCGTACGCAACGTCGAGCGCAACACGGCACTGAGCGACGGACGGCCGCTGACCGCCGAGCAACTCGCCGTGCTGGCCGGGCACCGCTGGCAGCGCAACTTCTACGGATAGGCCGTGTGAGGGCAGGGGAGAAGCCCCCGCGCAGCACGCGCGGGGGCTTCAACGAGGCTCGGGTCAGGAGCCGTCGCGCTTGAGGGAGTCGTGGACTCCTCGGGCGCGGTCGCGGGCATCGCCCATGGTCTTCTTGGCTTCGCCCTTAGCCTGGTCGGTCTTGCCCTCGGCTTCCTTGCGGCGATCGCCAGTGACCTTGCCGGTCATCTCCTTGGCCTTGCCCTTGACCTTGTCCATGCCGCCCTTGTCAGGCATTGCGACTCCTTTGTCTTGTACGGGTCTTGCTCGACCAACGTAGAGCGACACCACCGAAGCCGCGCGGTGGACGATTACGCTCCGTGAGACTCAGGGCTGCTCGGCAGCTCCGGCAGTGGTGGTGTCCAGTCCGCATGGCGCAGGATCGCGCGGACCGTCATGCCCGACGGTGCCAGGCGGAGAGCGGTGTTGCGCAGGCCGATGGCCAGTGGATTCGTCAGCTGCTGGCCCATGCGGCCCGCCTGCCGTGCGGCGCGGGCGACGGACTGGCTGCGGGGGCGGCGCTGCGTGTCGTAGCGGGCGAGCGCCGCCTCCACGGTGGCTTCACCGGCGAGGGCGGCGGCGAGTACGGCCGCGTCCTCCAGGGCCTGGCATGCGCCCTGGCCGAGATTCGGCGTCATGGCGTGCGCCGCGTCACCGAGGAGGGCGACGCGGCCCACCGTGTACGTGGGCAGCGCGGCGACCAACTCGTAGATGTCGTGGTGCAGCACGGCCTCCGGCCGGGTCGCGTCGAGCAGTGCGGGAATCGGGTCGTGCCAGCCGGCGAACCGGCGGCGCATCTCGGCCGGCGGATCCGGATAGCGCACTCCGGCAGGCGAGTTGAGGACGGCGTGCCACTCCGCCCGGCCGTCGTCGAACGCGATGTGCCCGAACTCGGCGCCGGGTCCCCAGGTGAGTTCGAAGTCCGTCCCCGCGTCGACCGGATGCTCGGTGACGGCGCGCAGCACGGTCGATCCGCTGTAGGAGGGGCCGGGGTGTGAGGGGAACAGCAGTGTGCGCATACGGCTGTTGACGCCGTCGGCCGCCACGACGAGGTCCGCGTCGAGCACGGTGTCGCCGAGCGGAACGCGCACCCGGCCGGGCGCCGAGCGGTCGACGGCGGTCACCTCGGTGCCGATCACGAGGGACTCGGGCGGCAGCGCGTCGCGCAGCAGGCGGTGCAAGGTGGCGCGGGGGATCCCGACGATCGGCGTGCCGAGCACACGCTCCAAGGCGGCGCCGTCCATGGCGGCCAGCCTGGCCCCGCGCGGAGTCCGGGTGCCACCCGTGTACTGGGGTCGTGCCGCATCGCGCACCGCTTCGCCGACACCGAGCACGTCCAGCGCGCGGAGCCCGTTGGCGTGCAGCGAGATGCCCGCGCCCGCGTCGTCGAGGACCGCCGCACGTTCGACGACGGTCACCTCCCAGCCGATCCGGCGCAGCCCCAGCGCCGCGGCCAGCCCGCCGATGCCCCCGCCGACCACAACCGCGCTACTGCCCACGTCCGGAGTCTCCCCATGCCTCGGCGCGAGGGCTGCAAGCCGTCTTGCAGCCCTTCTGCACGCTGCTCCTGCACGTCCTTCTACAGCTGTAGAAGGAGCGTACTCCTCATCTCTACAGGTGTAGAAAGGGGGAGTGACAAGGGATCGACGAACCGTTCTTGCCGACGCGGCCATCGACGTACTCGCCGAGGAGGGCATGCGGGGCCTGACCCACCGGGCCGTGGACCGGGCGGCCGTCATGCCCGCGGGCACCACCTCCGCCTACTTCCGCACCCGACAGGCGTTGCTCACGGCGCTGGTCCGGCGGCTCGTGGAGCGCGACCAGGCCGAACTCCGCTCGGCCGGCGAGGGGTTGCCGCCGCTGCGGGACGCGGGCCAACTGGCGGCGTTGATCGGCGAGTTCATCGAGCAGCGACTCGCGGGGGAGGGACGGCGGCGGTCCCTCGCGCGTTACGCCTGCGCCATCGAGAGCGTCCGCCATCCCGAGCTGCGGGCCATACTCGTACCGCGCGAGAACGCGGCGCGCGACGCCGTACGCGACTTCCTGGCCGCGCACGGCGTGAGCGACGCCGAGGATCGCACCCTCACCCTGCTTGCGTGCGTCGACGGGCTGGTCTTCGACCGGCTGCTGGGCGGCGGGCGGGTGTCCGAGCCGGAGATTCGCGGGCTCGTCGCGACGGCTCTGCGATAGCGCCCGTCGGCAGCGATCAGGGATACGTCCCGCCGTCAGGCGGTGGCGGGCGGTTTCACGAGGCGGTGCGGTGAGGTCAGGGTGGTGTCGACGAGCCGCTCCACGTCCTGGTCGTCGAGAACCTCGTCGTAGAACAGACAGCGGAACAGCATCAGGCCCGCCCATGAGTCCAGGACCATGGACACGTCGGTGTCGGCGGGCAGGTCGCCCCGCTCGATCGCCCGGTGCAGGACCTGCTGGGAGAAGGCCTTGCGTTCGTCGACGAGTTTGTCGCGCAGGTCGCCCCCCAGCTCGGGGTTCTGCGAGGTGTCGGCGATCAGACCGGGCAGCGCCTCGCGCACCTCGTGCGACCCGAAGAGCCGGGCCAGCATGGTGACCGAGGCGAGCATCTCGGCCCTGCTGTCGCTGAGGTTCTCCGTCGGCACCTCGGGGAGGTGCTCGCGCAGGGCCTCGAGGACGAGGGCCGGCTTGTTGGCCCACGAACGGTAGATCGTGGCCTTGCCGACGCCGGCGTTGACCGCCACTCCGCCGATCGTCAGCTTCGCGTAGCCCTGGTCGGCGAGCATCTGGAGCGTGACGGACAGAATGCGTTCCCGCGCTTCCAGGTCGCGTCTCATCACCCCGGACGAGCCTTCGAGGTGTGTCAGTGTGCGCTTCTGCCCCATCCCTGTTCACTTCCTTCAAGCGTCGTGGGCGGCGGAGGACCGGCGGGGGCGATGGCACCCTGCGTCCAGGTAGGAACGAGTCGATCCGTTCTATCACGAGTGATTCCCGGATGGTCAATCCGTCGTACGGGACGGGCCGGCGCTCCTTCGAGGCACACCGCGGCCACGGTCACGCCGTCCTGGCTCGACACCCGGACCGGGATCAGGGTGCCGACCGGCAGCGAGGGGGCCAGGGTCTCCGTCAGCCGGAACAGCAGCCGGCCCGGCCCCTGCTCCACGGCCTCGGCCGCCATGAAGCCGAAGTACCTGCCGACGTGGCCGTACAGCGCCTTGAAGACGGCCTCCTTGGCGCTGAAGATCTCCAGCGCCCGCACGTCGTCCGGTGTGTCCCGGGGGGCCGCCCGCCGCTCCGCCTCCGTCAGGACGACGGACCTCAGCGCGGCGACCCTGCGCGGGCCGAGCCGGGCCAGGCGCTCGACGTCGATGCCGAGCGCCCAGCAGCCGTCCGCGGGGGCGACGGCCACCGCGAACAGGCCCTCGCTGTGGCTGATGCTCCCCAACAGTCCCTCGGGCCACAGCGGTTGGCGGTGCGCGCCCACGGGCAGGGCCTGGGCCGCGTGACCGATGTGGCCGGCACGGCCCATCGCCTCACGCGCCAGGGCCCGGCCCGTGGCGAACTCGGAGCGCCGGGCCCGGCCCATGCTCCGCGCCGCCGGGCGCTCCGCGGCCAGCAGCCGCGCCCTGTGCAGCGGTGCGGTCCGCGCGACCACCGCCACCTGGGGCGGCAGCAGTCCGCGGAGCCGGAGAGCGAGCCCGGACGCGTCCCCGCCGCCGGGCTCCCGCATCACCCCGCGGACCCGTCGAGCTCCGCCTGGAACGCGGCGGCGAGGCGCGGCACCAGCCGGAGGTCGGTGAACATCGTGTAGTGGTTGCCCGGCACCGGGACCGTGTGCAGCTCGCCGTCGACGTGCGAGGCCCAGTGCTCCTTGCCGAGGAGCTTGATGCGGAGCATGTCCACCTCCTCCTCCGGGTGCGGCTCCTGGGCGTCGAACACCACGACCCGGCCCTGCACCTTGCCGTCCGGGTAATAGCCCTTGAGCGCCTCGTGGTTGCGGCGCCAGATCTTGATGAACCGCACGAAGTCCTCCTCGCTCGCGGCCATCCAGTCCGGCCGCGCCTTGAGGATCTCCACGGCCTCCCGCACCGTGCGCGGCGGCGGGGCGTCGCGCCGGATGCCCGCGTCGGGCAGCACGGAGGCCATCAACTGGGGCAGCGCCGCGAGGAACTCCGCCTCGGTGAGGTGCTCGCCCACGTACGCCTCGGGCGGGTGGGCGTCGAAGAGGTAGAGCCCGCAGACCTTCTCGCCGGCCCGCTGCAGCCGCAGCGCGACCTCGAAGGCGAGGTTCCCGCCGAAGGAGTAGCCGGCCAGCTGGTAGGGGCCGTGCGGCTGGACGGAGCGCATCTGCTGGATGTACACGTCGGCGAGTTCGCGGATCGTGACCTCGCCGTCGCCGAGCTCCCTGGGGTACGAGAACGCCGTGAGCGGGCCGTCGTACTCCAGGTGTTCGGCGAGGCGGAAGTACGCGAAGTTGGTGCCGCCCGCCGGGTAGAGCAGGAAGAGGTGCCTGCCCTCGCCCTCGCGCATGCGGACCGTGCCCGACCACTCCGTCGCCGTGCCTTCCAGGAGCGCCGCGAGGTGCTCGCTCATCGCCAGTGGAGTGCGCAGGTCGGCGAACTCGTCGACGTCGATCTCCACCGGATACGTCTCGCGCAGGATGCTGACCGCGTCGACCGCGGCGAGCGAGTCGCCCCCCAGGTCGAAGAAGTCGTCCTCGGCGCCGATGGTGTCGACGCCGAGGAGCCTCTCGAGGATCGAGATGATCTCCGCCCGGATGCCGGCCGTGCTCACACCCTCCGCGGCGGTGGGCGCCGGCGGTGTGCGGGTCTCGGCTTCGGCCCGGGCGGGGGCCACCGGATCGATCCAGTAGCTCTCGGCCGCGAAGGGGTACGACGGGAGCGAGAGCTTGCGAGCGGCGCCGAGGTCGCCGAGCCGCTCGTGGGAAACCTGCCGGCCGGCGACGAACGCCGCGGCCACGGGATGGTCCGAGGCGCGCACGCCCCGGTCGAGGAAGGCCGAGAGCCCGGCGCGCACGTCGTCGAGCGTGCGCACCGCGAGCGCGATCCGCTCTTCCCAGTGCGTGCGGCCGGTGCCGAGGGTGAACGCCAGGTCGTCGAGCCGGGGAGAATCGCTCTCCACCTGGGCCAGCAGCTGCCGGGCCTGACGATCCAGGGCCTGCGGAGTCCTGGCGGACAGCAGCAGCACGAACTCGCTTTTCTCCGCAGGGAGTTCACGGTCGTCGAAGGTGTGCCGGGCCAGGACGCAGTGCCCGTTCGTGCCGCCGAGGCCGAAGGAGCTGACGGCGGCGTGGGTGAGCGGCTCGGCCGGCACATGGGCCTCGGTGTGCACCACGTACCGCGAACGGTCCAGCGGAATACGCTCGTTGGGCGCCGAGAAGTTGATCTGCGGCGGAATGACCTGGCGCTGCACCACGAGGGCGGTCTTGATGACGCCGATGATGCCCGCGGCCGCGTCGAGGTGACCGAGGTTCGCCTTGACGCTGCCGAGGGCGCAGGGGGATGTGGCGTCGTGCGCCTGGGACAGGGCGCGGACCTCGATGGGGTCGCCGAGCGCCGTGCCGGTGCCGTGCGTCTCGACGTAACCGATCGCGTCGCCGTCGACACCGGCCGCCGCGAGCGCGGCGGAGACCGCCCTGGCCTGGCCGCGGACACTGGGCGCCGTGAAGCCGATCTTCTCGTTGCCGTCGTTGTTGACGGCGCTGCCCTTGAGCACGGCGTAGACACGGTCCCGGTCCGCGAGCGCGTCGGAGAGCCGCTTCAGTACGACGACTCCGGCGCCGTTGCCCCGCACCGTGCCGCCCGCCGCCCGGTCGAAGGGACGGCAGTGACCGTCGGCGGACGCGATGCCGCCCTCCTTGTGCACATAGCCGGACGTCTGCGGGACGGTGATGCTCACCCCGCCCGCGAGCGCGACGTCGCTCTCGCCGGACCGCAGTGACGCGGCGGCCTGGTGCAGGGCGACCATCGAACTGGAGCACGCGGACTGGATCGTGTGGCTGGGACCGGTCAGGCCCAGCTTGTACGAGACCCGGGTGGCGAGGAAGTCCTTGTCGTTGCCGATGAGCACGGGGTAGCTGAGCTCGCTCTCCTCACCGGCCCCCTCGGCCCGCAGGATGTTGTTCAGCAGATACGTGCTCATGCCGGTCGAGGCGAACACGCCGATGGCGCCGGGGAACGAGCCGGGTGCCACCCCGGCGTCCTCCAGGGCGCGCCAGGCCGACTCCAGGAAGATCCGGTGCTGCGGGTCGGTCACCCGCGCCTCCTGCGGCGTGAAGCCGAAGAAGTCGGCGTCGAACCGGTCGACGTCGTCGAGCGGCGCACCCATGGCCACATGGCCGGGGTGGCTGCGTATCCGGTCCGGGACGCCGGCCGTGTCCAGCTCCTCGGGTGTGAACGCGCGCACGGCCTCGGTGCCGTCGAGCAGCTGCTGCCAGAACGCGTCCAGAGTGCGCGCCTGCGGCAGCCGCACGGCCATGCCGACGATGGCGATGGGCTCAGTCATGGTGTTCGTACGCTCCTCGGTCATGCCGCTCGCCCGGCGGCAGGGTTCAACTTGTCAAGGAATCCGGCCAGTTCGCGTACGGTCGTGTACTCGAAGAGGTCGATCATCTCGAGCTCGGTCGTCCCGAACTCGCGGCACAGCCGCTCATGCACGTGGACCACCTGCACGGAGGTCCCGCCGACGTCGAAGAAACGGTCGTCCGCGGTGAACTCGGACTGCCCGAGCACCTCGCGCCACACCCGGGCGACGACCGCCACCGAAGGGGGCGCGTCCTGGTCCGCCTCGGCCAGCGACAGCTGCGTACCGGCCTGCTCCCGCGGCCAGGGCAGCGCGGCCGAGTCGACCTTGCCGTTGATGGTCAGGGGAAGGGCCGGCACGGCCACGTACAGCGAGGGCAGCATGTAGCTCGGCAGGAGGTCCCTCATGACCTCCCGCAGGTCCCGGTCGCCGAGGCCGTCGTGGCGCACCACGAATGCCACGAGCCTCGGCTCGTCCGCCTGCTCGTCGAGCAGCACCGCGCAGTCCGTGATGCCGGGGACGCCGCGCAGCGCGGTCTCCACCTCGCCGAGCTCGATACGGTAGCCGCGCAGTTGGACCTGCTGGTCCATGCGCCCGAGGTAGACGAGGTTCCCGTCGGGAAGCACCCGTGCGAGGTCACCGGAGCGGTAGAACCGCCCTTCCTCGCCCGGCAGTTCGACAAAGCGCTCGGCCGTCAGGTCGGGCCGGCCGAGGTAGCCGAGGGACACTCCCGCGCCCGCCACGAGCATCCTCGCCGGGCACACCGACCGGGACCGGCGCCAGATTTGTGTCGACGACCCGTATCTCCAGGTCGGCGAGGGGCTTGCCGATGACACTCGGCCCGCGCCCGAGCGCATCCTTCTCCGTCACCCGGTAGTACGTGACATGGACGGTGGTCTCGGTGATGCCGTACATGTTCACCAGCTCGGCCTGCTCGCCGAAGAGGTCGAACCACCGCGTCAGGCAGTCGAACTGCAGCGCCTCGCCACCGAACACGACGTAACGGACCTTGCTGCGGCCCGCATGCCGCTCACCGAGGGCCTGGCGGAGCCGGCGGAACGCCGACGGCGTCTGGTTGAGGACCGTCACCCCGGTGTCGGTCAGGAAGTCCGCGAACCGGTCGGGGGACTTGCGCACCACCTCCGCCGGGATGACGAGACGGCCGCCGTGGAGCAGCGCCCCGTACATCTCCCACACCGCGAAGTCGAAGGCGTACGAGTGGAAGAGGCACCACGTGTCGTCAGCGGTGAACGTGAAGTGCCGGCCGGCGGAGAGGAAGAGGCGCAGCACGTTGCCGTGTGTGACCTGGACGCCCTTGGGCTTGCCGGTCGACCCGGAGGTGAAGATGACGTAGGCGGCGCGGTCCCGGAGATCCTGCGCGGGCAGGGCGTCCGCCGTCAACCCGGCTGATTCCGCCAGCAGTTCGCGAAGGGGGATGGCGTCCTCGTGCGCCAGGTCGGCGAAGACGCCCGGCCCGGTGATCAGCGGCAGCTCCCCGAACTGGTCGATGATGTGCCGCACCCGCGCATCGGGCGCCGCGGGGTCCACAGGGACGTACGTCTTGCCGGCCTTCAATACGCCGAGCAGCACCGCGATCAGGTCGCAGCCCCGGTCGAGGGCCACCGCGACATGGTCGGCGGTGACGGTGTCGCGCAGGTGCCGGGCGATGCGGTTGGCCTGGTGGTCGAGCTCCCGGTAGGTGCGGCGCTCGGCGCCGTACTCGACGGCGACGTGGTCGGGGTGCTCGGCGGCGCGCCGCTCGAAGACGGCCTGGAGCGAGCGGTCCGTGGAGAACGTGGCGTGCTGGTTGACGAGGCGGTCGACGGCCGCGACGTGCTCGGGGGAGACGCCGCGGACCTGGGAGAGCTCGACATCGGCGCCCCGGGCCACGGACCGCAGGATGCTCAGCAGGCTGTCGCGCGGGTCGGAGGCGGCCATGGCGTGGGTGTGGGCGAGATGGACGCCGTAGCCGTCGCCGAAGTCCTCGACCCGGGTGACCAGCGGATACACCAGGTCGGTGCGGGGCACGTGGAGGCTCTCGGCCGGGGACCCGCCGATGGTGAACGCGAGCTGCTCCCGGTAGTAGGTGCAGGAGCTGCTGGGCGTCATCCGGCCCGTCGCACCGGCGGGCAGGATCTCCTCCGCATGGGCCGTGGGGTCGAAGTCCTCGTGCCGGATCAGTGAGCTCATCCGGCTCTCCACCGCGCGGCACAGCTCGCCGAAGGTGGCGTACGCGTCGAGGTCCACGGCGAGCGGCAGCGTGTTCACGAAGTATCCGAAGGCGATGCGCTGTTGGGGGTCCTTGCGGCGGCCGCCGAGGGGGATGCCCACGGTCACGGCGCGGCTTCCGCTGAGCGTGCCGAGCAGCAGCAGGTGCACGGCGAGGAAGAAGCTGAACTTGCGCACGCCGAGGTGCCCGATGGTCGTGTCGACGCTATCGGACAGCTCGGCGTCGAGCGGCACCCACACGTGGGAGCCTTCGAGCGTGCCCTCCTCGGTGCGGCCCGCTTCGAGCTGGTCCAGGGCGAGCGTCGGCATCGCGCCGAGCATCGAACGGAAGAACTCCGTCGCCTCCGCGGACGACGCCGGATCGTCCGGGAAGTCCGCGGGGCTGAGCGCGGTGCCCGTCACCTCGACGGACGGGTCGTCGTAGAGCCGGCCGATCTCGCGCCCGATGTTGTAGAAGGAGAAGACGTCGCAGATGAGGTGCGACATGTAGAGCGTCAGATACGTCGCCTGCGGGTCCACCTGCACGGTGTACTCGAAAAGAGGCCACACGTCGGTCGGGATCTTCTCGCGGACCATGCGGGCGAGCCGGTCACGGAGCCGGCCCGAGGCGTCGTCGTCGTGCCGGACGAGGGGTACCTCGTAACGGAGTTCGGGATCGTGGACGGCCCGGATCTCCCCGTCGCGCTCGGCGAACACGGTGTTGAGCGCGACGTTCGAGTGCACGAACGTCTCGACGGCGTCGCGCAGCCGTCCGGCGTCGATGTCACCGGTGATGCGGAAGACGTAGGCCAGGTTGTACGAGTTGTCGTGCGGGAACACCTTCTGGTGCAGATACAGCTTGCGTTGAGCAGCCGTCAGATCGCTTGTCTTCTCCGTCATTTCCTGTCCCCCATTGATAACGGTGACTTTCAGGACTTCTGTGCGGCGAGCCCGCGCACGACGCGGGTGTGCAGCGTCCGCAGAGGCCGCGGTGCGGCCCAGTTCCAGCGGCCCAGCAGGGCCATGAGCGCGGGCACGAGCGCGCCGCGCACGACCGTCGCGTCGATGAGCACCGCCAGGGCGGCGCCGAGGCCCAGCTCGCGGATGGGCTGGAGCTGCGAGGTCGTCATCGCGACCAGCGGCACGAACAGCAGGGCCGCGGCGGCCGAGACGACGGGCCCGGTGGCCCCGATGCCGACCGCGACCGCCTCCGCGTCCGTGCGGCCGACGGCGCGTTCCTCCTGGATGCGGTCCAGGAGGAAGACCCCGTAGTCCGTGGAGAGCGCCGAGATCAGCACCCCCGCGATGATGAGCGAGGTGACTTCGAGCGAGCCGTTCGCCTCGACGCCGAGCCAGCCCCACTGGAAGACCGCCACGAGAATCCCGAACGACGCGGCGATCGTGAGGGAGTTCATGACGATGTTCTTCAGCGCCAGCACGACGGACCCGGTCATCAGGAGCAGTACGAGGGCGCTGAGCGCGAACATGATGCCCACGACGTACGGGAGCCGGTCCCGCAGGCTGTGCAGGAGGGAGTCGAACCGGGCGGTCTCGCCGAGCGCGCTCACGGACCCGGGTGCGGGCACCGACTCCAGGGCGCGCAGCGTGTGGCGCGCCTCGCCCGACAGGGGCGGGTCGGCCAGCTCCGCCTCCACGACCCACAGACCGCCCGGCAGGGCACGCGGCGCTCCGACCGCCTCGACACCCTTCACCTGACGAAGAGTTGAGGCGTAGCGAGCCATCCCGTCCTGAGCCGATGCGCCCGCCCCGACGCTGAGCGTCACCGGCGACACCGTGGCGTCCTCGAAGTCGTCCATGGCGGCGTGCACCGTTCCCGTCGCGCTGCTCGCGGGCAGCACGCCGGCGTCGTAGCCGCTGAACGTGGCCTTGAGGAAGGGGGCGCCGGCGGCGAGGAGCACCACCGTCACCGTGGCCGCGAACACCAGTGGGCGCCGCAGGACGGTCTGCGCGATGCGGTACCAGCGGCTCTGCTCCACCGTGGAGTCACGGTGCCGCAGCCGCCTGGGCGCCAGCGCGTTCACGCGCGGGCCGAGACGCACCAGGAGGGCGGGCAGGATCACCAGGGCGAAGAACGCGGCCGCGACCGCCACCGTGGCGCCCGCCAGGCCCATCGAGTACAGGAAGCGCTGTGGGAAGACCGCGAGGCAGGCCATGGACACCGTGACGGTGGCCGCGCTGAACAGGACGGTCCGCCCGGCGGTCCGCACCGTGCGCTCCACGGCGGCACGCGGCGGCGCGCCCGCGTCCAGCTCCTGCCGGAACCGGCTCACGACCAACAGGCTGAAGTCCACGGCGAGACCCATGCCGAGCGCCATCACGAGGTTCATCGCGAAGACGGACACGTCCATGAAGAGCATCGCCGTGCCCAGGCCGATGAACGTCGTCAGGATGCAGAACACCGCGCCGAGCAGCGGGATCGCGGCGGCGACCACCCCGCGGAAGACGAGCAGCAGGCCGATCACGAGCAGCGGCATGGCAAACATCTCCGCAGTGCCCAGGTCCTCGGTGGAGATCTCCGCCGTCTCCACGTTGCCGACGGTCGGGCCGCCGAGCACCACGCTGTCGCGCAGGAGCGGATCCGCGTGGACCGCCGAGCGCAGCGCGTCGACCGCCTTCTTCTCGTCGACGTGCCCGACCGAGGCGACGACGTACGTCTGCCGGCCGTCCCGGGAGATCATCGACGGGTCGTCGGCGGACGCGTAGTCACGGACCTCGGCGACCTCCGGGCGGGCGCGCAGCAGTCGCGTCGTCTGCGTCACCACCTCGGGCGGCGGCTGCTCGGCGTCGAGCCGCCGCTTCGACCGGACGAGTACGACATAGCCCTGCTCGGGGTCGGCGCCGGTCGCCCTGAGCATGCGTTCCTGGGCCGCGACCAGGGGCGATCCCGGGTCGTCGTAGTCGCCGAGCGAAGCGGTGAGGCGGGGCTGGACGACCGCCGCGAGCGCGGCGCCCACGACGACGAGCAGTCCGCCGAAGTACAGGACGCGTCGCGGCCACCGCTGGGCGAGCGTCACCAGTGAGCGCATCACGCGGGGACTCCCGTGGGCTGCCGGGCGATGCGTTCGAAGTCGACGCAGATCCAGTAGTTGTGGCCGGTCGGCAGGCCGAGGACCTTGGTCCCGGCGGGGACGGTGTCCTGGATCGCCGTCATGTTCACGATCACGTCCGCGGCGAAGCAGTGGCCGTTCTCCGCCGTCCGGGCGAAGACGCGGCCGAGGTCGAGCTGGGCCGACGCGGCGAGGACCCGCAGCACGGTCGTGCCGACGTTGCCGGCGACGACGAACGGATAGTCCTCGCGCCGGTGGCCCTCCATGGCGAAGAACCCGTCGGCGGCCCGTCGCATGCCTCCCGCGGTGCCACGGACCATGGCGATCGTGTCCTGGGCGGGGTCGACCGAGTGCATCGTGTGGTCGACGGCGGAGAAGACGCCGCCGATCAGCCAGCCGTCGTCGGGGCGGGCCGCGGAGACCATGACGGAGGCCGCGGCGTCGCTCATCAGACAGGTCCCCGCGTCGACCAGGCGCGAGCGGTCGTCCCACACGTCGGTCGTGACGACGAGGACGTTCTCGGCGTCGCCGGTCCTGATGGCGTCGCGGGCGATGCGCAGGGCGGCGCCGAAGTTGGCGCACACGTTGGCCGTGGCACCCACGAGGTGGACGTGCGGCGCGCCGATGGCCTCGGCGAAGCGGTTGGGGTCGCGGCTCAGGTCGACGCGGCTGTCGGTGGACTCCGAGGCGTAGACGATCAGGTCGACGTCCGTGGCGGCGACGCGGGCCGCCTCGAGGGTCTGGGTGGCGGCGCCCACGGCGAGTTGCCAGGGCAGCAGCTCGGAGTGGAAGTAGCCCGCGAGCCTCTCGTGGTCGAGGCGGTCCTGGTCGGCGGGGTTCTCGGCCTTCCAGACGCGCCGGTCGCCGAACGACCAGGCGGGGGCGTGCATATGGGCCGGAGTGTGCTGGTTCACGCGGTCAGGCTCTCCGTCCGCACGACGCCGTCGACGGTCACCTCGAGGTCGATGGACGCCCCGAACAGACCGATCATCAGGCGGGACATCGTGTCGTCGAACGCCTCGACGGCGATGGGGTCGATGACGTCCGCGATGTAGGGCATGCCGAGGTCGAACTCGGTCTCGAAGAGCACGCTCGTGCCGCCCTCGCCGGCCGCATCGACCTGCCAGGAGCCGCTGAACACGGCCAGATCGCCGTGGAGTTGCTCGAAGGTGATCGAGCGCGCCGCGGGATCGAGCACGTCACGCTCGGTCCAGCGCATGACGCCGTCGTAGAAGTTGACCTCCCACGCCGAGGTCCTGGTCGTGGCGTCCACGCCGGTGACGGAGATGGAGCGGATGACGTCGGAGAAGCCGACGAACTCCTCGAACCGGCGGACGCGTTCGTAGGCGGTGTCGGGGGAGACGTCGCTGACGACGGCTCGCAGGGAGAATTGCCGCATGGCAAGTGGCTCCAAGTAGGTGAGATGTCCGGGTGAAGTCAGGGGCGGCAGGGGCCGTCCGGGCGCCGGTGCGGCGGGCCTCAGGCAGGCACGCCCTGGAGCGCGGGGGCGTGCCCCGTCGTGTGCATCCAGTGCCGCATCGTGCGGTTGAGGAGGGTGCGCGAGGAGACCCGCGGGCCGCCGGCCGCGTCGAGCACCTCCTCGCTGGAGGGAAAGGCGGACACGACCGCGATGTACGGCGCGACGTGCTCGAACAGGCTCGTCACCAGCTTGCGCAGATCCCTGGGTAGCGAGGGCAGGAACACCGGCTTGATCAGCCGCTCGTACATCTCCGGCGGCACGATCCGGGGTGTGCTGACGGGCCGCCCCGCCTCCCGGCCCAGGCTCATCAGTTCGTCGATGAGGCCGGTGAGCGGGATCGCGCGTTCGCCCGCGGTGATCCACACCTCGCGGGTCCCCGGCGCGAGCTCGCCGCGCGCGGACGCCGCGACCACCCGCGCCACCAGGTCCTGCGGCACGAAGTCGATGAGCCCGGCCTCGTCCGCGGGGAACGCCGGGAACAGGTCGCTCAGGATCGCCCCGCAGATCCGGTGCAGCCCCTGGTACTCGCTCATCGCCCCGGTCACCGAGTCGCCGACCACGATGGAGGGGCGCAGGATGACGTGGTCCACGCCGGATGCCCTGATGTACTGCTCCGCGGCCTGCTTGGACTCCGCGTACGGCATGGAGCGGCCCGCGTTCTCGGGACGGTCCACGGCGTGCACGAAGGCCGTACTCGTGTAGTGCAGCGGCACGCCCGCGTCCGCGGCGAGCCGGACGACGTTGCGCGTGCCCGCGATGTTCGTGGCCGTGAGGCTCGCCGTGTCCCCGTTGAGCCGGGTGTCGGCGGCCGCGTGCACCACTGCGCCGATACGGCGCGTCAGGTCGGCGTAGTCGGAGGGGCTCAGGCCGAGGCGCTCGGCCCGGATGTCGCCGCGTACGCACTGCGCGCCCGGCAGGTCCCGGGTGTGCACCAGGGCGATGTACTCCGAGGGGTGGAGCTCCTGCCGCAGGGCCGTGCCCACGACGCCCGCGCCGCCGGTCAGGAGTGCGGGTCTGCGGCCGGTCCGCGTCTGCTCGGTCATGCGTCCTCCAGGGCGTTGGCAAGTTTGTTAACGATCTCGGCGGCGGTGCTCCGCCCCCGTACCCCTTCGCAGGAGTGGCCGGCGTACATCGCCATGTCGTCGATCAGGCCCTCCGTGAACCGCGTCGGCACGGTCGCCGAGAAGCGGTAGACGGGGTGACTGCGGCCCGCCACCTCGGTGGTGCCGATGTGGGTCCGTCCGTAGCGGCCGGGGTCGGCCGTCACGCGGCTGCTCAGGACCCGGTGGCGCCGGCCCGCCCAGCCGAGGTCGAACACGTCGGTGACCGTCGTGTCCACGGCCCCGGCCGCCACCACGCGGTCCTTGTACGTCTCGTGCGCGTCCGACTCCTCTGCGGGGACGAACGCCGTGCCGCAGCAGACCGCGTCGGCGCCCGCCTGAGCGACGGCCGCGGCGTCGTCCGGCGTCGCGATGCCGCCGGCGGCGACCACCACGGCGTCCGGGTGGCGCCGCCGTACCGCGGCGACCAGTTCGGCGGTGGGTGTGTCGCCGAGCAGCCGGCCGCCCGCCTGCGCGCCCTGTGCGACGACCGCGTACGCGCCGGCCGCCAGGGCCCGGCCGGCGGCGTCGACCGAGCCGACCTGGACCACGAAGCGGCGCCCCGCGGCGCGCAGCCGCGCCACGGCCACGTCCGGCAGCGTCCCGAACGAGACGACGAGGAGCCGGTCGGGCGTGTGCCCGAGGATCCGCAGCAACTGCGCGTCGAGCGTGCCCGCCGACACGGCCTCCGGCACGAGGCTCACGCCGACGGTGCCGGCGGTGGCCGCGAGCAACGGGTCGACGAGGCCGTTCAGTTCGGCGCCGGTGGCCTTGAACGCGCCGACCACGCCGAGACCGCCCGACGCTGCCACGGCCGCCGCGAGCCGGGGCCCTGAGACGCCGCCCATCCCGGCGAGCATCACCCCCCGCTCGACTCCGAGGCCTGCCCCCGTCATGGCGCGGTGACGGGGAACGCGCGCACGGCCTCGACGGCCGCGGCCCAGTCGCCCGAGAACCGCGCGTTCAGCGCGTGCAGCCACCGCTCCACGCCGAAGGCGACACAACTGGTGTGCGCGGGCTCGCCGTTGACGTGCAGGTCGGCTCGGTCGCCGAAGAAGTTGCGGTGGTAGTTCACGGAGGCGATCGCCACCCCGTCCGCGGTGACGAACTCCTCCTTCACCGGGAAGAGCTTCTGCATGACCGCGCGCGAGCCGTTCGGGTCGAAGAAGGGATCCGTGGCGACCTCGGTGCGCAGGCCGAGCCCGAGGTGCGCGGACAGCGCCTCGATCAGCGGCTTGAACTCTGCGAGATGTGCCTTGGCGTCATCGGGACCCCCGACGGTGATGATCTCCCGCATGGTGAAGCCGTGCAGCCGCCGCAGCCCGTCGTACCGCGTCTCCCTGCGGAAGCACTGCGCGATCGTCGTGAGCTTGACCGGCCCGTCCAGACGGGATCCGACGAGCGACAGGTATGCGTTGTAGCAGGCCGCGGACGGCAACAGGTAGCCCGCGCTGCCCAGTTGGCCCCCCGAGAGGTGCGCGTCGTCCGGCGCCGGGTGGTGGGGGAGGGGAGTGGCGCCGTCCGCGTCCGGGGTGTGCACGGGGGTGGCGGCGAGTGCGAGGTGCGGGAAGTTCACGAAGTAGTCGAACCGCGCGAGGTCGGCGACGCGGGTCAGCGGCGAGTACAGCACGCTCTGCGCGCCGGCCGTGCGGGCCCACCCGGTGAAGACGTCGTCGAGCGCTGACCGCAGGCGGACGGCGTCGGGCCCGATCGTCACCAGGCCGTCGGTGACGGTGACCGGCGGGACGGTGAGGGCGGGGGAGGCGAGAGCGGTGGCAGGGCCCCCGTCGAGTGTGCTCATGACTGCGTTGCCTTTCCGCCGAGGAATGCCGAGTTGATGCGGTTGAGGGTGCGGAAGTTCTCGACGTCGATCTCCTCCGGGGCGACGCGGTTGCCCGTGACCTCTTCCAGCAGGAAGAGGAATTCGACGAAGGCGAGGGAGTCGAGGATGCGCCCGTCGATCAGGTCCTGGTCCCAGTCGTGGGGGTCGACGGCGGCGTCGGCCTTCCGAAGGAAATCGATGACCAGGTCCATGGCCGGTGATCCGGCCGATGCCGCGATGGTGGCGGCCTCATCGACCGACGTCATTGGAGTCCCCCCAAGCAGTTTCGAAAATCCCGGAGTTGACGAAGAAGCGGTCGACGCGCGCCATGATCTTCTGGTGGAAGGGGTCGCGGTCCGGATGCGACATCGCTTCGCGGCGCACCTTCAGCGGCTGCGCGATCCCGGCGTCGCGATAGGCGTCCGGGTTGTACAGGCTCCGCACCGAGTACGTCATGTACGCCTTGATGTACTCCTCGATCCGCGCCCGGCGCTCGGCGCCACCGTCGGCGGTCTCGCAGGCACGCTCGTGCAGGTGCTTGACGAACTGCTTCCCGAAGGCGACGTGCCGGCTCTCGTCGTGGTGGTGCACCGCGTGCAGTTCGCGCAGGATCGGAGGCAGCCGGTCGTCCTTGCCCATACGGCTGTTGAAGTAGTCGAAGATCTCCTCGAAGATGACGATCCGCGAGAAGACGATCACGTCGTTCCAGGCGTCGTCGAGGTCTTCCTGTCGCAGCGGCGCCTGGGACTCCGGGTAGATGCCCCCGGCGTAGCGGTTGCAGAACTCGGCGAAGAACCACATGTGCGCGTTCTCCTCACCGAGAAAGTGGTGCAGGTATTCGGAGTACGCGGCGAAGCGAGGTGTGTGGATCCGCTGGGCGACCTCGATCATCAGCTCTCTGATCCCGTGGACATGGAGGCTGAAGAAGTTGACCGTCTCGCGCTGGGCGAGCAGTTCGAGGGTGTCTTCGTCGTCGACGAGACCCGTCCCGTGCACCGTGAGGTACTCCGGGCTCATCCACCAGGATCCGGCCGGCATCTCGTCCGGCCAGGTGAATCTCGTGTACGGGTTGTAGTGGTCGTCCACCGACTTGTCGGTGAGCCGGTCCACCATTTCCTGGAAGGCGTCGATTTCCTTCATGTGTCTCCCCGTTGAAGGTGCGTGTTGCTGACAGGCGCGCCGGGTCACCTGATCCGGAAGCGCTTCATGAGCGTGGTCGAGGTGTTGATGAGCCGGGCGTACCGGGCGAAGTCCATGGAGCCCGGCGGCTCCAGCAGGTCGAGGACGTGCTGGCTCGCGACGGTCTGCGCCTCGGTGTACTTCATGAGGCCCTCGCGGCCGTGCCGGCGGCCCACACCGGACTCCTTCATGCCGCCCATGGGCGCGTCGTGGGAGCCCATCGCGGCGCCATAGCCGTCGTTGATGTTGACCGTGCCCGCCCGGATGCCCGCGGCGAGCCGGCGCCCGCGCGCGACGTCCTTGGTCCAGATCGACGCGCTCAGGCCGTAGCGGGTGTCGTTGGCGCGCTCCACGACCTCGTTCTCGTCGGAGAACGAGGAGACGCTGACGACGGGTCCGAACGTCTCCGTCCCGCAGAGGTCCATGTCGGTGGTGACGCCCGTGAGGATCGTCGGTTCGTGGAACAGCGGACCGATGTCCGGGCGGGCCCGCCCGCCGGCCACGACGGTCGCGCCCGCCGCGACGGCCTGTTCCACATGCCGTGTGACGGTGGCGAGTTGGCGCGGGAACGTGAGTGATCCCATGTCGGCCTCGAACGTCAGCTCCGTGCTGAGCTTCATCGCCTTCGTCCTCGCCGCGAACCTCTCCAGGAACTCGTCATGGACGCTGTCGTGCACGTACAGGCGCTCGATGGAGATGCACAGCTGGCCCGCGTTGGCGAAGCAGGCGCGCACGGCGCCCCGGGCCGCGCGCTCGATGTCGGCGTCCCGGCACACGATCATCGGGTTCTTGCCGCCGAGTTCGAGGGAGTACGAGATGAGCCGGGGCGCCGCCTGCCGGGCGATGTTCCGTCCGCCGCCCGTGGAGCCGGTGAAGGCGACGTAGTCGGCCCCGTCGATGAGCGGCTCGCCGATCTCGGCGGGTTCACCGAGGACGACCTGCCAAAGTCCCTCGGGAAGCCCGCACTTGTGGAGCTGGTCGATGCACCACAGGACGCCCAGGGAGGTCTGTGTGTCCGGCTTGTGCACCACGGCGTTGCCCGCGAGCAGGGCCGGGACGGTGTCGGTGACGCCCATGCTGATCGGGTAGTTCCAGGGCGTGATCATGCCGACGACGCCCTTGGGCCTGCGTGCCTCCCGCACCCGGGTCGCGAGCGGCATCGCGCCCCCGCGGCGCCGGTCGCGCAGCCACTTCGGGGCGCGGCGCGCGTAGTAGAGCGAACACAGGGCCACGTCCAGGGCCTCTTCGTGGGCGTGGCGCCGGGCCTTGCCGGTCTCGAGCTGGAGGATGTCGAGGAGTTCGGGCTGCCCGGCCATCAGCGAGTCGAAGAACCGCAGGAACGGCCTCGCCCGTTCGGCGGGACTCAGGGCCGCCCAGGACCGCTGTGCCGCACGGGCCTTCTCGTAGGCGCGCTTGACGTCGTCCGCGGTCGAGACCGGAACGCTCGCCAGCGTGCGGCCGGTGAACGGCGTATTGATGTCGAAAGGACCGCTGTCGCCGGAGATCCGTGCGGAAAGACGCTCGAGAAGGTCCTTGTCGATGGCCTGAGGCATTCACATTCCCTTGGTTCGGGCCTGCCGCCCTTGGTGGAATTCCGATTTCAAATTCGGCATTACCTGCTATCGCACGCAGTAATCAATAGACCGCGCATCGTAGTCACTCCGGCCGACTGTGCGGGGTGAACGCTACCTCTGGTAACGAGAAACATGCAGGTCAGAGGTGACTTTGGGTGATGCGTCAACGATCCAGAACGGTGCGACTCGTTCTAGACTAGGATGGGCTTGCACGACCGTCAAGGGAACTTCGCCGCCGGCCAAGGGTGCCGCGGAGGCGTCGAAGAAATCCCTTGTGGAGGTGTGAATACTCGCTACAGTCGATCCGCCCGCTCCGAGCATTCAGGGGGAATGTTGAGCGTCCAGGTTGAATCCGCGATACCGGATCACGCCGAGGAGAACGGGAGAGGGGAGCTCCGGGAGGGGCACCGTCCCAGACTCTCCGCCGTGGAGCTCGTGCCCGTGAGTGCCCTGCGCCCGGCCGACTCGCCCCGCATCGCGGGCGAAGATCCTCAACACGCCCACGTGCTCGCACAGTCGGGGGCGCTCCTGCCGCCGATCGTCGTGCACAGGGAGTCCATGCGCGTGGTCGACGGCATGCACCGGCTGCGCGCGGTGATCCGCCGCGGTGACGAGGTGATCCGCGTCCGGTTCTTCGAAGGCGCCGAGCGCGATGCCTTCGTCGTCGGCGTACGGGAGAACACGGCTCACGGCCTCCCGCTCTCGCTCGCCGACCGGACCGCCGCCGCCACCCGCATCGTCACCTCGCACGGGCACTGGTCGGACCGGGCCATCGCCGAAGTGGCGGGACTGTCCGCACGGACGGTGGGCGAGATCCGCCGTGCCACGCTCGACGACGACGGCAGGCCGGCCACCCGGCTCGGCCGCGACGGCAGGATCCGCCCCCTGAACAGCTCGCAGGGCCGTATCCTCGCCGCACGTCTCGTCGAGGAGATGCCGGGCGCCTCGCTGCGCCAGATCGCCCAGCTCGCCGGAATCTCACCCGGCACGGTCCGCGACGTGCGGTCCCGAGTGCGCAACGGCGAGGATCCCGTGCCGTCCGCGGTGCGGCGTGACAGCGCCGGGCCGGAGCAGCCGAGGGTGCCCCGTCAGGCGGGGCGGGCGAAGCCGGGCGGCCCGTCCGGCACCGCCGCCGGCGGACGGGCGAGCGCCTCCGCGCAGGGCCCGGTCTGGCGTCAACTGCCCCAAGCGGCAGGCGATCCGGCCGCGGCGCTCGCTGCCCTGGTCAAGGATCCCTCGCTGAAGTACCCGGCCCACGGCCGCCTGCTGCTGCGCCTGCTCACCGCCACCCTCATCACCCCGCAGCACTGGGCTGACATGGCCGGGGCCGTCCCCGCGCACTCCGTCGGCCTGGCGGCGCAGGCGGCGCGGGCCTGCGCCGACGCCTGGACGCAGTTCGCGGAGGCGCTCGAGAAGAAGGTCTGTGCAACTGCCGGAGACCGCCGGTTGCACAGGCCGCCGGAAGCCTGAATCGAAGCCGGGCCGAAAGCCCGGTTCGCAAGCCTGAAAGATACGGGGGTAGGGAAATGCAGCCGGAGTACGTCCAGTTGCTCACGCCGGAAGGCGAACGCGTACAACACCCGGACCACGCGATCGAGGTGACGCCCGCTCAGCTGAGGGCGCTGTACCGGTCCATGGTCCTCGCCCGCCGCGCCGACGCCGAGGGCGTCACCCTCCAGCGCCAGGGCGAACTCGGCCTGTGGCCCTCGCTGTTGGGCCAGGAGGCGGCACAGATCGGCTCGGCGAGCGCCGTGCGCGACGACGATCACGTCTTCCCCAGCTACCGCGACCACGGGGTGGTGCTCGCCCGGGGCCTGGACCCGCTGCACATCTTCCGGATGTTCCGCGGCGTCAGCCACGGCGGCTGGGATCCCGCCGAGCACAACATCCACCTCTACACGCTCGTCATCGGCTCCCAGGTGCTGCACGCGACGGGATACGCGATGGCGACGGAGAGCGACGGGGCCGAGAGCGCGGTCATCGCGTATTTCGGAGACGGCGCCACAAGTCAGGGCGACGTGAGCGAGGCGTTCAACTTCGCCGCCGTCTACAACGCGCCCGTCGTCTTCTTCTGCCAGAACAACCAGTGGGCGATCTCGGAGCCGACGCAGCGTCAGAGCCGCGTGCCGCTCCACCGGCGCGCCGACGGCTTCGGGTTCCCGGGCATACGGGTCGACGGGAACGACGTGCTCGCGTGCCTCGCGGTGACGCGCGCCGCCTTGGACCGTGCGCGGTCCGGACAGGGCCCCACCTTGATCGAGGCCTACACCTACCGCATGGGCGCCCACACCACGTCCGACGACCCGTCCCGGTACCGGGACCCCGAGGAACTGCGCGACTGGGCAGCGAAGGACCCGATCTCCCGCCTGCGCAAGCACCTCGAACGCGAGCGCTTCGCCGACGACGCCTTCTTCGCGGAGGCCGACGAGGACGGCGAGCGGCTCGCCCTGCGCCTGCGGAGCAGCGTGCGCTCCATGCCGTCCCCGGACCTGAGCGAGTTCTTCGACGTCACCTATGCCGGGGCCCACCCCCTCGTGGCGGAGGAGCGCGACGGATTCCTGGACTATCAGGCGTCATTCGCCGAAGCGGAGCACTGACATGACCACCAAGACGGCCACCCGCACCCTCACGGTGGCGAAGGCGATCAACGAGGCGCTGCGCGCAGCGATGGAGGACGACCTCAAGGTCGTCCTGATGGGAGAGGACATCGGACGGCTCGGCGGAGTCTTCCGCGTCACCGACGGACTCCAGAAGGACTTCGGCGAACACCGCGTCCTGGACAGCCCGTTGGCGGAATCCGGCATCGTCGGCACGGCGATCGGATTCGCGCTGCGCGGCTACCGCCCCGTCGTGGAGATCCAGTTCGACGGGTTCGTCTTCCCCGCGTACGACCAGATCGTCACGCAGCTGGCCAAGATGCGGGCCCGGTCGGGCGGCCGGATCGGGCTTCCCGTCGTCATCCGGATACCGTTCGGCGGCGGCATCGGAGCGGTGGAGCACCACAGCGAGTCGCCCGAGGCGTTGTTCGCCCACGTCCCCGGTCTTCGCGTCATCAGCCCGGCGACGCCGGACGACGCGTACGGCATGCTCAGGGCGGCCGTCGCGGGCGACGACCCGGTCATCTTCCTCGAACCCAAGCGTCGCTACTACGACAAGGGCGAGGTGACCCTCGCGGCGCCGCCCGCGCCGATCGACACCGCACGCGTCGTACGCCCCGGCTCCGACGTCACCGTGGTCGGCTACGGCCCGACGGTGCGGACCTGCCTGGAGGCGGCCGCCGTCACCGAGGCGGAGGGCACCCGCCTGGAGGTCATCGACCTGCGCTCGGTCTCGCCCGTCGACTTCGACACGATCGAGGCGTCGGTGCTCCGCACGGGCCGCCTCGTGGTGGTTCACGAGGCGCCCGTCTTCCTCGGGGCCGGCGCCGAGATCGCCGCCCGCATCACGGAGCGGTGCTTCCACCGCCTCGAAGCCCCCGTGCTGCGCGTGGGCGGCTACCACATGCCGTATCCGCCCTCACGCGTCGAGCACGACTACCTGCCCGACCTGGACCGGATTCTGGACGCCACCGAGCGCGCCCTGGCCTACTGAAGGAAATCGGACACCCATGCAGCGCATACGCGAATTCAAGATGCCCGATGTGGGGGAGGGGCTGAGCGACGCCGAGATCCTCAAGTGGTATGTCGCGCCGGGCGATCCGGTGCATGACGGCATGCCCGTGTGCGAGATCGAGACCGCGAAGGCCGCCGTCGAGCTGCCGATCCCGTACGACGGTGTGGTCCACGAGATCCGCGGTGCGGAAGGGACGACGGTGGACATCGGTGCCGTGATCATCACCGTGGACACGGCCCCGGCCGGCGCCGCGCCGGAACCGGCCGAGGGCGCGCCACCGGAGGAACCGGCGGACCCCTCACCCGTACGGGAGCCCGTCCTGGTGGGCTACGGCGTGGTCAGCGGCGCCACCAGGCGCCGCCCCCGCAAGCACGCCGGCAGGACCCGGCCACCCGCTCCCGGCGGGCGGACCGCCGCGAAACCGCCGGTCCGCAAGCTCGCCAAGGACCTCGGGGTGGACCTCTCGTCGGTGACCGCGACCGGTCCGGACGGGACCGTCACCCGTGACGACGTCCACGCGGCCGCCCGTCCCCCCGCTGCGGCTGCCACCCCGTCGACGACGCCCGCGCCGGCCTCGCAGACACGTATCCCGATCAAGGGTGTACGCAAGGCCACCGCCCGGGCCATGGTGGAGAGCGCCTTCACCGCGCCGCACGTCACGGTGTTCCTCACGGTCGACGTGACCCGCACCATGAAGCTGGTCCGACGGCTGCGCGAGGATGCCGAGTTCACCGGAGTGCGGGTCACCCCGCTCCTCCTCGTGGCGAAGGCCTTCCTGGCAGCCGCCAGGCAGTACCCCGACATCAACGCCACCTGGGACGAGGAAGCACAGGAGATCGTCGTCAAGCACGACGTCCACCTCGGCATCGCCGCCGCTACACCACGCGGCCTCGTCGTCCCCAACATCAAGAACGCCCACACCAAGACCCTTCCCCAACTCGCCCGCTCCCTCGGCGAGTTGGTCGAAACGGCACGCGCGGGCACCACCGCCCCCGCCGACATGACGGGCGGCACCCTCACCCTGACCAACATCGGAGTCTTCGGCGTCGACGCCGGTACACCGATCCTCAACCCCAAAGAGTCGGCGATCCTGGCGGTCGGCGCCGTCAGGGAACGCCCCTGGGCCCACAAGGGCCGCGTCACGCTCAGGCAGGTCACCACGCTGGCCCTGTCCTTCGACCACCGCCTCGTCGACGGCGAACTCGGCGCGAAGGTGCTCGCCGCGACCGGAGCGGTCCTGGAGCACCCCAAGCGGCTCATCACCTGGTCCTGAACCGGCCCGCCGCCCCCCACCCGAACCTCCCGCGCTCTCGTCCACAGGCGCCGAGCGTCCCTTCACCCATCCCAACTCAGCTCTGGAAAACGGGGATTCAAGCAATGACGGAAACGATCGACGCACCGGTGGACGCGATACGCGACGCCGGCACGGCCCTCCTGAACACCCGCGCCACGGACACCATGGCCCCGCTCACCCACCCGGTCGGCATCCTCGGCACCGGCCTGTACGTGCCCCGGCGCGTCGTCACCAACGAGGAGCTCACCCGCACCCTCGACACGTCCGACGAGTGGATCACCTCCCGGACCGGCATCACGGAACGCCGCTTCCTCGAAGAGGGCCGTGCCACCTCGGACATGGGCGTGGAGGCCGGCCGGCGCGCGCTGGCCGCGGCCGGCGTCGACGCGGCGGACGTGGACGCCGTCATCGTGACGACGTTCACCCCCGACCAGCCCCTGCCGTCCACCGCGATGATCATCAAGGAGAAGCTGGGCGCGCACCGCGCCATGCCCCTCGACCTGACGCAGGCGGCCTGCGCGGGCGGCATCTACGCCCTTCTGACCGGCGCCCACCTGCTTCAGAACCCGGCCTTCAAGCACGTCCTGGTCATCGGCGCCGACGCCGGATCGCGCGGCACCGACCCCCAGGAGCGCACGACCCGCGTCTTCCTCGGGGACGCCGCCGGGGCCGCCCTGCTCGGGCGCACTCCCGCCGGCTTCGGACTGCTCTCCTGGGACACCGACGGTGAGCTCTCCTACGAGGTCGAGATCACTGCCGGCGGCTCGCGGATGCCGACGAGCCCCGAGACCGTCGAGGCCCGCTCCCAGTACCTCAAGATGAACGGCAAGGCCGTGTGGAACATGGCCACGGAGAAGCTGCCGCAGAGCATCCGCAAGACGGCCCGGCGCGCCGGGGTCGAGATCGACGACATCGAGCACGTCCTGCTCCACCAGGCCAACCTCAACATCATCAAGGAGGCGGCCAAGTCGCTCGGTGTTCCGCAGGACCGGGTGCCCACGACGGTCCAGCGGCTCGGGAACACCGCCGCCGCAAGCGTGTTCACCGTGCTCCACGAGACCGTCGCCCACCGCGCGAAGCACGGGGACCTCATGGTCATGGCCGCGATCGGGGCGGGCTTCCTGTGGGGCTCGGCCTGTTTCCGGCACTTCGACGCGAGCGGTGAGGTGTAGCCCGTGTTCGCGGTCGTCGCGAAGGGAGCGGACCCGGCCGACCCGCTCAGCTGCCTGTACACCGGCGAGTGGCCGGAGCCCGAAGTGCCGTACGGCTGGACCACCGTGAGCGTGCGCGCCGCCTCGCTCAACCAGCACGACCTGTGGACGCTCCGAGGTGTCGGCCCGCCCACCCGGCGCATGCCCGTCGTCCTCGGCTCGGACGCGGCGGGCATCGACGAGGACGGCAACGAGGTCGTCGTGCACTCGGTGATCGGAGATCCGGGAGCGGGCCGCGGTGACGAGACCCTCGACCCGCGGCGGGCCCTGCTGGGCGAGGAACACCACGGAACGTTCGCCGAGCGGGTCGCCGTGCCGCGCCGCAACCTGGTGCCCAAGCCTGCGGGCCTGTCCTTCGAGGCGGCGGCCTGTCTGCCGGGGGCGTGGCTCACCGCGTACCGGATGCTCTTCGGGGCGTCCGGGCTCGCGCCGGGGGACACCGTCCTCGTCCAGGGCGCGGGCGGTGGCGTGTCGACCGCTCTGATCGCGCTCGGAGCGGTGGCCGGGTTCCGTGTGTGGGTCACCAGCAGATCCGCGGAGCGCCGCGGGCGTGCCGTGGAGATCGGCGCGCACGCGGCGTTCCCGGTCGGCGAGCGGCTGCCCGAACGGGTCGACGCGGTGATGGAGACGGTCGGCGAGGCCACGTGGGCGCACTCGTTGCGCAGCACGCGGCCGGGCGGCCGCATCGTGATCAGCGGTGCGACGACCGGCGGCATGCCGCCCGCGGACCTGCACCACGTGTTCTTCCGGCAGTTGACGATCGTGGGGTCCACGCTCGGTACTCTCGCCGACCTGCACGCCCTCTCACGGCTGTGCGCCACGCACGGGATCGCGCCGCTCGTCGACCGGGTGCTGCCCCTGGACCGGGCCCGTGAGGGCTTCGAGGCGCTGGAGGGCGGCGGCGTCTTCGGCAAGGTCGTCTTCACCCCGCCGAGCGCCGCCGGCGCGGACCGCGGATGACTCAGCGCAGCGCGCCGTCGAGCCGGATGGTCTCGCCGTTGAGCATGGGGTTCTCGACGATGTGCGCGGCCAGCGCCGCGTACTCGTCGGGGTCC
This sequence comes from Streptomyces sp. NPDC045026, assembly GCF_056432625.1. Taxonomy (NCBI): domain Bacteria; kingdom Bacillati; phylum Actinomycetota; class Actinomycetes; order Kitasatosporales; family Streptomycetaceae; genus Streptomyces; species Streptomyces sp. NPDC045026. The sequence goes on from NZ_JBWKIS010000010.1 coordinate 44,147, forward strand.
CCGAAGCGGGAGGGGTGCGGGACCTGCGTGGCGAGCGAGTCCCGCGCCCCTTCGGGCAGGCCCTCCAGCATGGGCGTGAGGAAGAGGCCTGGGGCGATGGTGACCACCCGGATCTTCAGAGGCGCCAGGTCCCGGGCCACCGGCAGCGTGAGGCCGACGATGCCGCTCTTGGACGCGGCGTACGCGGCCTGCCCGACCTGCCCTTCGTACGCGGCCGCCGACGACGTATTGATGATCACGCCCCGCTCGCCGTCGACCTCGTCGGCCCGGGCCATGCGTTCCGCGGCGAGGCGGATCACGTTGAAGGTGCCCACCAGATTGACCGAGACGACCTCGGCGAAGTCGGCCAGGGGGAAGGGCCCGCGCCTGCCGACGGTTCTGGCGGCGCTGTCCCTGCCCGCGCAGTTCACCACCACGCGCAGTGTCCCGAGCCCGTCGGCGATGTCCAGGGCGGTCGCCACGTCCGTCTCACTGGTGATGTCGACGGCGGCGAAGACCGCCCGCTCACCCAGCTCCCGCGCCACGGCGTCGCCCCGCGCCGCGGACCTGCCGGCCACGACCACACGCGCGCCGCTCTTCACCAGCCGCCGGGCCGTGGCGAGTCCGAGTCCGGACGTGCCCCCGGTGACCAGGGCGACGCTCTCCGCGATGTTCATGGTGCTCCCCTCGGTGGAATCCGGCGGTGCCGGAGGAAGCCGATGTTAGGGCGCAGAACGCATCAAATACGGTTGAACAGTCCTGTGTTGGGGATGGGCGCACACCGTGGCCCATCCCTCAGAGACACCCCATCCCCCTGAGACGCGCCATCCCCCTGAGACGCCACACCCCGAAGGAGAACCGCCCCATGCTGCGGCAGACCAGGAAGCCAGGTCTGTGGACCACCGGCTCCGACCACGGCCACCCCCTCGTACTCGTCCACGGCATCCGCCTGTCCGCCCACATGTGGAGTGCCGTCGCCGCGCGCCTCACCCCCGACTTCCACATCACGGCCTGCGACCTTCCGGGCCACGGAGCCCTGGGCGCACGGCCGTTCACTCTTGAGGGCGTGGTCGGGCAGATCGAGGCGGCCGTCGCCGAGGCGACCCGGGCGACCGGTCGCAGGCCCGTCGTCGCGGGCACCTCGCTCGGCGCCGTCTCCACCCTCGCCTACGGCGCTCACGGTGCGGACGGCGCCGCGGGGCTCTTCGCCCATGGCGGCACGATCAGGACCGACGGACCCCTGACGGTCCCGCACCGGACGGCCGCCCTGCTGCAGAGGGCCATGGGTGAGGAGCGCGCGTTCCGGCTCAACAGGCGTGTCCTGCGCGCGAAGCTGCCCGACGACAGCTTCCGGGGCGTCATGGAGGGCGGCCTCTCCCGCCACGTCTTCGGCGAGGCCATCGCGGAGGTGTCGCGCTGGGACACGCTCGCCATGGCGGGGCTCACCGACGTACCGCTGGTGCTGGCCAACGGACTCGACGACCCGCTCTTCCGGCTCCAGGAGAGGCAGTTCCTGCACCGGTTGAGAGCCCACGGCACCCCGGTCCGCCTGGTCCACGTCCCCGGCCCGCACCTGATGCCGCTCACCGAGCCCGGCACGTTCAGCAGGGTGCTGCGTCGCGCACACGAGGAACTCGCCGCGATGGTCCCGCGGTCCGCGGACACGGGAGCCACGACATGAGCGAGTGGCTGCGCCCCGTACCGTCGCACGGGCCTTCGTCCGGGGACGGAGCGGGTACAGGGTCCCGGCAGGCCGTGCGCGCCCTGCTGCTGCCGTACGCGGGCGGATCCGCCGACGCGTACCGCTCCTGGGGCACCCATCTGCCGCCCCGGATCCGGGCCACCGCCGTGGAACTCCCCGGCCATGGACGCAGGGTCAGACAGCCCCCGCTGGACCGGGTCGAGGACATCACCGAGGCGCTGGCCGCCCACCTCGACCCGGCCGACCCCGAGCCGCTCGTGCTCTACGGGCACAGCATGGGTGCCCAGTTGGCGCTCGACCTGTGCCGCGCTCTGTGCGAGCGCGGCACGCCGCCCGCCGGTCTCATGGTCGCCGCGGCGGCCCCGCCCCAGGTCCTGAACCGTGCCGCGAGCCGCCGACTGGCCGACGACGAGGGCGCTTTGGTGTCCTATGTCGAGGCGCTGGGCGCGACCCCGAGGGAGGTTCTCGACTCACCCGCGATGCGGGAGCTCGTGCTGCGCCCCCTGCGCGCCGACTACCGTCTCCTGGCGCACTGCCCGCCCGCCCCGGCCGAGCCGCTGGACGTACCGCTCCTGGCGGTCGCGGGAGAGGCCGATCCGGCCCACCCGCCCCGCGAGGTGGCGCGCTGGGAGTCCCTGAGCCGACGGGCCCGTACGACGAAGGTCCTGCCGGGCGGTCACTTCTTCCCGTGGTCGGACGACGGGCGGGCCGTCGTGCGGCTCATCTCCGAACTGGCCACGCCTCAGGCGGAGTCGGAGTACCCACGCGTGCCCGCGACGTGAACCGCGATGTCGGCGATGTCCCGCGCCGCCTGTTCCGGAGGCAGCGCGGGCGCGACGATATGACTGATGGTCATGCGGACGACCGCGTCGACCATGAGACGCCGGCGCTCGTCGGGGATCATCGGCCAGGCCTTTTCCACGTAGTCCGCGATCAGCGTGTAGGCGCTGTCGAAGATCTGCTCCGACCGCGTCGTGATGTGGGCGACCAGGATGCGGTCCTCGCCCACACTGCTCGTGAGGATGGACGCGAGCAGCGGGTTGCTCGCCGCGAGGTGCAGCGCGAAGCCGACCCCCGCGGCCGTGCTCCGTCCCAGGTCGTCCGGGTGCTTGCGCAGCTCGGCCACGATGCCCAGAAGGAAACGGTCGGCCTCTCTCGACACGAGCGCCTGGCCCACCGCGTCCAGCGACCCGAAGTGCTCGTGGACGACGGCCCGGGGCACCCCGGCGGCGGTGGCGATGTGCGTCATCCGGAGCTTGGCCCAGCCGGACTCCGCCACCAACGCGTAGGCGGCGTCGAGCAGTTGATCCCGGATCGGCGAGGGGGACGGGTCGGGAACGCGGTTCATGCAATCCTCTGGGCCGGACACCGAGGAAGGCTTGGTTCCCGGCGGAGCCGTCGCTGCGAGTAACGGTCGGTCCGCAGAATGGTACGCCGGGAGCCTGACCTCGTCACGAGCAGGTGGCATGAGCACCGCTTACTCGCGTCCGGCCGGGAGGGTGTCCGCACGCGCCTCCCGGTCAGCCGCCGACGTAGGCCGCGAGGTGCTCACCGGTCAGGGTGGAGCGGTCCGCGACGAGTTCGGCCGGTGTGCCCTCGAAGACGATCCGTCCGCCGTCGTGACCGGCGCCGGGACCGAGATCGATGATCCAGTCGGCGTGGGCCATGACCGCCTGGTGGTGCTCGATGACGATGACGGACTTGCCGGAGTCGACGAGCCGGTCGAGCAGCCCGAGCAACTGCTCGACATCGGCGAGGTGGAGGCCGGTCGTCGGCTCGTCGAGGACGTAGACCCCGCCCTTCTCGGCCATGTGCGTCGCCAGCTTGAGCCGCTGCCGCTCGCCGCCGGACAGCGTGGTGAGCGGCTGCCCGAGGGTGAGGTAGCCGAGCCCGACGTCGGCCATCCGCTGGAGGATCTTCTGCGCGGCCGGTGTGCGTGCCTCCCCGGCGCCGAAGAACTGCTCGGCCTCGGCCACCGGCATTGCGAGCACCTCGCTGATGTCGCGCCCGCCGAAGTGGTAGTCGAGGACCGAGGCCTGGAACCGCTTCCCCTCGCAGTCGTCGCAGACGGAGGCGACCCCGGCCATCATCGCCAGATCCGTGTAGATGACGCCCGCGCCGTTGCAGGTGGGGCAGGCGCCCTCGGAGTTGGCGCTGAAGAGAGCCGGTTTCACACCGTTGGCCTTGGCGAACGCCTTGCGGATCGGGTCGAGCAGTCCGGTGTACGTCGCCGGGTTGCTGCGCCGCGAGCCGCGGATCGCGGCCTGGTCGACCGTGACCACCCCGTCCTGCCCGGCCACCGAGCCGTGGATCAGTGAGCTCTTGCCCGAGCCCGCGACGCCCGTGACGACGGTCAGTACGCCGAGCGGGATGTCCACGTCGACGTCCTGGAGATTGTTGGTGCCCGCGCCGCGCACCCCCAGCTTCCCCGTCGGCGTCCGCACCGCCGGCTTCAGCGTCGCGCGGTCGTCCAGGTGCTGCCCGGTGAGCGTGTCACTGGCCCGCAGCCCCTCGACCGTGCCCTCGAACACGACCTCGCCGCCCTCGGTGCCCGCGCGCGGGCCCAGGTCGACGACGTGGTCGGCGATCGCGATCGCCTCCGGCTTGTGCTCGACGACCAGCACCGTGTTGCCCTTGTCGCGCAGCCGCAGCAGCAGATCGTTCATGCGCTGGATGTCGTGCGGGTGCAGCCCGATCGTCGGCTCGTCGAAGACGTAGGTGACATCGGTGAGGGACGATCCGAGGTGCCGGATCATCTTGACGCGCTGTGCCTCGCCGCCGGAGAGCGTGCCCGCCGGGCGGTCGAGGCCGAGGTAGCCGAGCCCGATCTCCACGAACGAGTCGAGGGTGTCCCCGAGCGCCTTCAGCAGCGGCGCGACCGACGGCTCCTCGAGGCCCCGCACCCACTCGGCGAGATCGCTGATCTGCATCGAACAGGCGTCGGCGATGCTGATCTTCTTGATCTTCGACGACCGGGCCGCCTCGCTCAGCCGTGTGCCGCCGCAGTCGGGACAGGACGTGAACGTCATCGCCCGCTCCACGAAGGCGCGGATGTGCGGCTGCAGCGAGTCGATGTCCTTCGACAGCATCGACTTCTGGATCTTCGGGATCAGACCCTCGTACGTCAGGTTGATGCCGTCGACCTTGATCTTGGTCGGCTCCTTGTGGAGCAGGTCGTGCAGTTCCTTCTTGGTGAACTTGCGGATCGGCTTGTCCGGGTCGAAGAAGCCGCAGCCGCGGTAGATCCGGCCGTACCAGCCCTCGACGCTGTAGCCGGGAACGGTGAGCGCGCCCTCGCTGAGCGACTTGCTGTCGTCGTACAGCGCAGTCAGGTCGAAGTCGGTGACCGAACCGCGGCCCTCGCAGCGCGGACACATGCCGCCGACGATGCTGAAGCTGCGCCGCTCCTTCACCTTCTCGCCGCCGCGTTCGATGGTGACCGCACCCGCGCCGCTGATCGAGGCGATGTTGAAGGAGAACGCCTTGGCCGAGCCGATGTGCGGCTTGCCGAGCCGGCTGAAGAGGATGCGCAGCATCGCGTTGGCGTCGGTGGCCGTGCCGACCGTGGAGCGGGCGTCGCCGCCCATCCGCTCCTGGCCGACGATGATCGCGGTCGTCAGACCGTCGAGCACGTCGACCTCGGGCCTGGCCAGCGTCGGCATGAAGCCCTGTACGAAGGTGCTGTACGTCTCGTTGATCATCCGCTGCGACTCTGCGGCGATCGTGCCGAAGACCAGTGAGCTCTTGCCCGAGCCGGAGACACCCGTGAACACCGTCAGCCGGCGCTTCGGGAGCTCGACGCTGACGTCCTTCAGGTTGTTCACGCGCGCACCGTGCACGCGGATCAGATCGTGGCTGTCGGCAGCGTGCGGCGCAGGTGACTGCGCCTGCGTCCCCTTGGCCATGGTCATCGTGTCTCCATCTGTTGCGCGGGACCGCCCTCGCGGGCCCCGTCGGCGTCGCCGGCTCGATCTAACCAGCTTCGAGCCGTCCGCCTGGTCCTGTTCTCCTGCTGGGCTTCTGCCCGGGGCCCGGCAGGCCGGGCCTCCCGTCAGCTGTCCTGGAGCACCCCGAGCACGTTGCCGTCGGGGTCGGTGAACGTGGCCACGAGGCGGCCTCCGCCGACGTCGTGTGCGGCTTCCTTCACCACGGCACCCGCGGCGGTCACCTCGGCGAGCTTCGCCGCGATGTCCGGTACGTGCCAGTACGTCACCGGCGAGGTCATGCCCCCGCCGCCCGGCACGAGCCCGATGTGCTGGCCCTCGACGTCGAAGCCGACGTAGTAGGGCGCGTCGGCCGTCGGCTCCGCGCCGAGCAGGGCGACGTACACCGCCTTGGCCTTGGCCAGGTCGGAGACGGGGTGCAGCACGGTCTTGATTCCCTGGGTGGAAGAGCTGGTCATGATCACTCCTGAGGTCGGGGGGTGCGGTCGGGGCCGTCCGGTCCGAGGACGGGCGGGAAGCTGCCGTGAGGGGCGCTGTCCACGCAGTTCAGGCTAGGCGCGGCGGATGACCGGCGCTTCTCCAAAACTGCTCACTTCCGGTGACCTTCCACCCCTCCGTGGAGTCGGGCACGGGTTCGAGTGTTCCGCGTGATGGGTGGACAGTCGTCAGGCGACGACACCCTGGGGCCGCTCAGGCGTTGGGGTAGCCGTGGCGCGGGTGCAGTGACGGTTCTGCACAGGGTGGGCGCGGGCTACGGACGGCGGCGGCTGCCGACGGACGAGGGGCAGGAATGTGCGGAGCATGGCGGACGTGTGGACACACGAGGGCGGCGACAGCACGCCGTCGCCGGAGAACCGCGGACCGGCGCCCGGTCCTCTGGTGGGCCGGGAGCGGGAGTCGCAGACCCTGCGCACGCTCCTGGAGGACCACCGGCTGGTGACGGTGGCCGGCGAGGTGGGCGTGGGCAAGAGCCGGCTCGCCGCGGACGCGCTCGCCGGCATCGGCCCGCAGGGGACAGGGCCGCGCATCCTGTCGGTCCGCTGGCCGGAGGGTGGGCAGGGCGGGCAGGGCGCTGGTCCTGGTGTCGGTGCGGACGCCGGTCCCGGGCCCGGTCCTGTCCCGGACGTGCCCGACGACTCACTGGCCGCGGCCGTCATGGAGGCGGCGGCCGGGATGCGCGGGCGGCGCGGCGCGGCAGGTGGCGGCGCCCTCGCGGACCGATTGCGCGCAGCTGACGTGCTGCTCTTCCTCGACGATGTCGATCCGGTCCATGCCGAGTGCGTGGGCATGGTGCAGACGCTGCTGGAGTTCGTACCGACGCTGCGCGTCCTGGTGACCGCGCGCCGGCCCCTCGGACTCGGCGACGAGGCCGTGCTGCGCCTCGCGCCGCTCAGCACCGAGCCCGCCGACGACCAGGGGACCGCGCCTGCCGTCGAACTGTTCCTGGACCGGTTCCTGGACCGGGCGGGCGCCGCTTTCGACACCGAGGATGCGGACCTGAGCTCGGCGGCGGACATCTGCCGGTCCGTGGGCGGGCTTCCGCTCGCGGTCGAGCTGGCCGCGGTGCAGGCCGCCAGGAGCAGCGTGAAGGAGGTCGCGGACCGGCTGGAGGAACACCAGTGCTGGCTGAGCGCACCGGACATGGCGGCTCCCCGCCACCGGTCGCTGAGGGACGCCGTCGCCGCGGCCTACGTGCTGTGCGACCGCGACGAGCGGATCGTGTGGGCCCGCGCCGGCATCCTGGCCGGAGACTTCGACGAGTCGACGGCGGCGTTCGTCTGCGCCGGCGGCGGCCTCGAGCCGTCCCGGGTGCCCGCATGCCTGGCCCGCCTCGCCGCGGTCGGCGTCCTGACTCCGGTACGGGACCCCGGAGGCATCCGCGAACCCCGCTACCGCATGACCCCCGTCGCCCACGACTTCGGCGGTGAACGCCTGCGTGAGGCAAGGGAGTTCGAGGTCGCCGCCGAACGCCGCGCGATCCACTTCCACCGGGTGGCCGCGCTGGCGGAGAACCTGTGGAACCTCGGCAGCCAGCCGCAGGCCGTACGGCTCGTCCTGGACGAGGCCGAAGGGCTCAGGGCCATGCTCGAGTACGCGCCCCGGGAGCCCGAACTCGCCGTGGCGGCCCTGGAGTCCGTCCTGAACCTGTGGTTCTGGTGGGCGGTCCACGACGCCGTCGACGAGGGGCGCCGCCATCTGCTGCGGTTGCTCCCGATGTGCCGCTTGGACACCCTCCTGATCGCGCGCGGCCTGTGCCTCGCGGCCTGGCTCACGGCGTACGGCGACCCGTACGGAGCGAACGAACTGCTCCAGCACGCCTGGCCGGCCGCGGTCCTGGCGGGGGACGACGCGACCGTCGGCCGGATCGCGCACGTCCAGGGCGTGCTGGCGCTCCACGAGGGCGACCTCGAACGGGCCACCGAGCAGTTCAAGGAGGCGGCGGACACGATCCCGCCGCACGCCCCGGGCGGTCCGCCGCCCGCGGTGAGCATGGCCGCTCTCGCCGTGGCCCAGGCGGCGCACTCGCCGCGGGAGGCGCGCAGGAGCGCACGTCGCGCCCTGCGCCAGCCCGGCATCCGCGGCGACGCCTGGGCCTGTCTCGTCGCCCAGTACGCCCAGGCCTTCGTCGACCGCAGCGAAGGCCGCACCGGCAGGGCCCGGCAGCGTGCGCACCGCGCGCTCGCCGCGCTGGACGGCCGGTTGCCGCCACCGCACGGCTGCGCCGCGCTGCGGGACCTGATCGCCGACATCGACCGGGGGAGCCGCGGCGGCCTGCCGACGGCAGATGTGCCACAGGGGTGCACCGCGTTCGCGCTACCGGCGCAGGTCGGCAACGGCGTCCCGGGGTGAGTCGGCGTGCGGCCGGACTCAGGCCGTCGGCGCGCCGGGAACCCGGCGGCTGCCGCCGTTGCGCTCCTGCCACAGCCGGTACACCTCGACGGCGTTGTCCCGCGGCTCGTGCCGCATGGGCAGGCGCCGCTCGGTGTAGTCCTTGGCGAACTCGCCGTAGAAGGTGTCGAGCTCGAAGAACTTGCGGTCGTCGACGTAGTGCGGCTCGTAGGCGTCGCGGGTGGTGAGGAAGACGACCTCGTCGGGGGAGCAGTAGTACAGCGAGCCCAGGCACATCGGACAGGGGTGGGCGAGTACGTAGATGCTGGCGCCGACCAGGTGCTCGGTGCCGAGCCTGCGGCAGGCCTCGCGGATGGCGAGGATCTCCGCGTGCGCGGTCGGGTCGGAGGTCTGGGCCACCATGTTGGGGCTCTCGGCGAGGATCTCGCCGTCCCTGACGATGACGGTGGCGAAGGGGCGCCCGCCCTCTTCGACGTTCCGGCGGGCGAGGTCGATGGTGCGCTGGGCGAAGTCCATGGGGGTCCTCCGGGGAGTTGCGTGACCGACCGGGCGCAGGCGGCGCTGCGCGGGCCGGGGCGCGGCGGGCCGGAGCCGGGTCGGGCTCCGGCCCGCGTGCGGGTGGCTGTCAGGCGCTGACGAAGACTCAGAAAGGCTTCGTGGGGAGGTACTTGCCGTCGAGAGTGATCACGGCGCGCTCACCGCCCTCGGGGTCGGCGACCTTCTTCACGTCGAGCTTGAAGTTGATCGCGCTGATGATGCCGTCCCCGAACTGCTCGTGGACGAGGGCCTTGAGGGTGGTGCCGTACACCTGGAGCATCTCGTAGAAGCGGTAGATGGTCGGGTCGGTCGGAATGCCGCCGGGGATCGAGCCGCGCGTCGGGATGGTCTGGAGCAGGAGGGCCGCGTCGTCGTCGAGACCGAGGAGTTCCGCGACGGCCTCGGCGGACGTCTGCGGCAGGGCGTGCTGGCCGAGCACGGCCGCGGTGACGAAGGCCGGCGACAGCCCGGCGGCGTCGGCGATCTGCTGCCAGGTCAGATCCTTGCGGGTCTTGGCCTCGACGGCGGTGACGGTGAGGGCCTCGCGGGCGGTGGGGTCGAACTGGGCGTGCGGCATGGGGAGTTCCTCTTCGGGGTCGGGGGATCGGTGTGTGGGTCCGGTCGGTGCGGTCAGGCCGCGACCGCGGCGGCGTCGACCGGGTCGACGCCGCCGGTGGCGATGTCGAACACCCAGCCGTGCAGGGTGAGCGTTCCGTCGGTCAGCGCACGGGCCACGGAGGGGTGGGTGGCGAGGTTCTGCAACTGCGCGGCCACGTTCGCCCGCACCAGGGCGGCGACCCTGGCGGGGCCTGGTGCGGCCGGGGCCGCGGCGACCCGCGCCCGGGCGGCGTCCGCGTGCCGCAGCCACCGGGAGACGACCGGCGCCGCGCTGAGGTCGTGCCCCTCGGCCAGGGCGGTCATCGCCCCGCAGGCGGAGTGGCCGCAGACGACGATGTCGCTCACGTGCAGCACGGCGACGGCGTACTCGATGCTCGCCGCGACGCCGTCGGGGTCCGACGCATAGGCCGGGACCAGATTGCCCGCGGTGCGGACGACGAACAGCTCCCCGGGCTCGCTCTGCGTGATCAGTTCGGGGACCACGCGGGCGTCCGAGCAGCCGATGAACAGCGTCCTCGGGCGGTGGGTGGTGGCCAGGCGGGCGAAGAGCCCCGCCTTCGCGGGAAAGACGTCGCGGCGAAATCGCGCGAGTCCGTCCGAGAGGTCCTGCACGGGTCACTCCCTTCGATGACTGCCGGCCCGTCGGGCTGACGAGATCCACCATGCATGACCAGCACCTATAGCGTCCAAGACGCAATGACCATGACTCCTATCGATGGCGTCTATGGCCCGGCCTATAGTCGGAACATGGGCCCCGAACTTCGTCATCTCCGCTATCTCATCGCGGTGGCCGAGCACGGCAACTTCACCCGCGCCGCCGAGGAGCTGCGCATCTCCCAGCCGACGCTGTCGCAGCAGATCAAACAGATGGAGCGGGTCGTCGGCGCCCAGCTCCTCGACCGCAGCGGCCGGACCGTGCGTCCCACCGACGCGGGCGAGGCGTACGTGTACTACGCGAAGCGAGTCCTGAGGGACCTGGCGGCCGCCGACCGCGCCGTGCTCGACGTCGCGGACCTCTCGCGAGGTCACCTCCGCCTGGCCATGACGCCGACATTCACCGTCTACCTCATCGGCCCGCTGGTGGACGCGCTGCGCAGTCGGCATCCGGGAATCACTGTGGACGTACGGGAGATGACGCAGGATCGCATCGAGGCAAGCCTGCTCGCCGACGAACTCGACCTCGGGATCGCCTTCGAGGGGGTGCATCAGGCGGGTATCGCCGCCACGGCGCTGTTCACCGAACACCTGAGCCTCGTCGTGAGCGCCGACGGCCATGCGGCCCGGGGCGACCGGCCGCTGCCCGTACGCGATCTGTCGGACCGCCAACTCGCATTGCTCAGCGGAGATTTCGCGACGCGGGGTTACATCGACGACTATCTCGCCGCGCACCGCGTCGATCCGACGGTCGCCGTCGAGGCCAACAGCATTCTGGCGCTCACCGAGATCGTGCGCCGCTCCCGTCTGCTGGCCACCGTGCTTCCCGACGCCATCGCCGAGGACCACCCGCACCTGCGGCCCGTCGCTCTCGACCCGCCGCTGCCGACCCGCACCGCCGTGCTCCTGCGCAGGGAGAGTGCCTATGAGAGCGCGGCCGCGCGCGCTTTCGCCCGCGTCGCGCGCGGCCTGGTCCAGGATCGCGGCTACCGGCAGGCGTGACCGCGTCGCCACCGGCGGGGTGCACGGGGTCGTGGCCCGCTACTTACCGGGGGGTAGGCCAAGGTGCCCCCTTGTTATACGGTCCGTCTAACAAGAGGGCGGGTGGCCTCTGCGGAGCCCCCGTCCAACCGTGCTGACCTGGTGTCTTCGCGCAGCCCGCGGAGCCGGCAGGCGGCGCCGCGCCGACGGGCCGCGACGGACACGGCAGCGCACCGACAGGAACGCACACGTCTGATCCAAGGAGCCGCAGCATGGCAAGCAGCACTGTTCGGCCGGACTCGCACGAACTCCCCGACGAGCGCGGCGTCTCGCGGCGACTGCTGGAGTCGGCCGCCGTGCTGGCGTACGACCCGGCGACCGAGGTGGACTGGGAGACGCCGCTGGACAAGGACTTCCACGGCGCGAGCCCGGAGTGGAGCACGCTCTACGGCACCGCGTACTGGGCGGAGCTGACCGAGGAACAGCGCAGGGAACTGACGCGACAGGAAGCCGCGTCGGTGGCCAGCACCGGCATCTGGTTCGAGATGATCCTTCAGCAGATGGTGCTGCGCGACATGTACGCCAAGGACCCCACGAGCGCCGACTTCCAGTGGGCGCTCACCGAGGTCGCCGAGGAGTGCCGCCACTCGATCATGTTCGCCCGCGGCGCCGAGAAGCTGGGGGCGCCGGCCTACCGGCCGCACCGGCTCGTCATCGAACTCGGCCGCGTCTTCAAGACGCTCGCCTTCGGGGAGGCGGCGTACGCCGCGATCCTGGTGGCCGAGGAGGTCCTCGACGTCATGCAGCGCGACTGGATGCGCGACGAGCGGGTCGTGCCGTTCGTCCGCACGATCAACAACATCCATGTCGTCGAGGAGTCACGGCACATGAAGTTCGCCCGCGACCAGACGCGCAAGCGCCTCGCGGGCGCGGGCCGGATCCGCCGGCACATCAACGCTTTCCTGGTCGCGACCGCGTCCTACTTCATCGTGACGAGCATGGTCCGCCGGCAGGTCTACGAGAGCGCCGGACTCGACGTGCGGCGCGCCGTGGCCGAGGCCGGGGCCAACGAGCACCACAAGTCCATGATGCGTGCGAGCTGCTCGGGCCTCATGGAGTTCCTGGCCTCCGCCCGGCTGCTCACCAAGCCGGCGCTGGCGTTCTACAAGCGTGCCAACCTCATCTGAGCCGACGCGAGTTGACGACATGACGTACGCCATCACCCAGACCTGCTGCAGCGACGCGACCTGTGTCGCCGTCTGCCCGGTCAACTGCATCCACCCCACTCCCGAGGAGCGGGCGTTCGACAGCACGGAGATGCTGCACATCGACCCGGTGTCCTGCATCGACTGCGGCGCGTGCGCCGACGCGTGCCCGGTCGACGCGATCTTCCCGGTGGACCGCCTGTCCCCGTCTCAGCAGGAGTACGCCGCGATCAACGCCGCGTACTTCGAAGACAGGGACGGGCCTACGCATTCGGGTACGGGCGCGGTCGAGGACGGCCCCAACCTCCATGCGTGGGGCGGCCCTTCGTTCCCGCGCGTCCTGCCGTCCGACCTGGCGCCCCTCAAGATCGCCGTCGTCGGCACCGGACCGGCCGGGATGTACGCGGTGCAGGACCTGCTCCTGCACACCAACGCCGAGGTGACCCTCATCGACCGGCTGCCGGTGGCCGGCGGCCTCGTGCGTTACGGCGTGGCGCCCGATCACCCCGCCACCAAGAAGGTCGGCGAGACCTTCGCCCGGTTCCACACCCATCACCGGGTACGCATGCACCTGGGCCTCGAAGTGGGCGAGGACGTCACCCCGCAGGAGCTGGCCGAGCACCACGACGCGGTCGTCTACGCCGTCGGTGCCGCCGCCGACCGCAGCCTGTCCGTCCCGGGCGAGGACCTCACCGGCAGCATCTCGGCCCGCACCTTCGTCGCCTGGTACAACGCCCATCCGGACGTGGCGCACGACGCGATCGACCTCTCCGCCGAACGCGTCGTGGTCGTCGGCAACGGAAACGTCGCCCTCGACGTCGCCCGGATCCTGCTCGCCGACCCGGACACCCTCGCCCGCACCGACATCGCCGACCACGCACTGAAGGCGCTGCGCGCGAGCTCGGTACGCGAAGTGGTCCTGCTCGGCCGCCGCGGTCCCGAGGACGCCGCGTACACCACGTCGGAGCTGCTCGCGCTCAAGCACGTGCCGGGTCTCCAACTGCTCGTCGACGACCACGATCCTCTGATCGGCGCGGCCATCGACGCGGCCGGTCCCCACGACAGAGCCGCCGTCCTGCGCGGCGTTCCCCGCGGCTCCTTCGACGGGGACGTGCCACCGCCGCCCGGGCGGCGCATCGTCCTGCGCTTCCACAGCTCGCCGGTCGAGCTGCTCGGATCCGAACAGGTCGAAGCCGTGCGCACCGAAGGGGCGTCGGGGGAGCGGGTGATCGCGGCGGGCATGGTGCTGCGCGCGATCGGCTACCGCGGAGGACCGCTTCGCGGCCTCCCCTTCGACGAGGCCACCGGCACCGTCCCGCACGAGGGCGGACGCGTCACCGGCATGCCCGGAACGTACGTCGTGGGCTGGATCAAGCGCGGCCCCAGCGGCGGCATCGGCGCCAACCGCACCTGCGCGGCCGAGACGGTCGCCACGCTGCTGGCCGACGCAGTCTCCGGCGCGCTGCCGACGCCACCGCACGCACCCAAGGCCTTCCACCGGCTGGCCAGGCGCCGCAACCGGCGTGTCCTCGACGCGAAGGGCCTGGTGGCGATCGAACGGGCCGAGGCCGCGCGGGGCCGCGAGGCCGGCCGGCCACGGGTCAAGCTGGCCACGGTCGACGAGCTCGTGGCGAGCGCGAGGAGCAGACGCCTGCTCAGGTGAGGTGAACAGGCCGGCCCGGCGCGGCACTTGGAGGCTCCGGGCGTCGGCATGCCCTGCGGTGGTGTCCCCGGTCACCCGCGCCCGGCCGCGGCTGGGCGCGGCGCGCGCATCATGGCGAGGTACACGGCCGCGGAGACCAGGATCCCGACCGGCAGCGAGAGGTCCGTGCCGCCTGCCGCCCGAGCGATCGGCCCGGTGTACATCTGCGTGTTGACGCACTGGGAGGCGACGGCGGTGGCGACCACCAGGGCGGTCACCCCGGCCCAGTTGACACCGCCTGTGTACCAGAACGCGCTGCCCCGGGACTCGTCGGTCAGTTCCCTGCCGTCGTAGCGGTTGCGGCGCCACAGGATGTCGGTCGCGTAGATGGCGATGCTCGGGCCCATCAGCGCCACCATGAGTTCGAGCATGTTGTTCACCGTGTCGAGGAAGTTGGAGACGAGCAGCGCGTACAGCGTCAGCGCCACACCGAGGGCTCCGTCGAGGGCGACGCTGCGGGACCTGCGGATCCGGACGCCTATCGACTGCAGTGCGAGGCCGGAACTGTAGGCGGTCATGGCGTTGTTGCAGATCGCGCCGAGGATGACGGCCAGCAGGAAGGCAGGCTTGAACCAGGCCGGCAGGATGGTTTCGAGAGCGGTCTGCGGGTCGGACATGTCGAGCGCGGTTCCCGCGAGGGCGCCGAGCGCGGTGAACAGGACGCCGGGCACGTAGGCGCCGAGTGCGGTCCACCCGGCGATCGCTCCCGGCGAGGTGGTGCGGGGCAGGTAGCGGGCGAAGTCGGCGCTGTTGCTGTACGAGAGCGGCGCGGAGGCGACGAGTGTGATGCCGCCCATCACCACGGCCCACAACTCCGTTCCGTGGAGCGGGTGTTCGGGCGCGTAGCCCCAGTCGACGTGGCCGAGGACGTAGCCGGCCAGGACGACGAAGACCGCAGTCAGGGCCAGGGTGAACGGGAGGTAGAGCTTCACGATGGTGGCGTGGCCGTAGACGCTGATGGCGAGCGTCGCCGCGGCGAGCGCCACGATGACGACGACCTTGACTCCTGTCGTGACGGCGATGCCGGCCTTGTCGACGAGGCTGAAGGCGGAGAGCGAGGCCGCGGCCCAGCTGATGGCCAGATAGCAGACGGATACGAACCAGCCGGTCAGGGCGATGTTCGCCCGGTTGCCCCGCACGCCGAACATCGCGCGCATGATCACCTGGCTCGGGGTGCCGGCCGCGGGCCCGCTCACGGCGACGAGTCCGACGAACGCCCAGCACAGGTTGCCCACCGCGATCACCGCCAGCGCCTGCCAGAGGCTGAGACCCATGAGGATCAGCGCGCCGCCGACCACGAGGCTGAGGTAGCTGACGTTGGGCGCGGCCCACACGGCGAACAACTCGCGGGCGCGGCCGTGCCGCTCGGCCTCGGGGATGAAGTCGATGCCGTGCGCCTCCACGCGCCCGGCCTGGTCGGCGGGGGGTGCGGCGGTAGGCGCCGAGGGGTCTGGGATCGTGGGAGCCATGCAGTCCTCCGAACAGGCGAGCACGGGAGCCGACTTGTCTATTGGCCACGAATCCAATAGTGAGCAGAGGGTGCCGTCAAGCACTCGGCCGAAACGGGTGCGGAAGAATCCCGAGGCCCGCCGCGCCGAGATCGTGGCCGCCGCCGCGGCCATCGCGCTCGAGGAGGGCCTCGAATGCATCACGATGCGCCGGGTCGCCGACGAGCTCGCGGTGCGCCCCGGCCTGATCAGCCACTACTTCCCGGTCGCGGAGGACCTCGTCGCCGAGGCCTTCGGTGTGGCGGCGACGGCCGAGCTGGACGAGCTGATCCCCGCCGACCGGCCCGAGGGCGAGGCGCTGGAGGACCTGGCCCGCTTCTTCCTCCTGACCGCGGGGGACCGCTACGACGGCATGAGCCGGCTGTGGCTCAACGCCAGGCACCTGAGCCGCTACCGCGACAGGCTGCGCGACCGGGTGGACCACCAGGAGGCCCGGTGGCGCGAACGCCTGATCCAGCTCATCCGCGACGGAGTGGCCGCCGGAGTCTTCCGCACCGAGGACCCCGAGGTGACCGCGATCCAGATCCTCGTGGTCCTGGACGGGCTCGGCGCCCAAGCCAACACGGAACGCACCGACCATTCCCCGGCGGTGGCAGCCATGGCCGTCACCACCGCGGAACGCGAACTCGCCGTGCCCACCGGGACGCTCGCCGAACTGATGGCGGCCCGGCCCCTGCGCGAAGAACCGGGAGCCGAGCGCGACTGACGGCACCCCGGGCCGCTCACGAGACCTTCAGGGCCCCGGCGTCATGGGCGACCCGCCCGCCGACGACGGTCGCCCCCACCGTCAGCTCGCCGATGCGCTCGGGGGCGACGCCGAGCAGATCGCCGCTGAGGACCGCGAAGTCGGCGAGCATCCCACGGGTCAGGCTTCCCTTGACGTGCTCCTCGTGGACCGCGTAGGCGGAGCCGATCGTGTACGCGCACAGGGCCTCCCTCGCGGTCACCGCCTCGTGCGGGGCGATCGGCGCGCCCGTGGCCGTACGCCGGTTGACCATGTCGTGGATGCTCAGGAGCGGGTCGCCGGCGACCACGGGCGCGTCCGTGGAACCGGGCAGCACCACACCCGCGTCCAGGAACGACCGCATGCGGTAGGCGAGTTGCCCCCGCTCGGGACCGAGCGCGGCGAGCAGCCCGTCGCCGATCTCCGAGAGGAACCGGCCCTGCGGTACGGGGAGCAGGCCGAGCTCCGCGATCCGGGCGACCTGCGCCTCGCTCGTCACCGCCGCGTGCTCGACCCGGTGTCGCACGTCGGCTCTCGGATACCGGAGCTGCGCGTCCGCGTACGCGTCGAGGACGACGTCCAGGGCGGCGTCACCGATGGCGTGCGTGGCGATCTGCCAGCCGCACCGGTGGGCCTCGGCGATGTACCGGCGGATCTGCTCGGGCTCGTGCTGGAGAAGACCCTTGTTGCCGGGTGAGTCGTGATAGTCGCAGCACATCGCCGCCGACCGGCCGATCAGCGAACCGTCGGACATCATCTTCGTCGGCCCGATGCGCAGCCACTCGTCCCCGAACCCGGTGCGCAGGCCGAGATCGAGCCCGTACCAGGAGGAGTTCGGCTCGAAGGCGCCGCAGTCGTGCAGTGCGGTGATGTACGGCATGAGGGTCATCCGGACACCGAGCAGACCCCGTTCCCGTGCGCGCATGTAGGCGTCCAGATCGGCGGGGCCGTTGCCGATTCCGTCGACGACGCCGATGCCCGGCTCGGTCACGCTGGTCAGTCCCGTCGCGAGGGCCGCCTGCGACCCGGCCGCGATGTTGGCGATCCACTCCTCGGCGGGCTCCGGACGGAGCACGCGCTCGACCAGGTGCATCGCCGTCTCCTGGAGCAGGCCCTCGGCCCGTCCGGCCGCGTCGCGTTCGACGTGACCGCCCGGGACGTCGGGCAGGGCGCGGAGATCGGTGAACCCTGCCCGCGCGAACGCCTCCGTGCTGGCCACCGCCATGTGGTGCGAGGTGTGCACCAGCCAGACGGGACGCCCCTGGGCGGCCCGGTCGAGAGCTGCGGCGGTCGGATGAGCGCCGATCTTGTTCTGGTCGTAGCCCGCGCCCAGGACCCAGGCGCCGGCGGGCAGCGTGGCGGCCCGCTCGGCCACCGCCGCGTACAACGCGTCGAGGCCGGGCGCCGCTTCGTACGAGAGGTCGAGTTCGCGCAGGCCCTTGCCCACCAGGCTGAGGTGGTGGTGCGCGTCGTTGAAGCCGGGCACGGCGTGCGCGCCGCCGAGGTCGACGACCGTGTCGGCGGTGCAGCCCCGCACCTCGTCGTCGAGGGCGGCGATCCGGCCCCCGAGCACGCCGATCGTGTGCGCGGTGGGGCGGTCGGGGTCGAGCGTGGTGAAACGCCCGTTGCGGAACACGGTGTCGAAGCGCACGGTGGTCAACTCCTTGGTGAGGGGGGTGTGGCGGCCGGGGTGGAGGGTGCGGCGGTGTCAGACGGCCGCCGGAACGGGCCGCGCCTGAGGTGCGCGGCGACCGGTGGACCGGGCAAGAGCGGCGACGCACGCCGTGGTGACCAGCAGCAGGAGTGCGTAGAACGCGACGACGGGCCAGATGGAGCCGCCGCCGGACGTCAGAAGTGCCTGGGCCACCAGCGGCGTCGTGCCCCCGACGATCGTCGAACAGAGCTGGTACGACAGGGAGATGCCGGTGTAGCGGACCCGCGAGGGGAAGGCGCGGGCGAGGAATCCCGCGAGGACGGCGTAGTAGCCGGAGCCGCTGACGACGGCGAGCGCGATGCCCAGGAGGACCAGGGCCGGGCGTGCCGTGCTGATCAGCAGGAACATCGGGACGGCTGCGACGACGTTGGCGAGCAGCGAGCACACCATGAACCGGGCCTCGCCGACCCGCTCGGAGACGAGTGCCGCGGCGGGCTGCCACAGGAACTGCATCACGGAGACGCCGAGCAGGACGTACAGCATCGTCTGCCGGTTCATGTGCAGCTCGTTGGTGGTCCAGGAGAGCACGAACGTGTTGGTGAAGTACGCGGCGGAGATGCCCATGATCGAGGCGCCGATGCCGAGCAGCACGGTGCGCCAGGCGGTGCGCAGCACCTCGGCGAGGGGGAGCTTCACCACGTCGCCGCTCTCCTTGACCCGCTCGAAGTCGTCCGACTCCTCGACCTTCAGGCGGATCACGAGGCCGACCACGACGAGCGCCCCCGACAGCAGGAAGGGCAGCCTCCAGCCCCAGGCGGCGAAGGCCGCGTCGTCGAGCGTGCCCGCGGCCAGGAAGACGAGCGTGGCCAGGATCGCCCCGGCCGGCGAGCCCTGCTGGACGAGCATCGCGAAGCGGGACGCCCGGCCCTTCGGCGCGCTCTCCGACGCCATCAGGACGGCGCCGCCCCACTCGCCGCCCACGGCGATGCCCTGGACGGCGCGCAGCAGCGCCAGCAGGAACGGTGCGGCGACCCCGATCTGCGCATGGGTGGGCAGCACGCCGACGAGGAAGGTGGCGGCGCCCATCATCAGCAGGGTGGTCACCAAGGTGCCCTTGCGGCCCATGCGGTCGCCGAAGTGACCGAAGACGATGCCTCCCAGCGGCCGGGCGAGGAAGCCGACCCAGAACGTGGCGAAGGACGCGAGCACACCGGCCGCCGGTGACACTCCGGGGAAGAACAGCTTGCCGAAGACGAGCGCGGACGCCGTTCCGTAGATGTAGAAGTCGTACCACTCGATCGTGGTGCCGACGAACGAGGCGAGACCGGCGCGGCGGGCCCGGCGCACGGCGCGGGCGTCCCCGGCGGCAGGGGTGGGACGGGGGACGTTCATGGAGCCTCCGGCGGACACGGAGCCTTCGGTGAGGGCGCGGGTCGCGGGACGACCGGACGGTGGACCCTCGGTGAAGGAGCGAGGACGTTGGGCGGACAGCCATAGTTTGAATTCGGCCGGCCATGCCGTCTAATACTTGATTGTTACGAACCCCATGCCTTTGAGGCATGAGTCGCACTGGCCGCTCGGGAGGCTGTCCATGGAGCTACGGGTGCTGCGCTACTTCCTCGCCGTTGCGGAGGCCGACTCGGTGACGGCGGCGGCGCGCCGGGTCCATGTGGCCCAGCCCTCCCTGTCGCGCCAACTGAGCGCGCTGGAAAAGGACTTGGGCGTTTCGCTCTTCACCCGGCGGCCTGGTTCGCTGACACTGAACGCCGCAGGCCGCCGCTTTCGCCCCATCGCCCAGGACCTGGTGCGCCGTGCGGAACAGGCCGCCGAGACCATGGCTGCCATGAGCCAGGGCGAGGGGGCGGCGCTCACGGTGGTCGCGCCGCCCGCCACCGTCGCGTACTTCCTGGCTCCGTTCATGGCCGGCGGCGCGGCCGAGGGGCCCACCCTGCGCGACGCGATCCAGGAGGAGCCGAGCAGGGTCTTCGACACGCTGATGCGCAGCGACGCCGACCTCGGCATCTCCACGATCCCGGCTCCGGCTCCCTTGGAGTCGGCGTTTCTGGGGCGTACCCCGGTCCTGGCCCAGGTTCCCGCCGGCCATCCCTGGGACAGGCGCACCACGGTCACCCTCGCCGAACTCGTCACCGAGCCGCTGATCTTGATGACCCGGTCGAACGTGGCGCGCCTGGTCGTCGACGAGGCCGTCAGCCGGGCGGACCTCGTGCCGGCCGGCGTCACGGAGACCGGCTCCGCGGCGTTCGCCCAGGCGCTGGCGGCGGCGGGGCGAGGCGTCTGCCTGGTCACCGACGAGGCCCGCTTCGGTCTCCGGGACCTGATCGTGAACACCCCCGACGGCCCCCTGACCGTCCCCATGTACGCGGGGTGGGACGCGTCGCACTACGCCCGTCCCGCCATCCATGCCCTGGTCGACGGGCTGCGCGCCTACTGCGAGCGTCGTGCGGGGCGTTTCCCGGCGCCGTGACCCGCGCCGCGCGCCGGGGAGTTCAGCCGTGGCGGGACGCCACGCAGCGCGAGCGCCACTGGGGGGCGGCGGCCAGGTCGAGGCCGGTCCAGGCCATCGCCAGTGCGCCGTCCAGTACCGCCTCGTCCGCGCCCGAGCCGGATACCTCCTCGGCGAACTGGCGGGTGTGCGGCATGCCTTGGGCGCCGAGCACCCCGATCGCCGGGTGGATCGCGGGCATGGCGTGCGTGATGTTGCCCATGTCCGTGGAGCCGCCCGTACCCACCGGCGACGGACCCGGCTCGGGGACCTCCCGCCCGGTCGCCCGAAGATTGCGGGCGTAGGCGTCCATCAGTGACGGGTCGTGGCACAGGTCCAGGTAGTCGGGCTGGATGCGGCGCACCTCCATGGTGGTGCCCGTCGCGAGCGCGGCGCCGCGGAAGCAGTTCAGCACGCGCTCCCGGAGCTCGGCCAGTTCCTCGCCGGTGGGTGTGCGCACCTCGTACTCGAGTGCGGTCCGCTCCGGGATGATGTTGGTCCGCTCGCCGCCGTGCCGCACGATTCCCGCGACCCGGTAGCCGTCCCGCAGCTGCTGGCGGAGCTGGCCCACCGCGACCTGCGCGACGACCGCGGCGTCGGCGGCGTTGAGCCCGCCCTCGGGAGCCGCGGCGGCGTGCGACGCGCGCCCGGTGAAGGTGACCTCGAACCGGGCCACCGCATTGCTGGAACCGCGCGGGTCCACGACATCGACGGGGGCGGGGTGCACCATCATCGCCACCGTCACGTCGTCGAAGGCGCCGCGTTCCAGCATCAGCACCTTGCCGCCGCCCTCCTCCTCGGCGGGCGTGCCGAGCAGCTTCACCCGGAAGCCCAGCTCGTCGGCGGCGGCCGCCAGGGCTATCGCCGCGCCCGCGCCCGCGGCGCAGATGATGTTGTGCCCGCAGGCGTGGCCTATCTGCGGCAGCGCGTCGTACTCCGCGCACACCCCGACCGTCAGGTCTCCGCTGCCGTACGTCGCCGTCAGCGCGGTCGGCAGGTCGCACACCCCGCGTTCCACCGTGAACCCCGCGTCCTCGAGGAGCGCCCCGAGCCGTCCCGCGGCGCGGACCTCGTCGAAGGACGTCTCCGGGTCGGCGTGGAGCTCGTGACTGAGCTCCAGCAACCGGTCCTTGTACTCGTCGAGCCGGGCGGCGACGCGGTCGCGCAGGGATGAGTCGACTGTGGGCATGGGGGTGGTCCTCCACTCGGGGTGAGCGCATGAGCGGAAAAGGAAACGATGAGTTTCCTTTCGTGGGGGTCATGTGTATCAGCTCACCCGAGGCGTGGCTATGAGCCGCCAGGTGCAGATCAGAGACGAGCGCGCCGGCCGTGTTACGGGCGGGTGACTTCTTTCGGGAACTTCCCGTTTCCTATTGACGTGCGGGTCCGCATGCCCCGAAATGGGACCGCATGGCGAGCACAGCGCGGCCGGCCGGCCGACCACGCAGCGAAGAAGTCCGTGACCGCGTCATCGGCGCGGCCGAGGAACTGCTCGACGAGAGCGGCTACCTCGGGATGACCATGGACGAGATCGCCGTGCGCGCCAAAGTCTCCAAGAAGACGCTCTATCGGTGGTGGCCGCACAAAGCCGCGGTGATCGCCGATGTGCTCGTGGCCCGTGCCGACGTCCGCGCGGTCCCCGACGTCGGCGACACCCGCGCCGAACTGCTCATCGTCTGCGACTACATCGACGACTTCTCCCGCGCCCGCGACGTCTTCAGCCGACTGTGCCTGACCGAGGCCGCGGCCGAGGAGTCGGCCGTCCTGCAGTCGTTCCTCGACGTCGTGCTGCACCGGCGGGACCACGCACGTGCCGCCTTCCAGCGCGGGATCGCCCGTGGCGACCTGCCGCCGGACATCGACACCGACGCGCTGCTCGACCTGTGGAACGGGTTCTTCGTCTACCGGAGGTCCTTCCGCCCCGCGCCGATCCGCGAGGAGACGGTCCACCAATTCGTCGACCTCGCCCTGGCCGGACACGTACCCCGCCTGCCCGGTTCGGCTCCGCGCAAGGACACCCCCGAGGGCTGAAACCCCCGCCCCGCACGCCCCCCACTCCCCTCATCCTCATCCGCATCTGTATCTCCGTCCCCGTCACGGGCCGGGCCCCGCCGCGGGCCCCCGCCCGTACCCCAGCACGCCTTGGAGACCCCGCCATGCCCCGAAGCGCATCGCCAGGCAGCCCGTCCGCGTCGACCGCGTCCGTCGTCGGTTTCCTCGTCTTCATCGAACTGTGCAGCGGCATCCTCCAGGGATCCGTGCCCGTCGTCCTGCCGCTCATCGGCAGCGACCTGCACGTCAGCGCCGGCGACCTGAACTGGGTCAACAGCGTCTTCCTGCTCGTCGCCGGCATCTCCGTACCCGTGCTGTCCCGCCTCGGTGACATCTACGGCCACCGGCGGCTGATCCGGATCACGATGGTGGCCGTGGCCGTGGGCTCGGTGATCGTCGCCACGGCCGACAGCTTCGCCGTCCTCCTGATCGGCCGTGCGCTGCAGGGAGTCTTCGCCTGCTGGCTCCCGCTCGACTTCGCCATCGTCCGCGACCGTGTCCAGAAGGAGCGCGTCGGCGCCGCCATCGGCATGCTGGTCGGCGCGCTCACCCTGGGCGCCACCCTCGGAGCCATCGGCGTCGGCCTGCTCTCTCGCTCCGTGCACGACGTCCACGGCCTGCTGATGCTGCCCGCCGTCGCCATCCTGCTCTGCCTGCCCGTGGCGTTCCGGCTGATACCCGAGTCCACCACCCGCGCGCTCTGCCGCGTCGACTGGGCGGGCGCGGCCCTCCTCAGCGCAGGCCTCGCCGCCGTCCTGATCGGCCTGGCGACCGCGAACAAGGCAGGCCTCGCCCTCACGGCCGGAGCCCTGGCCCTCGGCCTCGTCCTCATCGCCCTGTTCGTCCGCGTCGAACTGCGGGCCCCGCAGCCCCTGGTGGACGTACGCCTCATGGCCCGGCCCAGCATGGCGCTGCCCTACGTCCTCAGCTTCCTCACGGGCTGCGTGCTGTACGGGTCCCAGACCGCCAACCCGTCCTTCTTCGCCGCCCCGCGTCCCCTCGGCTTCGGTCTGGACACGCTCGGCATCTCGCTGCTCACGGTCAGCGGCGCGGTGGCGATGGCCGCGGCGGGCACCTGCGCCGACCGTGTGGTGCGCAGGTTCGGCCCGCAGCACACCCTCGTCGGCGGCTTCACGCTGGTGGCGCTCGGCTACGCCGGGATGGCCCTCGCCCACAGCGCGCCCTGGCAGATGGCCGTCCTCGGCATGGTGGCCGGCGCGGGCGTCGGAACCGCCATCGCCACCCTGCCCACGCTGCTCATCCGGCACCTGCCCGCCGACCAGACCGGCATCGGCACCGGCATGTACAACACCCTCAAGACCCTGGCCGGTTCGGTGGCGGGCGCGGCCTTCGCCGCGGTCATGAACCGCCTCCTCGTGGAGGTGCGCGGCGCGCACATCGCCTCGGAGACCGCGTACGTCTCGGTCTGGGCGTCCTGCGGCGCGCTGGCGCTCCTGGGCGTGGCCACCGCCCGCCGCGTCGGCCGCACGCAGAGCCGGGCCGAGCGGGCGCCGGTCCCGGAGGCCGCCGTCGCGACCGCGGAGTGAGGCGGAGTGTGTGCGGGCCGGGCGGGGCTCAGGAGCCGAGGGCCTTCTTGAGCTCCGCCTTGTCCATGGACGACCGCCCGTGGATGTTGCGCCGCTGGGCCTGCGCGTACAACTGGTCGTACGTGGGGCCCTCGGCGCCGGAGTGCGAGCGCCGCCCACCCCGTTCGCCGGACGACATGTCCTGCGTCGAGCTCTTGCTGGCCATTCGGGACTCACCGGCGCGGGCGCGTTCCTTGTTGACCGTGCGGGCGGCGATCTCCTCGGCCCGCTTCCGGCTCTCTCCCCGTTTCTCGGCGCTCTCCTTGATGTGCTCGTACTGGCGCTCCCGCTTGGCGTTGGACCCTCGGGGCATGGTGGTTCCCTCCTGAAGGGACGGCGGCGTGGGTGGTCACGGGTTCTTGAGGTGGAGCTGGACCTCGACCTCCTGGTCGCCGGCGACGGTGCCGACCTTCTCGACGGCGAAGGCCGCGTCCAGGGTCCGGCAGAGGCGTTCCACCGCGACGGGGCAGCCCTGGAGGTCAGCCGTGACCGTTCCGGCCAGCACCGTGCCGGAGACCTCGGCGGGGGCGTGCTCCACGAGGAAGTTGCCCGTCCACGCGGCGGGGCGCGGCCCCTCGTTGCCGTGCGGGACGGCCTCGCCGCGGTCGTGGGCGAAGTGGTCGGCCAGAAGGTGGAAGACCGCGTCGGCGTCCGGCGCGGAGCAGTCGCCGAGCACGACCTCCACCAGGTCCCGGGACGAGGGTGCCTCCGCCGGGAAGGCCGTCGAAGCTGATGTGCCGTTCACGTCGTTCTCCGTGTCTCTCGGTGCTTCTCGTTGTCGGTCGATGTCTCTCGGTGGCTCTCGATGGAAGCGGGCAGTCCTGTTCACGCCCCGCTCGGGCCTCCTTCCCCGTCATCCGGTGCAAGCGATGTACCCGGCAGGTCCACCGGTGCCAGCGGCCACATGGCCGGCCCTTGAAGCACCGACCCGTCCGTGGCGAAGCGTGAACCGTGGCACGGGCACTCCCAGGTCGTCTCCGCCGCGTTGAACGCCACGATGCAGCCCAGATGCGTACAGCGCGCCGAGACCGCGCGGACCGTGCCGTCCTCGGCGCGGTAGACGGCGCACCGGTGTCCGTCGACACGCACCACCGCGCCCGATCCCGGCGGGATCTCGGTGACGGAGTCGACGTGGGCGGTGTGCAGCCGGTCGCGGACGAAGTGCCGTGCGACATCGGCCTGTTGGCGCAGCAGAGCGGGTGCTTCCCGCACCGTGCTCCACAGGCGACGGGGGTCGTACAGGTCGGCCCACGGCGGGGCGTCGCCGGTGATCAGCCCGCTCAGCAGCTGCCCGGCCAGGACGCCGCTGCTCATGCCCCACCCGTTGAAACCCGTCGCCACATACGCGTGCCGGGCCCCTGGATGCAGGGGCCCGATCATCGGGATCCCGTCGCCGGAGTCGTTGTCCTGGGCCGCCCAGTGGTACGCGGTGTGCTCGACGGCGAAGCGTTCGCGCATCCACGAGTCGAGCCGGGCGAAGGCCGCCCCCGCGTCGCCCGTACCCGGTGTGAAGCTCTCCCCGGTCACGATGAGCAGCCGCCGCCCGTCGGCGCCGTACGGAGCGGTGCGTACCGAACGCCTGCCCTCGTCCTCGGTGATGAACATGCCGAGCGGGCCCGGGTCGGACGCGAGCGGGGCGGCGACGACCAGTTCCCGGCGCGGCTGGAGGCGGGCGAACAGGAACGCGCGGTCGAAGATCGGGTAATGGGTGGTGACGACGACGGCCCGCGCGGTCACCGTGTGCTGCGCCTCGGTGGTCACGGTGCACGGGGTGCCGCCGAGCATCTCGGTCACCCGGGACCGCTCGAAGATCACGCAGCCCTGGGCGACCAGATCGTCGGCCAGGGCCAGCAGGTACTTGCGGGGGTGGAACTGCGCCTGATCGTCCACCCGCACCGCCCCCGCGACGGCGAAGGGCAGGCCCGTGTCCTCGGTGTACCGCGCCGGGAGACCGGCGGCACGGGCGGCCTCGGCCTCGGCCCGCAGCACTTCCGTGCCCTCCTGGCGGACCGAGTAGGTGAAGGCCGGAACGCGCTCCAGATCGCAGTCGATCGCCACCCCTGCGCAGATCTCGGCCACGCGCTCCACCGCGCCCTGCTGCGACGTCGCGTACAGCCGGGCGGCCTCCTCGCCGTGCGTGCGGCGCAGGCGGTCGTACACGAGTGTGTGCAGCGCGGACACCTTGGCCGTGGTGTAGCCGGTGACTCCGGCGGCGATGCGGTCGGCCTCGAAGACGGCGACGGTCCGGCCGGCGCGCGTCAGTTCCCAGGCGGTGCTGAGCCCGGCGATTCCGCCGCCGATCACCGCGACGTCGACCTCGATGTCCTCGGTGAGCGGCGGGTAGGCGGTCGTGCCGCTGGTGTGCATCCAGTACGACTCGCCCCGCCCCGGCAGTTCCAGTCTCGGCGCCACGGTCGGCCTCCTTCCGTCACCCGCGATCGGGTTCCCGCGCCGTGCCCCGTAAACCCCCGTAACCCCCCTCGAACATGGTGACCGTGATGCCGGTGAGGCGCTCGTCGAGTGCGGGGGCAACAGAAAGCGGGCGCGAGGACACTCGCGGAGGGGAAGCGCTGCGTCCTCGCGCCCAACGGCCGTCGCCCAAGTCATCCCGGCGGCGGCCGCTCCCCGCCGGCTGCCACCCTCACTCCCGCAGGGGGGGCGGGGGCAGGGGGCGGAGTTCAGCCCCTGGTTCCAGTGTCCTCCTGACGGCCGGGCAAAGCGCCGGACGTCAGGCGACCCGCACACCGTCGGCCGCCCCGAACTCCCGGCCCGCCTCCGCGCGTACCCGCGCACAGCTGAGGTGGATGAGGCGGGAGACGTGCATCTGCGAGATGCCGAACCGCTCGGCGATGCGCGCCTGCGTCATGCCCTCGAAGAAACGCAGGTAGAGGATGGCGCGCTCACGCTCGGGCAGGTGGCGCAGCCCTGTCTTGGCCGCCTCGCGGTCGGTGATGAGGTCGTACGCGGTGTCGGGTGCACCGAGCGCGTCGGCGAGGCTCTGCCCGTTGTGCCCCGACGGGGAGAGCTCCGCGTCGAGGGACAGGGCGCTGTAGCTCTCGATCGCCTTGAGCCCGTCGAGGACCTCCGCCTCGGTCAGCCCCGTGTGCGCGGCGATGGCGCCGATGCCGGGCTCGGGGCTGCCCGGCCGCTCGGTGAGTTCGCGGCGGGCCGCACGGACCTTGTTGCGCAGGTCCTGTACGCGGCGTGGCACATGCACGTCCCACATCCGGTCGCGGAAGTGCCGGCGCAGTTCGCCGGTGATGGTGGGCACGGCGTAGCACTGGAAGGGGCCGCGCTCGGGCCGGTAGTGGTTGATCGCCTTGATCAGTCCAAGGGCCGCGACCTGCTCCAGGTCCTCCGTGCTTTCGCCCTTGTTGCGGTAGCGGCGGGCGATGCGGTGCGCCATGGGCAGCCACGCCTCGACGAGCTCCTCGCACAGCAGGTCACGCTCGGGGCCCTCGGCGAGACCGGCCATGCGCGCGAAAGCCGCCGTCGTGTCGGGGGTGTCGTCGTGGGCGTGGCGGGAGGTCCGACGGCGGTGGGTGGCGCCCGCAGTGATGTCAGTGAGCATCGGGGTTCGCTCCTCAACGGTGTGCCGGCGCGGGCCGCGGGAACGGGCGCCGGCATCCATCAGGAGCGGTACGCCGCTCGCCGAGTAGGTGCCTCCGGTCCGAAGCATCGACATGCGACTGCTCTTCGATTCTCCGGCCGCTCGTGCCCGGATGCGACTCGACGGGCGCCACGTCACGGCAGGTCATGGACGTTCGGCGGACGGTGTTCCCCTGAAGTGAGGTGTGTCGGACGCGGTGGTGGGGGTACCCGGTCGTCGGCAGAGCCCTGACCGAGTCCCCCGGGCACCGAAAGGGGGCGGCCCTTCATGAGCAGCAAGCTGATCTCCAGGACCGGACCGGACGACGCCACGTCGCACCACGCGGTCCTCGGTTCTCCCTGCTGGGTGAGCCTGGCGGCTCGCGACCTGGCGGCCGCGCAGTCGTTCTACGGAGCTGTCCTGGGCTGGACGTTCCGCGCGGGATCGCTGGGTGAGCGGTTCGTTGTGGCGCTCGCGCAGGGGAGAGCCGTGGCGGGGATCGGAGCGGTCGCTCCGGCTCTGCAGGTTCCCGTCGCGTGGACGCCCTATTTCGCCGTGGCCGACGCGGACGAGACGGCCGGCCGGGTACAGGAGCGCGGTGGCACGGTCGGGGTCGGCCCGATCGGCTTCCCTACCGGGCGGGCGGCCTTGATGTCCGACCGCGCCGGTGCGGTGTTCGGGGTCTGGGCCGGCGCGCTCGTCCACAACTTCGGCGCCTGGCGCCGGGAGGCGCCCCTGTGGCTGCGCCTCGTCACACGCGACGCCTTCGACGCCGCGATCTTCTACGGGGAAGTCCTCGGGTGGACGATCCCGGGCTGCTGCGACGTGCGGTACGAGGACGAGGAGGTCGTCCTCGTCTGTGGGGGGCAGCCGGTGGCCGCGCTCGGCGGCGGGGCGCTGGGATCGGCCCCCGACCCGCAGCTGCGTCCGCACTGGCAGGTCCGCTTCACCGTCGCGGATGCCGCCGCGTGTGCGCGGGCCGCTGTGGGGCACGGGGGAACGGTGACGGCCCGGGACTCGGAGGCGACGGGCGACTGCGTGACGTTGCTCGACCCCGAGGGTGCCCAGTTCACGGTCTTCGCACCCCGGCCGCGACCGGAGGACGGTGCCGGGCGTCCGTGACCGACGGCCCGCCTCGCCCCCCCGCCGGGCGCCCGCAGTCACTGCGTCCGGCGCCGCAGGAAGTTCATCGCGGACAGCGTGAGCACGGTTTCGCCGCGCTGGTTGAACACCTCGATGTCGGTGTGCACGATGCCGCGGTCGGGCTTGGACCGCGAGGGACGTGCCGAGCGCACCGTCGTACGGATCGACAGGCTGTCACCGGGCCGCACGGGCCGGGTCCAGCGCAACGCGTCGACGCCGGGGGAGGCGAGGCTCGCGACCTTGCTCACGTAGTGGTCGGCGTACATGCGCATCATCAGAGAGGCGGTGTGCCAGCCGCTCGCGATCAGCCCCTTGAAGGGGCCCTGCTCCGCGGCTTCGGGATCCGTGTGGATGTCCTGCGGATCGAACTCGCCGGCGAACCGGAGGATCTCCTCCTCGGTCACCGTGACGCTCCCGTACACGTAGCTCGCCCCGGGCACGTAGTCCTCGAAGTAGCGTGCCCCGATAGGGGTGTTGAAGTCCGCTCCGATCGCTGTAGTGGTCATCGAAGGCACGGTAGCCGACCTCCGGGGTCAGGCGGGGGAGCTCGGGGTGGCGATGCGGCGCAGCCCCCGGTCGAACACCGTCAGGAGCAGGAAGAGCGCCCCGGCGCCGAGCATGAACCAGGCCAGATGGTGCAGCCCACCGGTGTCGGCGTGCTGCCCGAACGCGCTCGCGCTCTCCGCGGAGGCGACCATCGAGCCGAGGTAGATGAACGTGCGGAGCAGCCCGGACGAGGTGCCCACGCGCGCCGGATCGGCCTGGTAGTACACCGAGTTCTGCAGGGCGAGGCTGTTGAGTCCCTGGGGCACCCCGAAGATCAGGGCGACGGCGAGCAGCATCCAGATGGGACTCGTGCCGCCGAGCCTCAACAGCAGGGTGCAGGCGGCGAGTTGGAAGACCGCCCCGATGAGCAGCTTGCCGCGGATCGACTTGTGGCGCCCGGTGAGGGTGGAGACGGCGATACCGGTGAGGAAGATCGGCAGCTGTACGAGGCCGGCCTGGGAGGGCGAGAGCCCGCGGCCCTCCTCCGCCCACTGGGTGAAGCCGTAGAGGAAGGCGTACGAGACCACGTAGGCGACCAGGGCCCGGCCATAGGTGGCGAGCAGGGGGGTGTTGCCGGCGAGCACCCTGAGGTCGATGAACGGAACGGGGGCGCGCAGTTCACGTACCGCGAACGCAGCGGCCGCCGCGGCGGCGATGGCGAGCAGGTACCACGTGTCGGCGTGCAGGTTCATCAGGAACAGCAGGAGCGAGAACAGCAGCGCGGCGAACAGGGCCATTCCGGGGAGGTCGAGTTCGGACGCGATGCTCCTGCCCCCGGTGCGGCGCGGGCGCGACTGCACGGGCAGCCGGCGTGCGCCGAGGATCAGGGCGGCCGCCGCGAGGGGGATGTTGAGTGCGGACGTGGCACGCCAGCCTCCGACATCGATGAGGAGCCCGCCGAGCGAGGGCCCGATGACGGCGATCGTCTGGCTGGACACCGCGAGGGTGGTGAGGATGGTGCCGGGGTTGTCCCGGCCGGTCCGCTCCGCCTCGCTGCGCAGCAGGGACATCGAGGCCGGGTAGCCGGCGCAGGTGCCGAAGCCGAGCACTACGCGTGCGGCGATCAGGGCGCCCAGGTTGGGGGCGAGCGTGCCGGCGATGCCGGCGATGCCGACCAGGGAGGTGCTGATCAGGAAGAGGCGTCGCGGTCCGAAGAGGTCGATGAGCCGTCCCATGACGGGCTGCCCGAGAGCGGTGGCCAGATAGAGCGCCGAGACGAGCCACGCGGTCTGCGCGGGAGGCGCCCCGAACGCCGCCCCGATCGGGACGAGGGCCACGGCGATGATCGTGGAGTTGATCGGGTTCAGGACCGAGCCGAGGACCATCGGTGGGATGAGCCTGCGGTCGAACTGACCCGCCGGGGCGCCGCGCGGCCCGGGTTCGGACGCTGCGGTGGCGCCGTCGGCCGCCGCCGCGGGTATGTCGGGGTTGCTCATGGGCGGGTCAGCCCCTGGCGGGCGCGTGGCGGGGTCCCGGCGTTCTTACTCATGCCCCCACCGTAGATTTGACAGGTTTACCTGTCCAGTTTCAGCTGAGCAGTTTTGCTTCCCTTTTGTGTGGAGGGCCGTGGATCCCGATGGCGGGCCGCGCCTTGCCGGTGAGCGCGGGAACGCCTGAGTGGCGCACCCGCACCGGGGGAGTGGAGTACCGGGCGTGCACGGTATTCGTGCTGGTCGCAGGGGATGTGGTGGGGGTCGATGCGCCGTCCGTGCGACAGGGCGCCTGAGTCACGCGGGTATAAAATTCCCTTGTGAGATTCCGGCGATGGTCGATGGATCGCCTCCTGGAGCGGCCATCGGGCCGCGGTCTGGTGGTCGTTCCGCTCGGTCTGATCGGGGTGATCACCCTGGTGGACGTCCTCTCCCCGACCGATGTCCACCTCGGCCCGCTGCTCGTCATCGCACCGGCCCTGACCGCCTCCATCGCCGGCCCCCGGCTGACCGCCCTGGTCGGACTCCTGGCCGTGGGCGCGCAGATCCTGATAGGGGCGCTGCACGGCGGTCTGTCCACGACCAACCACGTCTCGCAGATCGTCGCCATCACCTTGCTCTCCGCGCTGATCGTGTTCTTCGCCCGCGCGCGGGACCGGCGCAGCCGGGAGCTGAACCGGGTGCGGTCGGTGTCCGAGGCGGCCCAGCGGGTGCTGCTGAGACCTCCGCCGCACAGGGTCGGACCGCTGCGCGTGGCCTGGTTGTATCTGGCCGCGGGGGACGAAGCCAAGATCGGGGGCGACCTGTTCGCGGTCGCCCGCGCCGCTCATCCCAGTACCCGTATGGTCATCGGCGACGTACGCGGCAAGGGCCTCGCCTCGATCGGTGAGGCGTCGGTCGTGCTCGGAGCGTTCCGCGAGGGCGCGCACCGCTACGCGCCGCTGCCCGAACTGGTCGCGGCCATGGACGACAGCATCGTCCGGAATCTGGAGGAGGTCGCCGACACCGAACACGACGCCGGCGAGCACTTCGTCACCGCCCTCGTCCTCGACATCCCGGACGACGGCTCGCACGCGGAGATGGTGACCTGCGGCCATCCACCGCCGCTGCTGGTGCGCGATCGCCAGGTCACCGAGCTGGCGCCACGCCAGGCCGCACCACCCCTGGGCATGGGTGAACTGTCCGTCGCCCCGCTGCGAAGCGACCTCTTCACCTTCACGGCCGGTGACTTCCTGGTCCTGTACACCGACGGAGTCATCGAGGCCCGCTCGCCCACCGGCGACTTCTACCCGCTCGCCGAGCGGGTCGCGTCCTTCCCCTCCCTTCCCGCCGGCGGCCCGGACTCCCTGCTGCATCACATTCACCGTGACCTGCTGGCCCACACCGGCGGGCAGCTCAACGACGACATCGCGCTCCTCGTCGTCGAACGCGTACCCACCCGGCATCTGCTCCGCCCGCTTCTCAACGGCTTCCCCATGACGGACCAGGCGGTGGCGCACCCAGACGGTGCGCCACCGGTGAAGGCACGCGAGCGCGGGGCCTGAGCGGTCGCGGTGGGACCGAGGAGGTCCGGAGATCGTCCTAGACGACCTGCCACAGCGCCGCCGTCAGTGCGAAGCCCGTCACTCCCATCCCGGTGGTCAGGACCGTCCAGGTGCGCAGGCCCGTGCCCACGTCCAGGCCGACGAGCTTGGTGAACATCCAGTAGCCGGCGTCGTTGATGTGGGACAGCGACAGGCCGCCGGCGCCCATGGCCAGGCAGATCAGGGCCAGCTGCTGCGGGGACAGGTCGGCACGCTGGAGCAGCGGCGTGACCAGGCCCGCG
Source organism: Streptomyces sp. NPDC045026 (assembly GCF_056432625.1). Lineage (NCBI taxonomy): Bacteria > Bacillati > Actinomycetota > Actinomycetes > Kitasatosporales > Streptomycetaceae > Streptomyces > Streptomyces sp. NPDC045026. The sequence goes on from NZ_JBWKIS010000010.1 coordinate 76,879, forward strand.
GTCGTGACCAGGGCGACCGTGGTCGAACCCTGCACCGCGCGCAGCAGCATCGCGATGACGAAGGCCAGCAGCAGGAGCGGGAGGCCGGTGCGGTCGAGCAGGTCCGCGACCGCGTTGCCGATACCCGTCTTGACCAGGACCTTTCCGAAGACGCCGCCGGCCCCCGCGACCAGGATGACCATGGCGACGCCGGGCAGTGCGGAGGCCATGACCTGCCCGATGTGCTGCCGGGACCAGCCGCGGCGGGCACCGAGGAAGTACGCGGAGAGCGCAGCGGCGATCAGCAGGGCGACCATGGGGGCGCCCAGGACGGTCAGGACGGCGCGAAGCGTGTTGCCCTCGGGGAGCGCGTTGGTGCCGATGGTGCCCAGCAGGATCAGGACGATCGGGGTGAGGATGAGGGACGCGACCATCGCGAACGACGGCGGGTTCTCGACGGCCTGCCCCGCACCCTCGAACGGGCCGCTCCGCACGCGCGCGTCAGGATCGTCGCCCGCGCTCTCCACGCCGTCCGGGCCCGCCTCGTCCCCGTACACCTTCGCGGCGATCTCGGGCGCCATCGGGTACGTGCGACGGGTGATCCGGCGCGCCATCAGGTAGCCGATCAGGATGACCACGGCGGTCAGCGGGATACCGAAGAGCAGGACCCAGCCCTGCTGGGCGCCCACGGCGGTGGCGGCGGCCACGGCGCCGGGGTGCGGCGGCAGGAAGGCGTGCACGGTGAGCATCGCGGCGCCCATCGGCAGCGCGTACACCAGGAGCGGCTTGCGGGAGGCGCGGGCCACTCCGTAGACGATCGGCATCAGGATGATCAGGCCGACCTCGAAGAACACCGGAATGCCGAGCAGGAAGCCCGTGGCGGTCAGGGCGAGCGGGGTGCGCTTCTTGCCGAAGCGGTCGATGAGGGAGTGCGCCAACGCGGCCGCGCCGCCGGACAGTTCGATGATGCGGCCGACCATGGCGCCCAGCGCGATGATCGTGGCGATGTGGCCCAGGGTGGACCCCATGCCCTCCTCGATGGTGGTGACCAGGTCCGCCGCGGGCACACCGGCGGCGAGCGCGACACCGATGGAGACGACGACGAGCGCGACGAACGGCTCGATCTTCGCCTTCATGATCATCAACAGGAGGGCGGCCACCCCGGCCACGGCTATCAGCAGCAGTGCGTTGGGGCTCAGCCCCGACGTGGTCGGGGCGTCGGCGGCGAGCAGCGCCGGAGACAGGGTGCTCATCGGGTCTCCTCCGGTGGCGAGAGGAGGGTGACGACGCTGGAGTCGTCACGCGCCGCGAGACCCGCGCGCTCACCGAGGAGGTAGAGCTGCTCGGCCGCGGCGGCCAGCGGCACCGGAACGTGCGCCTGCCGGGCGACACCGTTCACGATGCCCATGTCCTTGACGAAGATGTCCAGGCGCGAGCGGACCTCTACCTCCTCGTCCTCGTAGGCGAGGGCCATGCGGGGACCGCGGTCGCTGAACATGAACGAACCGGCGGCGCCCTGGCTCAGGCTCTCGATGACGGTCTTCGGGTCCAGGCCGAGCCCGCGCGAGAGGGCGACGGCCTCGGCCGCGGCCGCGATGTGCACCCCGGCCAGCAGCTGGTTGACGGCCTTGAGGGACTGGCCGTCGCCGGGCTTGTCGCCGATGACGGTGAGGGTGGACGCCAGGCGTTCGAGCACCGGCGCCGCGAGGGTCCGCGCCTCGTCGGTGGCGCCGACGACGATCAGCAGGTCGCCGGTGCCCGCCCGCGTCGGACCGCCGCTGACCGGCGCGTCCACGAGGTGCACACCCTGCTCGGCGAGGCGCGCGGCGGTGGCGCGCGCCGGCTCGGGGCCCACCGTGCTGGTGAGGACGACGACGGCGCCCGGACGCAGCACGGACGCGGCGCCGTCCTCGCCGAACAGGGCCGCGTCGACCTGGTTCTGGTCGCGGACGGCGAGCAGCACGATGTCGGCGCCGTCGGCGGCGCCCGCCGGGGTAGCGGCCTCGGCCGCACCCTCGGCGGTGACCAGCGCGCGCCGTTCGGCGGCGATGTCGAAAACGGTGACGGGCAGCGTGCCGGCCAGCCGGCGCGCCATGGGAAGCCCCATGGCGCCGAGACCGATTACGGCGGTGCGGGGGACGGGGGTGGACATGTGCGGCTCCTGGCGGTGGGGTGCGGTGTGGTGTGGTTCGCAGAGGTGAGGGGTGGAAGTGGTGGAGCGGGAGAAGTGGCTGTGCGGTTGGGCGAGTTGGAGCGGTGCGGAGCAGGCAGGCCGACCGGGATCAGGAGCCGGACGAGGCATGCCTGGTCCGCCGGACCGGCCAGGGCGGCGGGTCCGTGAATGGCCCGCCGACTGTGGGGAGTAGGCCGGGCGGCTGGTCGAGGGAGATGCGGGGGTTCAGTCAGCGCCGTGCGCTGGCCGCGCAGTTGCGTGCCACAGTGCACGCCTAACGACTCAACAAGCCCTATACATAAGGGTGTTGAGATCTTGACCTACCTGGCGCCCCGGCTGAGTCGGCGGGTGATGTCGAGCGCCGCCGCGGTGACCGCCTCACGGCCCGCCGCCCAGGTCGCCACGGTGTCGGACCCCGGCAGCGCGGTGGGCAGCGCGTCGGCGACGGCGCGCAGATACGCCCGGCGCAGCTCGGCGTTGACGTTGACCTTGGCGACACCGCGCTCGAGTGCGCCCAGGAGCTGCTCCTCGGGGAGCCCGCTCGCGCCGTGCAGCACGAGCGGTACGGGTACCGACTTGTGGATCTCGGCCAGGCGGTCCAGGTCGAGCCGGACGGGCGTGGCCGTGAAGCCGTGCACGTTGCCGACCGCGACGGCCAGCGCGTCCACACCCGTGGCCTCGGTGAACTCGGCCGCCTGCGCGGGGTCGGTCATGGACCCGGCCGCGGCGGCGGCACCCGTGGAGACGTCCTCGTCCCCGGCGAGCGCGCCCAGTTCGGCCTCGATCCACGCGCCCGCGTCGTGCGCGCGCCGGGCGGCCTCGCGGGTGAGGGCGACGTTCTCCTCGTACGGCAGGTGAGAGCCGTCGATCATCACCGAGGTGTAACCGGCCTCCAGGCACGCGGTGATCTCGGCCAGGTCGCGGCTGTGGTCGAGATGCACGCCCAGGGCGGCCGTCGAGCGACGGGCCGCACCGAGCGCGAGGGACATGAGCGCGTCCCGGCCCGCGTGCTTGAAGGCGCTGGACCCGGCCTGGAGCAGCACGGGTGTACCCGCCGTCTCAGCCGAGGCGACGACGGCCTGGACGGTCTCGAGGTTGTAGGCGACGAAGCCGGGTATCGCGGTGCCGGCCTCGGCGGCGGCGCGCAGTGCGCCGGTCCCTTGCAGCAGCATCAACGGCTCCTGAGCAGTCGTACGGCGTCGGCCAGGGCGTCGTCGCCACCGACGTTCCCGGCGAAGACGATGTAGGGGATTCCCGCGGCGGGTCCGGCGACCGGCTCCCACAGGGAGACGATCCCGGGCAGCAGCGTGCCGCGCGCCCAGGCCCGGCGGATCTCCAGGGCCTCGGTGGCGGTGTCGCTGGAGGTGATGCCGCCCTTGGCGATGACGAAGGCGGGCGTACGGGCGGCCGTGATGGCGCGTACGGCCTCCACCAGCGCGGCCGAGACGCCGCGCGAGATCGCGAGCGACGCGTCGGCGTCGGCTCCGGTGACCACGGTGCGGGTGGTGCGTACGACGACGTCCTGGGTGGCCAGCGCGCCGGCGGCCGCCTCGCCGACTTCCGCGATGTGCGCGGCGCGGCGCTCGTCGTCCATCAACTGGCGGACGTCCAGCTCGAATTCGGCGAGACCGCCCGCCTCGCGCAGCCGGTCCAGCTGGCGGGTGGTCAGGCCGACGTGCGAGCCCACCGCGATCAGCCCGTGCGGTGCGGCGGGTGCGCCCAGTTCGGCCGTGCTGAGCGGGGCGCGCGCGGCCTGTCCGGCGCGGGCCCGGACGAAGGAGGGGCCGACCCGGTACAGGAGCCGGCTGCCGCGGCTCTCGGTGAGCGCGCAGGCGAGGGCGAGGACGCGCAGGTCGTCGTCGCAGGTGGCGTCGACGACGGCGGTTTGGCCGTCGCGCAGCGCGCCGAGCTGCTCGGCGACGTGCTCGGGGCCGTGCACGCGCAGGTCGTCCAGCGTGATGCGGACGACGTCGGAGGCGAGGGTGTGACCGGCGGTCTTCTCCTCGACCCACTCCGGCAGCCGCGAGTGGGCGTAGCCGAAGGTGGCGTCGCGGGCGAACTCGCTCTCGCCGACCGGCAGCATGCCGTCGGCGGTACGCATCCAGTGCAGCGAGTCGACCGTGAGCCGGCCGGCCTCGATGTACGCGGGGACGACCACGACGCCGTCGGTACCGCCGGCGCCGAGCGCGGCCAGCTCGTCGGCGAGCACGTCGGTCTCCAGCGGGAAGTGGCCGCGCAGCGTGGAGTCGCCACGGCTGGCGAGCACGAAGTCCACGCCCTCCGCCCTGGACGCCTGGACCAGGGCGCGCACGACCTGGCGGTTGCGCTCGGCGGCCCCGGCCGCGTCGAGGCTGCGGGTGTTGGTCAGCACGAAGAAGGCGCTGCTGTCCTGGCGCAGGGCCCAGCGCAGGTCGTCGACGGCCCAGTCGGTCAGGACCGGGACGTCGGCCACGGTCTGGGTGCCCGTCGGGTCGTCGTCGAGCACGACGAGCCGGCGGCCGCCGCTGATCGCGGCGGCGACGTCGCCGGCGGGCACGGCGCGGACCGGCGGGAGACCGGCCAGCAGCTCCGCCTCGGTGCGGTGGCCCAGAGGCACGGGGGCCGTGGGGTGGGTCGGATGGGACATCAGGGTGCTCTTTCGTGCGGAGTGCGGAGTGCGGAGTGCGGAGTGCGGTGCGGCTGGGCGCTGCCGCGTGCGGGCAGGCCGGATGCGCCCTACGGCGGGGATGTGCCGTAGGGGAAGGGGCGGGCGGTGGGTGCCGTGCGGGCTTAGTCGGTGGACCCGCTGTCGGGGGCCTGCTCGTCGTTCTTGAGTACGTGCGTGCGCAGGTCGTCCGCGGTCTGCGCCATGTGGGCCTGCATGGCCTCCCGCGCCTGCTCCGCGTCGCCGGCCCGCAGCGCGTCGAGGACGCGCTCGTGGTGGGCGATGGCGTTCTCGCGGATCTGCGGTACGTCGGAGGTCTCGCGGCGGCCCTCCACGAGCAGCCGCCCGAAGGGCTGGAAGAGCAGCGGCACGAAGGCGTTGCCGGACGCCCGCATGATCACTTCGTGGAACGCGATGTCGGCGTCGACGAAGGCGTCGGTGTCGCCGGCCTTCGCCGCCTGCCTCATCTCGTCCAGGAGCTCGGCGAGCTCGGTGAGGTCGTCGTCCGTGCGGCGCGCCGCGGCCAGCCGCACGGAGCCGACCTCGATCAGCTCGCGGGCCTCGATGAGCTTCTCGGAGACGGTGCCGCCGGGGCGGCGTGCCTCCGCGCGGATCATCGGCTCGATCGCGGTCCACTGATCCGGCGCGTTCACGTAGGTGCCGCGGCCGCGGTGGATGCGGACGATGTTCTGCGCGCGCAGCACCTTGACCGCCTCACGGACCGTGAGGCGGCTCGCCGAGTACGCCTGGGCCAGCTCTTCCTCGACCGGAAGCAGGGATCCGGCGGGATGGTGACCGTCGATGATCGACGTCAGCAGCTGCTCGGCAATCTCATCGGACAGCGCCATCGCTGCTCGACCTCCTTGACCGTTCCAACTACATCAGATGTCTGACGTAGCCCCCTGAACGTAAGTTGTCGTTTCTGCGACTGTCAAGGGGTCCCGCCGAGTGACTCGGGCAACTTCTGCGGGGCGGACGCGGCGATGTCGGGCTGGGCGTGGGGCAGCCGGCGTACGGCTTCGGAGGCCAGGGGCAGCACGGCGGACGCGGCGGCGATCGCGCCGGCGACCGCGGTCACCCGGAACGCGCCGAACGTCTCGGCCAATGGGCCCACGCAGAGCTGCCCGACCGGAATCGCGATGTACGACAGCAGGTCGTCGTAGGACGCGACACGCGACAGCACGTGCCCGGGGACGTGCTCCTGGAGCGAGGTGTCCCACGCGATCGCGGCAACGGACGAACCGAGCCCCGCGACGAACGCCGCCGCGATGAGCCACGGGGCGTTCACCCGCGCCCCCAGCGCGAGCAGCGGAAGCGCGCCCAGCACCCCGGCCAGCTGCCCGAACCGCAGCAGGTGCCGCACCACCAGCCGGTACATCAGCAGACTCGACGCCAGCATGCCGACGCCGCGCACACCGAGGACGAACCCCCAGGCCGTCTCGCCGCTGAGCTGCCGGGTGAGCTGGGGGCCGAGGATCTGCCAGGTGCCGGTCTGTACGAGGTTCAGCAGGCAGTAGGACAGCGTGCCGACCCACACCCACCGGATCGCGCGGAACACGCTCCAGCCGTCGCGGATGCCGGCCGGCACCGTCTCCCGCGCTGACGCCTCGGAGGTGCCGGCGAGGGAGAGCCGGGCGAGGAAACCGGCCGCGACGAGATAGGTGAACGCGTCGAACGCGATGGCGGGTCCGCTCCCGACCGTCACCACCAGCACACCCGACAGGCTCGGCCCGAGGATCTTCGTGGCGTTCCCGGCCGAACCGAGCGCGGAATTCGCCTGCCGCAGAAGGGACTTGGCGACGAGCTGAGGGACGACGCCGCGCAGCGCCGGTGTCGTGAAAGCGGCGAGCACGCCGTTGAGGAACTCAAGGGCGGCCACCAGAGGCAGCGAGTAGTGCCCGGTCATCAGGAGCGCGGCGACGGCGCCCTGTGTGATCGCCGCCCCCAGATGGGCGGCCACCAGGACGGTCCGGCGTGAGAACCGGTCGGCGACCGCGCCGCCGACCAGCAGGAACGCGAGCATCGGCAGCATGTGGGCGGCGAGAACCACGCCGAGGTCATGGCCGTTGCCCGAGGCGTCGAGAACCGCGAAGGCGAGCGCGACGGGCGCCATCGAGCTGCCGAGCAGGGACACCAGGCGCCCGGCGAAGAACGTGCGGAACGCGGTCTGTTGGAGGAGGGAGGAACGCATCGGCCCGAGTGTGGGGAGCCGCGGGCGCGCACGCTAACGTTTCGGCAGGAGGCGAAAGATGGTGCTGCTGCGGTTGAGTTCGATGGCCCTGTCCCAGTCCCGGTTCGCGCTGTCGCCGAGTGCCGAGACGCTGGGGTCGATGAGCGTCCTGATGAAGCCCAGCTCCGACGCGTGGCTCGCTCCTTGGTACGCCCGACACCACGGCGCCTTCCATGCCGCGCTCGACGCGGACCCGTTCGCCAGGGGCCTTGTCGAGCTGATCTGCTCGACCAAGTACCTGCCCGGATATGTGAGCCGCCCGCCGACCGGCGGAATGCGCACCACGCTCGCCGACGAACTGAAGGCCGTCGCCGAAGCGAGCGACGACGACATACGTGCGGACCTCGACGCGGCGGTGGCCCGTAGCTGGAAGCGCCACGACCTGGAGTGGCTGACCGGCCACGGGTGGGGCGCCCGGACCGCCGACCTCTTCCGGCACGTGTGGACGACGCATGTGTCGCCGGACTGGCCGCGCCGCCGCGCCCTGTTGGAGCGGGACGTCACGTACCGGGCGGGGCTGCTCGCCGCGTACGGCTGGCCCAGAGCCCTCCAGCACATGAACCGCCGCAGCGCCTGGGTCGGTGCCGACGGGATCCGCTTCAGTGACCAGCCGGCCCCCGACTGCGTCGTCGGCGCGGACGGAATGCTGTTCGTCCCGGTCTGCGTGACGAGCGGCACCTGGCTCGCCGAGGCGCCCCCCGACCGGTACGCCCTGGTCTACCCGGCCCGCGGCACGGCCGGGCCGACCGGGCGGTCGCGAGCGCCGCAGGCTCTGGAACGGCTGATCGGCAGCGGCCGCGCCGCCCTCCTCCACGAGCTCGAACGCCCGGCGACCAGCAGTGAACTGGCGGCACAACTCGGCCAGTCACTCGGCACCGTCGGCGGCCACCTGGCCGTCCTGCGCGATGCGGACATGGTCATCGGTACGAGGGTGGGGCGACGCGTGGTCTACCGGCGCACGGAGGCGGGCGACCGCCTCGCCGGTCGTTCCGACTCTCCGGACCGGCGCTGAACGACGGCGACCGGCGCGTCTCGGCCGAGCGCGCCGCCCGCACGGCAGAGTGGACGTGTGGATGCAGATGATGTCGCCGAGGACCTCTACCGCCTGCCGCCCGCACAGTTCACGGCCGCGCGTGACGCGCGGGCCGCCGAGGCGAAACGGGATGGTGACGCGGCCACCGCACGCCGGATCGCCGCGTTCCGCAAGCCGACTCTCGCCGCCTGGGTGTCGAACCTCCTGGCGCGGCAGAAGGAGGAGGCCGGGCAGCTCCTCGAGCTCGCGGAGGCGCTGCGGGAAGCGCACCGTACGCTCGACCCGGAGCAGTTCCGGACCCTCAGTCACCAGCAGCATGTGGTGATCGCGGGCCTCGCGCGGCAGGCGGGCGGTCTCGCTCGGCAGGCCGGCCAGCCGGTGGGCGTGAGCGTGCTGCACGAGGTCGAGCAGATCCTCCACGCGGCGCTGGCCGACCCGGAGGTCGCTGAGCAGTGGGCAACCGGCACGCTCACGAAGGTCCCCACTGTGTCCACCGGCTTCCCCGGTACGGCCTCTTCGGCGCAGGTGTCAGCTCACAGCGCCAAGGCGAAGAAGCCCGCTGCGGCCACCCCCGCCGCCGTACCGACTTCCGCGCGCAAGACGCCCGACGCCGCCCTGGAGAAGCGCCGCGCCCGCATGAAGGAGGCGATGAAGGCGGCCACCGGGGCCGCGGCCGAAGCGAGCCGCCGCGACGACGACATGCGCCGGGCCGAGGAAGAGCAGGAGCAGGCCACCGCGCGGCGGTCCGCGGCGGACGAACGCGTCGCACTCCTGACCACTCGGCTCGGCGAGGCCGAGGAGGAGCGGTGCACCGCTGCCGCGGCGGCGGAGGAGGCGTCCGTACGGGTACGGGACGCCGCACACGAACAGAAGGCCGCCCAGCGGAAAGCAGAGAGTACGTCCCGGGCCGTTGAGAGGCTCTCGGCAGGAGATCCCGGCCCCTGAGCCCAAGGCTCACCCCTTCATCACGAACCGGTCACGCCCCCCACTCGTACCCATGTTCCATTGGATGCTGGCGACCGAGATCACGTCAGGGGATACGTGCTCGCGAAACGGAGTGAGAACATGACCGATCCGACCGCCGCACCACTGGAACTGACCCACGCCGATATCGATGAGGCGTCGCACGGCCATGACGTCCCGCTGGTGCGGGTGACACTCCCGGGAACCACGACGCCCGTGTGGCTGGCCACGCGCTACGACGTGGTGAAGGCGGCGCTAGGCGACAGTCGCTTCGTGCGGGACCTGGCGAAGGTTCCCGGTGCGCAGGGCGGGGGCGTCGGCGCGGAGCTGCTCGACGACGCGGGGCTGCCGCCGGAGTACCGGCAGTATCTGGAGATCCTCGTGATGGTCGACGGGCCCGAGCACACTCGGCTGAGGACGCACGTGATGCGGGCCTTCGCGCCGCGCCGGATCGCCGCGCTGCGTCCGCGCATCGAGCGCATCGTCCAGGAGGCGACCGGTGAACTCGCCGCGAAGGGCGACCAGTTCGACTTTCTGAGCGCCTTCGCCTACCCGGTCATGACGGACATCATCTGCGAGATCATCGGCGTGGAAGCGGCCGACCGGCCGAAGGTGAGCGGCTGGATCAGGGACTACGAGTCCGGTGAACCGGACAGGTTCCTGCCCGGCATCGACCATCTCGCCGCGTACATCGGCCAGTTGCTCGACCTCCGTGGCGCGGCCCTCGCGGAGGACCTGGTCTCCGATCTGCTGCGCTCCAGCGCGACGGCGGCACCGGGGCAGCGCCTTACCCGGCAGGAGATGGTCGCGCTCGTCTTCCTGCTGATCAACACGGGGATCGCGCCGCCCGCCTTCTTCCTCACCGACGCGGTCCTCGCCCTCCTCGACCACCCGCAGGAGACGGCCCAGCTGCGGGCGGATCGCGACGTGCTCCCGCGCGCTGTCCAGGAGTTGCTCCGCCACGTGTCGGCGGTGCGGGTCGGTGCCACCCTGTACGCCACCGAGGACGTGGAGCTCGGTGGCGTCCTGGTGTGCCAGGGAGAGGGCGTGACGAGCGGTCTGCTCGCCGCCAACCGCGACCCGGGAACCTTCGACGACGCCACACGGCTCGACCTCACCCGCGAGGTGGCGCGCGGGGCCGGGCACATCGCCTACGGCCACGGCGCGCACCGCTGCATCGGCGCCGCGCTCGCCAACCTCCAGACCGAGGTGATCCTCGACGAGCTGTTCCTGCGCCGCGACAGTTTGAAGCTGGCCGTCGAGCGGGACGCCGTCGAGCGGGTCGGGTTCGCGGGCGACGGCACCTATCCGACGGGGCTGCCGGTACGCATCTGAGTCACGGCCGGGCGCTCATGGGGCGGGGCCACGTCACAGTACGGCGATGCCCAGCGGCCGATGACCTGTGGGCAGTCGCCGGGTGTCCCCGCTGTCGAGATCCACGACGGTGATCCCGTCCCAGAACCCGTCCCGCGTGAAGCCCCCAGTCACGTAGGCGGTGCGGCCGTCGCGCGACGCGGCGACGTCCTCGTGCGGGCCGTCGAGGGGGACGACGCGCTCCTTCCCTCCGGCGGTACGGATCGTGAGCGAGGCGTCGTGGTCGCCGGCGCTGATGGGTCCTGTGCCGACGGCCAGCAGGGTGCCGTCAGGGGTGAGCTCGGCGCCGTGCTGGTGTGTGTCGGCGGTCATCGGTTCGACGGCCACCTTGCCGGTGCGCGGGTCGAGCACGGCCAGCTTCTCGCCCTCGAAGGGCAGCAGGAGCTTCCCGTCGTCGCGCACGGCGGCGTAGTGCGGCTTCAGCCACGAGCCGAGTCCGCCCTCCGTGCCGTACGGGGCGACCTCGAACCGGCGCGGAGTGAGCGTGTCGGTGCGTACGGCGGTCACGTCGAACGAGTCGTGGCCGGTCGCGTACACCTCGCTGCCGTCGCGGGCGACATCGACGTCGAAGGGGCGACGGCCGACCGGGACGCTGTCCGTGACCCTTCGCTTCGCCGTGTCGATGACCTCCAACACCCCGTTACTGTCAGGGACGTTGACGCCTACGTAGACGTGCTTTCCGTCGGGCGCGAGGGCGATGCCCATGCCGCCGCCGCGGTATTCGCCGGTCGTGACGGGGCCGGTCTCCGTCGTGTACGGGACGCGGCCGACGCTCTCGCGCGTCTCGGTGTCGACGACGGCCACGCCTTCGGCCGTCGCCACCCAGGCCCGGCCGTCCTCGCCGACGACGAGCCCGTACGGTGCGGTGCCCACCTTCACCGAGTCGAGGGTGCCGCCCTCCGGGTCCACGAACGTGACCGTGTCGCTGCCGAAGTCGGTCACCAGCAGGGTGCCTTGGGCGGTCCGCGCGGGCGCCGGCGCCGAGGGAGTGGCGGTGGCGGCCCGCGGTGCAGACGCGGTGGAGTCGGCGGTGCCGGTCGCCGTGCACCCCGCCGCGAGGAGGACGACGGCCATCGCCCCGAGCACACCGCGCGCGCGGGCGGTCATGCCGCGGCCCTGAGCAGCGCGGCGAGGGCGTCGAAGCCGCGGCGTTCCGCGTGTTCCAGGGCCGTGACGCCTTCCGCGTCCGCGAGATCCGGGCGGGCACCCGCCGCGAGCAGCAGCTCCACGATCTCCTGGTGGGCGCGGCCCCCGTCGCCGAGGATCACGGCTTCGAGCAGAGCGGTCCAGCCGAGGTCGTTGACGTGGTTGACGTCGATGTCCGTCTCCCGGAGCACCGCCCGTACGTACGCGACGTGGCCGCGCTCGCCGGCGGGGATCACCGAGATGCCGCCGTACCGGTTACGCAGGGTGAGATCCGGGCCCGCCGGGAGCAGGACGCGCATCATCGCGACGCTGCCGGTCACGCCGGTGACGAGCCACGGGCTGTCGTGGCGCCGGTCCTGCGCGTCCGGGTCCGCACCGGCCGAGACCAGGACCCGCGCGGCCTCCACGTGATCGTTGAGCGCGGCAAGGAGCAGCGGGGAGCGCAGTTCCTCGTCGCAGGTCTCTGCCGAGGCGCCGGCGTCGAGGGCGGCGCGCACCTCGGCGGCGTCACCACGGCGCGCGGCGTCCAGGAGTCGGCGGTCGCGGTCGTGCATCTCGGTGCTCCATGTCCGTAGGGAAGGAACGGGGCGCCCCCGTCTTCCGTTCCGGTGTCCATTCTCCGGCCGCGTCCGCGCTCACCGGTCGGCCTGCCGGCTGCGGCGCGGGAGCCCGACGGACGACATCGGGGTCAACCGATCGGCTGATGGAAGGAAGGCCCCCTCCGTACCCGGTGGGGCGCGGAGGGGGCCGTGATGGAGGCTCGCCCTCAGGGTGTGCACCGGTTGCCGTCGCCACGACAGGAACCCGAAGACGTCCTCGGGTTTTCCAACGAGCGGACATGTGCCATGTTCTGCCATGCCCGCACGGGACACCCGCACGGGGCAGATCGGAGTGTCACGTTGACGCGCGCCACGGTCTCCGCACGTTCACCGTGATTCCTGAGCGTGCGGCACGTGTGATCGATAGGTTGTTCCCCTGCACCTGCCGTCATCGGGGACGGCTATGACCGCAGTGGTGCAACGTGGGAGGTCAGATGCGTTCGCGAGTCTCGGCGTATGCGATCGCCGTCATGGAGGAGCAGCTGCTGCTGACCCAACTCGCCGACAGTTCACCGGTGTTCGAGCCCGGTCTGTGGCATCTGCCCGGTGGCGGGATCGACCCCGGGGAGCAGCCGCGCGAGACGCTGGGGCGCGAGCTGTACGAGGAGACGGGCCTGGAGTTCCTGAACGCCCGGCTGGTTGACGCGCGGGCCTACACCGCTCACCGGCTCGGCATCGACTGGCATCTGGTGGGACTCTTCTACCGCGTCGACCTCGAACCCGGCTCTCCCGTGGTGACCAAGGCGGACGACTCCACCAGCGCCGTCACCTGGATGCCCCTGTCCGGCTTGCGGGATTCCGAGCTCTCCCCTGCGGCGGTCGACAGCTTGGCGATGATCGGTGCGCGATAGAACCGTCGGCCCCGGGCGGGTGCGGCCCACCAGCAGCGAAGGAAGCGAACATGACCTTCCCCGGGAAAGGGGCATAAAATGCCGTGGGGAGTCTGGAGGCAGCATGGCCGAGAATCTGGACCGCACCACACGCCGGGGCTCCGGCTGACAAAATACTCGTCCTCGATGGAGTCCATGACATCCCGAACCAGGCTGATCTCCTTCAGCCGACCCTCGGACCCCGGCGATTCTGGGGAGGTGTCTGGATGGATGCGATCGGTTCGTCGAGGACGGGCCTGACATCGGCGGGCACGTTTTCCGAGCCCGGCGGGCTTCTGGACGCCCTGGCCGTTGCCGCGGTCATGATAGACCCCCAAGGCCAGATCTGCCTGTGGAGCCCGCAGGCGGAGGAACTGTTCGGCTACACCGCCGAGGAGGCGCTGGGGCAGTACGCCGCGCCGCTCCTGGTCGCCCCGGAAAACCAGGATCTCGTACTCAGCCTGTTCGCCGAGGTCATGGAGAGCGGCCGGAGCTGGGCAGGCGTCTTCCCCGTACGCCACAAGGACGGCAGCACCCGCCTGGTGGAGTTCCGCAACATGCGGCTCTACGACGAGCTCGGCGACGTCTATGCCCTCGGCATCGCCGGCGACCGGGCACTCCTGCGCAGCGTCGAGACGGACCTCGCGCTGTCCGTGCAACTCGTGGCCCAGTCGCCCATCGGGCTCGCGGTCCTGGACACGAACCTGCGCTACGTGATGGTCAACCCCGCGCTGGAACGCATCAACGCCCTGCCCGCCGAGGAGCACCTCGGCCGCGTTGTCGGGGAGGTCCTTCCGTTCCTTGACACCGAAGCCATCACGTCCTCGATGCGCCAGGTCCTGGCCACCGGTACCCCGCTCCTCAACCAGTTCACCGTCGGCCGCCCCGGCGGCGCCGCCGACGTGGAACACGCCTGGTCAGCGTCCTACTACCGGCTGGACGACCCGGCCGGCCGGGTCCTCGGCCTGGCGATCTCCGTGGTGGACGTGAGCGAACAGCACCGGGCCTCGACGGAAGCCGCACGGGCCCGTCGGCGCCTGGCCGTCATCGCCGACGCGTCCAGGACCGTGGGCACCACCCTGGACGTCGAGCAGACCGCCAACGAACTGGCGTCGGTGGTCGTCCCCGAGCTCGCCGACCTCGCGGCGGTCGACATCCTCGACGCCGTGCTCCAGGGCAGGCGCCAGGCCACCCCGGCCGCCGGAGGACCAGCCCTGTTCCGGGCCCTGGCGGTGAAGGCGGCCTACTCGACCGACGCCCTCCACGCCGCCGACGCTCCCGGGCAGATCGCCAGCTACGCCGCCGACCGCTACATCACCCAGTGCGTGACCTCAGGGCGCCCGGTGCTGGTGGAGCACGTGAGCGAAGCGGACCTGGAGCGCATCGCCCCCGATCCGGAGTCCGCGCGGGTCCTGTCCAACGCGGGACTGCACTCCTATCTGGCGGTGCCGCTCATCGCGCGTGGTGAAGTGCTGGGAGCGCTCGACCTGGCACGCGCGAGGAACGAGTCACCGTTCGACGAGGACGATGTCGTCCTGGCCGGTGAACTGGCAGCCCGTGCGGCGGTCTGCATCGACAACGCCCGCTCGTACCAGAGCGAACGCCGCACCGCCCTCACCCTCCAGCGCCACCTGCTCCCGCCCAGGCCACCCCGCAGGCCCGGCCTGGAGATCGCCTACCGCTACCAGCCCGCCCAGTCGGCGAGCGAGATCGGCGGCGACTGGTTCGACACCATCCCGGTGGCCGGGGACAAGACCGCCCTCGTGATCGGCGACGTGATGGGCAGCGGCATCAACGCCGCCGCCACCATGGGTCAACTGCGCACCGCCACCCGCACGTTGGCCGATCTCGACCTCGCGCCGGCCGAAGTGCTCCGCCACCTCGACCACACCGCCGCCGAACTCGACCCCGCGTTCGCCACCTGCATCTACGCCGTGTACGACCCGCACCGCGGCGAGTGCCGGATCGCCGTCGCGGGCCACCTGCCGCCCATACTGGTCAGACCCGGTCGGCGCCCCGAACTTCTCGACCTGCCCACGGGGACACCCCTCGGGGTGGGCGACGTCGCCTTCGAGGAGACGACCGTGAAAATGGAGTGCGGCGACCAACTCGTGCTCTACACCGACGGGTTGATCGAGACGCGCTCCGACGCCATAGACACCCGCATCAACATACTTCTCGACCTGCTCTCCGATCCGCAGGGGTCCCTGGACGAGGTCTGCGACCACCTCCTCGTCGCACTGCGCGCCCAGGAGGACCACGACGACGTGGCCCTCCTGATCTTCCGCACCCGCCCGCTGGGGATCACGTCCTAGAGGCACAGTGCCCGTCGGCTACAACAACTGCCGCCTCCGGCCGAGCCACGTCTGCGCGATGACCACGACCGCCAGGAACGCGCCACTGACGACCTGCTGGTAGGAGGAGTCGAGGGAGCCGATCTGGTTGATGACGTTCTGGATCACCTTCAGGAGCAGCACCCCCACCAGGGAACCGCTGACGTAGCCGAGGCCGCCGGTCAGCAGGGTGCCGCCGATGACGACCGCGGAAATGGCCTCCAGCTCCATGCCGTTGCCGAGAATCGTGACTCCGGAGGCCAGCCAGGCGGCGTTGAGCGCACCCGCCAGGCCCGCGAGGACGCCGGACAGCGTATATACGAGGATCTTGGTGCGGGCCACGGGAGCACCCATGAGGGCGGCCGCGTCCTCGTTGCCGCCGACCGCGTACACATGCTGGCCGAAGCGGCTGCGGCGCAGGACGACCGCGCCCGCCACGAACAGGACCAGGGTGATCCACACGGGGTTGCCGACGCCGAGGGTCGTGCCCTGCCCGAGCTCGGCCAGGAACGACCCCTTGGCGACGAGATAGGTGTCGGCGCCCTCGTTGGTGAGGGACAGCATCAGGCCGCGCGCACCCAGCATCGCGGCCAGCGTGACGATGAAGGGAGCGAGCCGCGAGCGGGCGATCAGCAGGCCGTTGACCACACCGATGAGACCGCAGACCGCCATCGGCAGCAGGAGCGCCACCACGGTGCCGTACTGCGAACCCCACGCGGCCAGAACGCCGCCCAGAGCGAACAGCGAGCCGACGGACAGGTCGATGCCGCCGGTGATGATGACGAACGTCATGCCGAGGGCGACGACCGCCAGGAACGCCGAACTCGTCGCCATGTTGGACAGGTTGTCCCCGGTGGCGAACGAGTCGAAGCTCAGCGACGCCACCGCCGAGACGATCACGAGGACCGCCAGCGCGCCGTGTTGCTGGACCAGCGCGCTCAGCCGCTCGGAGCGACTGCTGCCCACGGGCTCGGCGGCGTCGAGGAGTTCCTTCTCCGTGGGGGCCACGGTCCCTTCCGTTTCCGTCCTGGTCGCCGTCATCGCTTCCCCCGTCCGCGCGCCGCGTACACCGCCAGCACGATCACGATGGCCTGGGCGATCTGCGTCCACGAAGGCGGCAGATCGTGCTTGATGAGGGTGGCGGTGAGCAGCTGGATGAGGACGGCGCCCGCCACCGTTCCGGCGATGTTGACCCTGCCGCCGCTCAGGGGGGTCCCGCCGACCACCACCGCGGTGATCGCGGACAGCTCCATCAGATTGCCCAGCGACGTGGGGTCGCTGGCCTGCAGCCGCGCCGTCGCGAGCACACCCGCGACCGCGGCGAGGAGCGCGCACGCCACGTAGACGAGCATCAGGACGCGGCGCACCGGGAGCCCCGCGAGCTTCGAAGCCGCCCGGTTGTCGCCGATGGCGAGCAACTGCCGCCCGAAGGTGGTGCGCCGGACGACGAAGGCGACCAGCAGCGCGAGCGCGGCGGCGATGATGATGAGGTACGGGATGCCGAGGACGTCCCCCGAACCGAGCGACGCGAGCCCAGGGTTGTGCAGGTCCTTGAGCTGTGGCAGCAGCACCAGGGCGATACCCCGGCCGCCGACCATGAGGGCGAGGGTGGCCACGATCGGCTGGACGCCGACCCAGGCGACCAGCGCCCCGTTGGCCAGGCCCACCACAGCGGCGAACAGCGCCACCGCCAGCAGGGCCGGCGCGAGTCCGTATCCCAGATAGAGGGCCGTGACCGAGGCCGCGAGCGCCATGACCGCACCCACGGAGAGGTCGATGCCCTCGGTGCCGATCGCCAGGGCCATACCGAGCGCGACGATGATCACGGGCGCGACCTGCACGGCCTGCGTCCGGAAGTTCTCCGCGGACAGGAAGTGCGGGGTCACGGCGACATTGACGACGAGCAGGACGGCCACGCCCGCGTACACGCCGTACGTCTGCATCCACTGCAGGAGGCGCGCACGGTCGAGGGCGGCCGGCCGTATCGCGGCCTCAGCCATGGCGGGTCACCTCCCCGGCGGCGCCGGAGGCGGGGCTGCCCGCCGCGATGGTCTGCATCAGCTTGTCCTCCGTGACGTCGTCGCCGGTCAGCTCGCCGACGACCGCGCCGTCCTTCAGCACGACCACGCGGTCGGACCCTTCGATGAGTTCCTCCAGATCGGAGGAGATGAGCAGGACACCGAGGCCGTCCTCGGCCAGTTCGTCGACCAGCTTCTGCACCTCGGCCTTGGCCCCCACGTCGATGCCGCGCGTGGGCTCGTCCAGGAGCAGCACCTTCGGATTCATGGCCAGCCAGCGGGCCAGGAGCACCTTCTGCTGATTCCCGCCGGACAGCTCACCGACCTTCTGGTGCGGTGAAGAGGCCTTGATGCGAAGCCTCTTGACGAACGTGTCCACGATCTTGTCGACCTGGGCCTCGGAGACCAGGCCGAAACGGGAGAGCCGCGGCAGCGCGGCGAGCGCGATGTTCTCGCGGACGGAGAGCCCGGGGACGATGCCCTCGCTCTTGCGGTCCTCCGGCAGCAGGCTGATGCCGGCGCGGATGGCGGCGGGCGTGGATCCCGCGCGCAGCGGGACGCCCGCCACGGTGACACTGCCCGCCTTCGATGGCAGAGCGCCGGAGATCGCCTTGGCGGTCTCCGTACGCCCAGACCCGAGAAGCCCGCCCAGACCGACGACCTCGCCGGGACGGATGTCCAGCGAGACTCCGAGCAGCTTGTGAGGGACCGTCAGATCCCTCGCGCTGAGCACAGGTTCGGACTCCGCGGCATGGTGGTCGCCGGTGAACTTGGTGACGCCTTCGCTGCGTACCTCACCCATGTCACGCCCCAGCATCGTGGACACCAGCCTGAGCCGGTCCAGATCCGCGAGACGTCCGGTGTGCACCCGGCAGCCGTCCCGCAGCACCGTCACGGTGTCGCACACGGCGTACAGCTCGTCGAGCCGATGGCTGACGTAGATGACGGCGATCCCCTCGGCGCGCAGCCGGCGGATCACCTCGAACAGGGTCTCCACCTCGCGCGGTTCGAGTGAGGAGGTCGGCTCGTCCATGATGACGACCCGTGCGTCGGTGGCGACGGCCCGCGCCAGGGCCACCATCTGCTGCGCGCCGACGCCCAGCATGCGCAGTGGCTGGCGCACATCCACCCGCACCCCGTACGTGCGCAGCGTCTCCTCGGCCTCACGGTGCATACGGCCGAAGTCGAGCAGCCCGAACCGGTTGCGCGGCTCGCGTCCCAGGAAGAGGTTGCGGGCCACGCTCAACAGCGGGATGAGGTTGACCTCTTGGTAGATCGTGGAGATGCCCGCGTGCTGGGCTTCCAGCGGCGTGGCGAAGGAGACCGGGCGGCCCTGGAAGGTGATGACTCCGGCATCGGGCCGGTACACACCGGTGAGCACCTTGATGAGCGTCGACTTGCCGGCGCCGTTCTCGCCGATCAGGGCGTGGACCTCACCGGCGTGCAGCGCGAGGTCCACCCCGTCCAGGGCCCGGACACCGGGGAACGACTTGCTGAGTCCGCGGACAGTGAGGACTTCGTCGGAGGGAGCCACCTGTGCCTCCAGGGTGGGGTGAGGGCTCGGGCGAGGAAAGGGGAGTACGGGGGGAGTACAGGGGGAGGGGCGGGGGTGGGCCGGCTCGGCCCTGCCCCCGCCCGTCCGAAGCCGTGTCAGAACGCCTTGTCGATACCGGACTTGGCGTTCTTCGCGTCGTAGGCGCCGTCCTGGATGATGACGTCCTGGGGGACTTCCTTGCCCTGGGTGAACGTGTCGAGGGTCTGGAAGGCGAGCGGACCGAAGCGCGGGTTGGACTCGATGACACCACTGATCCAGCCGTCGACGATGCCCTGGACCGCGTTGCGCGTCCCGTCGACCGTCACGATCTTCACGTCACCGGCCTTCTTGCCGGCGCCCTTGAGCGCGGCGACCGCGCCAAGGCCCATCTCGTCGTTCTCGGCGTAGATCCCCTTGATGCCGGGCTTGGACTGGATCAGCTGCTCGGTGACCTGCTGGCCCTTCTCACGGGCGAAGTCGCCGGTCTGCTGGAAGACCACCTTGAGGTCCGGGGCCTTCTCCTTGATGCGGTCCTTGAAGCCCTTGGTGCGCTCGGTGGTGACGTTGTTGCCCGCGGCGCCGAGCAGGATCGCGACCTCGCCCTTGCCGCCGGTCGCCGCGATCATCTGGTCGGCGGCGCGCTTGCCCTGGTCGACGAAGTCCGAGGCGATGAAGCTCACGTAGTCCTTGCACGCCGTGGCGTTGATCTTGCGGTCGATGGTGACGATCGGCACCTTCTTGGCCGCGGCGGCCTTCAACACGGGTTCCCAGCCGTCCGAGTTGAGCGGGGCGATCACCAACAGGTCGGCTCCCTTGGCGAGGAGGTCCTGCACATCGCTGATCTGCTTGGAGAACTGGGACTGGGCGTTGGCGGTGAGCAGCTTCAGACCGCGCTTGTCCGCCTCGGCCTTGATCGAGGCCGTCTCCGCGATCCGGAAGGGGTTGGCCTCCTTCTCGGACTGCGAGAAGCCGACCGTGGCCTTCTTGAGATCGAGCTTCTTCCCGCCGTACGCGTCGATCGTGCAGCCCTTGCTGCCGGGCTTCGGCGTGACGACCTTCTGGCCCGCGTCGGCGGCGGACGCGGAGGAGTCGGACTTGTTCGCGGCGTCGTCCTCGGACTTGGCGCAGCCGGAGGCGGTGAGGGCCATGGCGGCGGCCAGGACCACGATCACAGGGCGGGCGGTGAGGTGACGGCGGTGGGCGAAGTGCTTCATGGTGACCCCGATCCGGGTGACGCGGCGACGGAGGGTTGGCAGGGAGCAGCGAGGGCGGCGAGTATGCGGCTCGACGAGGCGAGAGCCTCGACCGGTCCGCCCGCAGGAGTTTTTACATCGTTGGAAGGAGGGTGTAAAGCCTTTGTACGGGACGTGACCGCCCTGTGATTCGGACGGGCCGCCCGGCCGCGGTCAACGTGCGACCGCTGTGAGGTGCGGGAAGCTCAGCACGGTCCGGCTGCGAAGGCTCTGGTCCGGGCGCAGGACGGTGTCCGGATAGTCGACACGGTTGGGGGAGTCGGGGAAATGCTGCGTCTCCAGGCACAGCCCGGAGTGGGCGCCCAGCCTGCGACCCAGGAAGTCACTGAAACCGCCGTCGAGTTGCTGCCCCGCGTACACCTGGAGTCCGGGCTCGCTGGTGTGCACTTCGAGCACGCGCCCGCTGCTGGGATCCTCTAGGCGAGCCGCGCGCCGCAGGCCCAACTGCCCCTCGCCAGAGGGGTGGTCACGGTCGTCGAGCACCCAGCAGTGGTCGTAGCCGCCGGCGCGCGCCAACTGCTCGTCGGGTTCGGCGATCCGCGAACCGATCCGCCGTGACCGGGTGAAGTCGAACGGTGAACCGGCCACCGGTGCGGGTGCGCCAGGCAGCGGGAGGCCGGTCTCGTCGATGGGCAGATACGTGGCGGCGTCCACCGTCAGAAGGTGGTCGAGCACTCCTCGGTCCGGGTCCCCGGAGAGGTTGAAATAGGCGTGGTGCGTCAGATTGACCGGCGTGGGGCGGTCGGTGACGGCGTGATAGTCGAGCGCGAGCGATCCGTCGGACGTGAGGGTGTAGGTGACCGACACCTGGAGCGAACCGGGGAAGCCCTGGTCGCCGTCCGGACTGTCCAGGCTCAGCCGCAGACTCGCGGCGCCGTCGGGCCGCTTGCACGGCTCGGCCCGCCACACCCGGCGGTCGAACCCGTCGGCCCCGCCGTGCAGCGAGTTGCCCCGGTCGTTGCCGGGGATGTGGTGCCGCGTTCCGTCGAGGGTGAACGTGCCCGCGGCGATGCGGTTGGCGAACCGCCCCACCACGGCGCCGAGATACGCGCCATGGGTGGCGTAGTGCTTGACGTCCGGGAGGCTGAGCACGACGTCGGCGGGCGGCCGCTTTCCGGGGCCGGGGCCGGAGTCGGGACCGGGGACACGCAGGGAGTGCAGTGCGGCGCCGTACGTCAGCACGCCGGCCTCGACTCCGCTCGCACTGCGCAGGGTCCAGCGCTCGACCGGGAGGCCCGAGGGGGTGACGCCGAAGGGTGCCGAGAAAGGGGCGGCGAAGGACATGGGCTCCTCGCGGGGGTGAGGACCGGGCTCCGGCCGACGCCGGACGCGGACGATGCCGGCGGGGGCGCGGACGGAGCCGGAGACCGGCAGCTGCGGATGCCTGGACATTACAACGTTGTAAGAGACCGGTACAGGTATCTGCCCGGATCTTTCGGTAGTCCGGCGGTCTTCAGGCGCCTGTGCGGCAGTCATCAGGCGCTTGTCCGGCGCCTGTCCGGTCGGGGATGTGGGCGGGAAGTCGCTTTCCCGGCGCAACGTGCGCGCGGCCGTCCCCGCTGCCCGCCGTCTACGCGTTCCGCCCCAGCGTGCTCTCGCGGGCGATGAGCCGGTAGTCAGCCCAGACGCGCCGGGGCTCGGGCGCCTGGCCGCTGAGCCGGGCCAGCACCGACTCCACCGCCATCCGCGCGATCGCCTCCTTGTCCGGCGACACCGAGGTGAGCGTGACCGCCCCGAAGTGCCCCTCCACGACATCGTCGAAGCCGACCACGGCGACGTCCTCGGGCACGCGCATGCCGCGCTCCGACAGCACCCGCATCGCACCGATGGCGATGGGGTCGTTGTACGCGAACACGGCGTCGGGCCGGCGCCCGGTCTCCAGAATCCGGGTCATCGCGGCCGCGCCGTCCGCGTGCCCCCAGCCCTCGGTCGTCGCGATCAGCCCGTCGTCCACGGAGCGGCCCGCCGCGAGAAGTTCCTCGCGCCACCCCTGAACGCGCAGGTGGGCGGGTTGACTGTGGCCACGGCGGGCGCCGATGAACGCCACCTCGCGGCGCCCCAGGTCGATCAGATGACGGACGGCGGCGCGGGCCGCGGCGACGTTGTCCACGGCGATGTGGTCGTACGGCAGGTCGTAGTGGCGCTCGCCGAGGAGGACCAGAGGCACGTTCTCCGTCCGCTCGCGCAGGTCTTCCGCCTCCAGCTCGATGGGGCTGAGGATCAGGCCGTCGATGACGCGGGCGCGGAACCCCTGACTGACCAGGACCTCTTGCTCGCGCCGGCCTCCGGTGTGGTCGAGGAGCACGATGTAGTCGTGCACGGCGGCGGCGTCGATCACCGCGGCCGCGAGTTCGGCGAAGTACGGGTTGCCCAGCTCGGGCAGGGCGAGGGCGATGATGCCCGTCCGCCCCTGACGCAGGTGCCGCGCGGTGAGGTTGGGCCGGTAGCCGAGCTCGTCGATGGCCTGCTGCACCCGCTCGCGCATCGCGGGAGTGACGTGCTGGTAGTTGTTCACCACATTCGAGACGGTCTTGATCGACACGCCCGCACGCGCGGCGACGTCCTTGAGGCTGACCCGCACAACATTCCTTCCGGTGGCCTGCCGGGCGCCGGGGACCGGTGCGTGCCCGCACGGCGCCGGAGCCATGGCCCCGGCGCAAAGGCTCTGGAGCCGGGCTTGCAACGTTATACGTCCACATGGTGAATGGTGGCAAGGGGATGGATCCACCCAGGACCGGCCGCTGGACCAGCGGCTCGACCGTCGAGGGAGCAGACCCTCGTCCTCCCGCGCACCGACGCCGTGGCACGCCGGGATCCGCCCGGCGCGCCACGATCGGTCAAGACGTCAGAGCAGCCGCCACAGATGGTCGTCCGTCCCGTTGTCGTCGAACTGGACGACCTGCGCGCTGTCGGCCGTCGACATCCCGTCCACGCCGAGGACCTTGCCGCTGTTCTTGTTGCGGATCCGGTACCACCCGTCCCCGCTGTCGACGAGCGCCCACAGGTGGTCGGCGGTGCCGTTGTCCTCGTACTGGACGACGTGTGCGCTGTTGGTCGTCGACATCCCGTCGACCCCGAGGACCTTGCCGCTCTGGCCGTTGCGGATCAGGTGCCAGCCGTCGCCCTTGTCGACGATCTGCCACGCGTGGTCGCCCGTACCGGAGTTGGCGAACTGGACGACGCGGGCACTGTTCTCGGTCGACATGCCGTCGACCGCCAGGACCTTCCCGCTGTGCTTGTTGGCGATCCGCCGGAACGCCGGCTCCGGCGTCCACGCCCTGCCGTCGGGCGAGGCCTGGGGGAACGCCGTGATCCGCAGCCGGGCCGCGCCCATCGGGACGAGCGTCACCGTCTCCACGGGCGCCTCGCTGCGGGCCGGTCCGCTCTGCAGGGGTGCGACGACGTGCTCGTCGTCCGCGACCCACTCCTCGATACGACGGGCGCGCGCCGTGATGTGCACCGGCGTCGTCCCGTGGGTGAAGGGGTTGTCCCCGACCGGTCCGTCGTCGCGCCGGAACGCGAGGCCGGCGTCGGGGGACAGGCCGTAGTTCCAGGCGGAGGTCGCGTGCACCTCGTAGTGCGGGAACGTGTCGTCGCCCGCGTAGCGCTCGTACTTCTCGCCGATCCTCAAGGAGTAGGTGAGTGGTCCGTGGCCGACGCTGACGGCGTCATGGTTGCCGGGCCAGTGGCGTACGGAAGTGTGCTGCGGCAGGCGCAGCGTCACCACGTCCCCGTCGTGCCAGGTGCGCTCCACCCTGGCCCACACCGGTCCGTCCTCGGCCGCCAGACGCTTGCCGTTGACGAGGAGTTCGGGCCCGCGGCACCACCCCGGGATGCGGAGCTGGAGCGGGAAACGCACAGGTTTCGGGGTGGCGAGCCGGAACTCGACGGTCTCGGTGAACGGGTAGCCCGTCTCCTCGACGATGGTCACCTCGGTGCCGCCGGCGACCCGCGTGCGGAGCGTGCATGGGGCGTACATGGCGGCGGCGAGACCGTCGCCGGGCGTGGCGAGCCACAGCTCCTCGTTGAAGTAGGGCCAGCCCATGCCGTAGTTGTGCGGGCAGCAGCGGTACTGGTCGACGCCGGGCTGCAGGGACTGCATGGCGAAGCCGTTCTGGAACTGCCCTTGTGTCTTGGGGGTGTTGTTCAGGTCGATGCTGTTGGCGCTCGTGACGTAGTGCAGGGACTTGCCCTGTGGGTCGAGCGCGGCGGGCAGCATGTTGAACGCGAGTTCCTCGCAGCGGTCGGCCCACACCGGGTCGCCCGTGATGCGCGTGAGCAGTTCGTGGCTGGCCATGAACTCGACGATGCCGCAGGTCTCGAAGCCCTGCCTGGGGTCGCCGAAGCCGGGCCGGTAGTTCTCGTCGCCCGCCATGCCACCGCCGGGGAACTGGCCGTACGCACCCATCACGGCGTCGTAACCGTCGTAGGTGGCCCGGGTCAGCTCGGCCGAGCCGGTGAGTTGTGCGTACTGGGCCGGCTCTCGGAATCCCTGGGCGATGTTCACGTTGTGGCGCGAGGGCGTATCGCCTGTCCAGTCCGCCCCGAGGGTGTGCATCTTGCCCGCCAGGTCGAGAAGGAATTTCTCTCCGGTACGGCGGTACAGCCACACCACGATGTCGAGGCCGTCGCCCCAACGGAAGGAAACCCAGCTGGAGTTGAAGGCCCCGGGTCCCTGGGCGTTCATGAAACTCAGGAAGCGGGTCACGAACGGGACGACGCGCTCGTCGCGCGTGTACTCCGCGTAAGTCCGCAATGCCATCAGCAGCGGCAGGAACGGCCAGAAGTCCGGACCGCCGTTGAGCGCGGTCCGCAGAGCGCGCGGGCCGAAGAAGCCGTCGCTCTCCTGTGTGGCGAGGATCGCGTCGATCCACTCGCGCGAGCGGGCCAGGGCGTGTGCGTCACCGGTGGCGACCGCGAGCGGCACGTAGCCGCGCAGCCAGTACGGCAGTTCCTCCCACGCGCCGCGCTCGGGGTGCACCCAGCCGGTGTTGTCGAAGTCCAGGAAGTGGGAGAGGTCCTCGTACCGGCCGCACAATCCGTCGAGCTGGAGCTTCAGCTGTCCGGCGAGCCAGCCACGGGCGGTCACACTGCCCGAGGGCAGCTTACGGAACGCGTCCGGAAGCAGTGTGCCGGCCGACGGCCGTGAAGCCGCCGCCGCGGACGGGGCGAACGGGCCGCCGAGCGCCGCGGCGCCCAGGCCCAGGGCGCCGGCACCGAGAAGAGCGCGTCTGCTGACAGGCATGCGGGTGCTCCTGTTCGGGGGGTACGGGGGAGGAGGCGTGAGCGGGGTCGTGAACGGGGTCGTGCACGGGGGAGGAGGGCGAGCCGCGCCCCGGTCCCCCTTTCGCCCCGAGAGGCGCGAAAGGGGGACCGGGCACAGGTCGGACCGACCGGGCTCAGCTGCCGGAGCAGCCGGCCACGGTCGCCTGCGACGCGTCGCGGATCAGCGCTTCCTGCGCCGCCCTGACCCGCTTCACATCCGGCTTGACGATCTTGCGGTCGTACGTCAGCAGGCCGTTGAGCTCACCCTCGACGTCCGAGATCTGCGTGTACACGGCGCCGTTGCTGCCCTGGCAGGCAAGCTTGTGCACCTCGGCGAGCCGCGCGAGGTAGTCGTCCGTGTACTTCGCCGGGTCGACATCCACGTACGACTGCTGCACCGCCCAGGCGTGACCCGGCACCGCGAGGCCGAGGCCGCCGTACTCGCCGCTGACCAGGGCGCGCTTGCCGTCGGGGTGCGGCGGCAGGGCCGGGCTCGGGTAGCCGTGCTCGTCCATGATGTCGCCGGTCCCGCCGTCCGCCCCCAGGTTGAGGCCCGACATGTTGTTGACCAGCCGCGTCGGGTCCCAGGCCTTGGCCTGTTCGGCGATGCGCCCCACGTCGTACTGGCCCCAGCCCTCGTTGAAGGTGACCCACATGACCACCGAGGGGTGGCTGCTGTGCTGGTCGATCATCGTCTTCATCTCGCGCTCGTACTCGGCACGCGCGGCCGCGTCGGGCGCCGCGCTCATGGCCGGCATGTCCTGCCACACCATCAGACCCAGCTTGTCCGCCCAGTAGAACCAGCGGTCGGGTTCGACCTTGATGTGCTTGCGGACCGAGTTGAAGCCCATCTGCTTGTGCATCTTCAGGTCGTAGGCCAGCGCCTCGTCGGTCGGTGCGGTGTGCAGCCCGTCGGGCCAGAAGCCCTGGTCGAGCGTGGCCATCATGAAGACGGGCTTGCCGTTGAGGAGGGTGCGCGGCGTGCCGTTCACCTTCTCGACCGAGATGGAGCGCATCCCGAAGTAGCTGCCGACGCTGTCCTTGCCGACGTTCACCTTGAGGTTGTAGAGGAACGGGTCGTCGGGCGACCACAGATGCGCCTTGTCGATCTTCAGGGTCAGCGGCGCGCCGGTGACCCCACTCGCCGTGGCGACCCTGCGCTTGCCGTCGTACGCCGTCGCCGTGACCGGCACGCCGTCCCGTACGCCCTTGGCCTCGACGGTGGCCTTGCCCGCCGCGACGTCCGGGGTGATCTTGAGGTCGGCGGCGTGGTCGGCCGCGACCGGCTCCATCCACACGGTCTGCCAGATACCGGAGGAGGGGGTGTACCAGATGCCGCTCGGGTCCAGGCGCTGCTTGCCGACCGGCGGGTTCTCGCCGCCCTGCGCGTCCGTCGGGTCGTAGACGCCGACGATCAGCTCCTGGGTCCGGCCGGGCTTCAGCGCGTCCGTGACGTCGGCGCTGAACTTGTCGTAACCGCCCTTGTGTTCGGCGACCTTGGTGCCGTTGACGTACACCTCGGACTGCCAGTCGACGGCGCCGAAGTTCAACTGGAGGCGCTTGCCGTCCCCGACCTTCCAGCCCGCGGGGACCGTGAAGGTGCGGCGGTACCACATGCGGTCCTCATGGCGCTCGATGCCGGAGAGCTGCGACTCGACCGGGTAGGGCACGAGGATCTTCTCGCCGAGCTGCTTGCCGACCGGCGGCTTGTCGCCGGACTTCGCCGCGGCGAACTGCCACTCGCCGTTGAGGTTCTGCCAGGCGTCCCGGGTGAGCTGCGGGCGCGGGTACTCGGGGTGGGCGTTCTTCGGCCCCACCTCGTCGGCCCACTTGGTGCGCAGCTCGTACTCCGAGTCGTTCGGGCCGCTGCTCCAGAACTGGCCGACGGCCTTGCCGTCCGTTCCCGTCAGCCCGCCCTTGCCGTCATACGTGAGATCGGCCTGGCCGGACGCGCCGCCGCCCTTCTTGCCCACGACCGGCTCCTTGAGCCCGACGAGCAGGGTGCGGGGGTCGGCCGGGTCGGCCTTGATCGTGGAGAGCGGCCACTGGGCGCCGCCGATCACGGCCTGGAGATGATCCGCGATCCCGGCCGGCGGGGCCGCGAGGGACTGCGCGAAGTCGAGCTTGAGCGTGCGGCCGTCCTTGAGGACGGTCGTGGATATCGCCCCGTCGTAGTCCCAGCCGTCGGGCAGCCGGAAGGCGGAGGAGGGGATCGCTTCCTTGGTCTCGCCCGGCTCGGTCCAGCGCAGATGGAGGTTCGAGCCGCCGAAGTGCTCGAAGTATTCGACCTTGATGTCGTAGGCCTGACCGGCCGTCAACTCGACGGGCTGGGAGGTCTGTTCCTTGTCCCAGTCGTCGACCCAGTGGTCGATGGCGAGCTTGCCGTCGACCCACAGCCGGAACCCGTTGTCGCCGGTGACGGAAAACGTTGTCGCGCCGGTCTTCTCCGGCACGACCTTGCCCGTCCAGCGCACACTGGCGTCGTCGGCCTGGCCGGTGGCGGTCCGCAGCCGCGGCTCGAGGGTGTCGAAGTCGAGTTTCGGGTCGAAACCGGTGGCCTTGAGCTCGTGGAAGTCGAAGGCTCCGGGGGCGGACTGGGTGTAGTACTCGCCCTTGAGGCCGTGGGGTTCGACCGGGTCGTCGGCCGCTGTCGCCGACGGCGACACGGTGAGTGCCGCGAGGCCCAGTCCCGCGGCCAGCAGCATGGCCAGTCGGCCTCTGAGTCGTTTGGTGCGCACGAATCCTCCTTGACTGAGGAAGGGGGGCGGCTCGTCGCTTGCGTCTGTACAACGTTGGAAGGAACGGGCAGTTGGCATGACAGCACGCCCTCAGGGGCGCTGTCCAGAGTCATGACAAGACGGCCCCCGGGTACCGCCGGGGGCCTTCCGGATCAGCGCACGCCGCGCAGCAGCTTGCCCTCGGTCGACAGATAGCCGGTCTTGTAGTCGTAGCGCGGGGCGGCGGCGAAGATGAGGTAGAGGTACTTCATGTTCTCCGCGAACCAGTACGCCGGAGTCAGATCTCCGAGCATCATCGGTGAGGCGGTCACGTCCGACGCGATGGTGTAACCACCGTCGACGCGCAGGTTCTTCATCCCCTGGAAGTACGTCCACGCGGTGTCGCGCCACTCCCGCCGGCCGTCGAGCTGGAAGAGGTTGAACGAGGAGTTCACGTACTCCGGCCTCAGCTGGTTGCCCTTCTGCGTCGCCGAGAAGTCGGTGTAATCGATCTCCTCCGGCAATACGGGGTAGCGCTGCATCACCGCAGACCAGGACCGGTAGTACGCCTCGCCGTGCGGCCGGTCGCCGCCCATCGCGAGGAGACCGCCGTAGAACGAGGCGAGCTCAGAGGCGCGGGTCCCGGTGGTCTCGCCCGTGTTCATGTCGACCTGGCGGAACCACAGATGACCGTCGACGGTCACCGACTGGCGCCGCAGGATCGCGTTCGTGGTCTCGCGGTACCAGTCGAGCAGGTCCCGGTCGCCGAACAGCTCCCAGCCGCCCCACAGGTACTCGTAGAACGAGTCCACCGGCGGGTTCGGAGCCGTGTCGGTCCCGTCGGCCCACTTCCCGGTCTCGACGTTCAGCGACGTGCCGAGCAGCCCGAGCGGCGAGATCCGCCGCATCGTCTCGCGGTAGGCCTTCTTCGCCGCACGGTAGTATTTCTGATCACCCGTCAGCTGCGAGAGCATCCCGAACTCAAGGATGTTCGTGCCCACTTCGGCCAGCGGAGGCGTGTTCCCCGAGACGGCACCGGTCCGCATGTTGACCTGCGTGTACGGGATGCCGGTCGGCGACTTCGTGAACGCCGGGAGGAGCCGGTCCGCAGCCTCACGGGTCAGCTCCAGGAGCCTCGGCCTGCGGGTCACCAGATAGCCGGACAGCAGGCCGCCGACCACGCGGATGATCGCCTCGAAGACATGGAAGTCGCCGTCGATGTCGAGGTCGAGGTGCTTCTCCAGGTAGTCGCAGCTCAGCTTCAGCTCGTCGTCGAGCTCCATCAGGTAGAGCGTGTCCAGCGCCTCGATCACCGACAGTGCGACGGGGTGGCCGGGGATGAAGAACTCGCTGCTCGTGCCGGACACGGGCTTGACCTCGTCGTGCCCCCAGGCGGCCTTCTTGTAGCCGTTCCAGCCGTGGAGGAACTCGGCGCGCACCTGGGCCGCCTTCGCGCGGTCCGCCGGGGGAAGGCGGTGGCCGCCCGAGACTGCGGCGGGTCTTGCCGCCGCCGCGGCGAGAGGGGAGCCCAGCAGGCCGGACGTCGCGGCCGTGGCGCCGAGCAGGGCGGAACCGCGCAGAATGCCGCGGCGGGTGAGGCTTCTCTTGCCGGGGGAGGAGGGGGAGGAGGGATCGGGGGGAGGGAAGGGGGAAGGGAAGGGGGAAGGGAAGGCTGACGTCATGCGGGGGATCTCGCCTTCTGCCCAACAGCTCACGGCTGCAGGGCAATTGATAACGTTGTCACCGTTCGCGGGGGCGCTGTCGCCGAATGTGGAGGGACTCTGGTTGCTGACGGGTTGTCAGAGAAGGTAGCGCTCGGCTCTCTTGTTCACGGCCTCGACGCGCAGCCGCGCACACCGCAGGTGCGGAGGCGGCGCCTCACCACGTGTTGCTGTACGACGTGCGCTTCACCACGTGGTGCTTTACAACGTTATATGAGCTGGGTGGCACGGAGGCAAGGGTGCGGTCAGGGCCAATTCGGCTTGCCCTGCGGGGACCTGACGGGTGGGTGGACGAGGTGCCGCGTCCGTGCTGTCGTGCGCGGGCCGCCTACGCCGCCTCGTAGCGGTGGGCCCGCCCGCCGCGCCACTTCACCCAGGCCGGATCATCGAGCAGCGTCTCCGCGTCCGGCAGCCCGTCACGGCGCAGGAACTCGACGATGTCCGTGTCGGAGTGCGCGAGGCCGAGGATCCGTCCGTGCGCCGTCCCCCTGCGCCCGCCTGTGGGTGAGGGGCGGTGCGTGACGATCGGCACGACGTCCATAAGTTCAGGGTCATCCGAATGCCGGGCGCGTGCATCCGGTGGCCAGGCGTTTTTCCTGGAAGATAGAGACAGAGCCCCGCTCGGCCCACCCCCCCCGGCCGGGCGGGGCTCACTCTGTGCGTGCGGGCTCTTCGGCGGTTGTCCGTCGGAGGTGATACGCAATCCCCTTGCTATTGCACGTAATGTGCAACAAGCTGGTCCGGTCCTTACTGCCCGCCTCAGGACGCGGAGCCACGACATGCCCCAGCTGGTGCCCGAAGCAGGACCCCAACGCGTCATCGCCGCATCGAACTTCGTCAACACCATCGGCAGTGGCCTCTATCTGACAGCCGGAGTCCTCTACTTCACCCAGGACGTCCGTCTCCCCGCGACGCAGGTGGGACTCGGACTCGGTGTCGCCGGCTTCGCCTCGCTCGCCATGGGCATAGCCGCCGGTCACCTCGCGGACAGGCGCGGGGCGCGCGGCGTCTACGCGGCGACCATCGTCGTGCAGGCGCTGGCGACGGCGGGATTCGTCCTGGTGGACAGCTTCTGGCCGTTCGTCCTGGCCGTCTGTGCCGCGACGGGGGCGACAGCTGCGGGACGGGCCGCGCGCAGCCCGCTCATCAGGCGCTTCGGCGGGGAGCGTCCGCAGGAGTACCGCGCCTACCTCAGGGCCGTCACCAACACCGGCATCTCCCTCGGCGCGCTGCTGGCGGGCCTGGCTCTCCAGGTCGGCACCCACACCGCGTACCAGCTCCTGGTCATCGGCAATGCTGTCGCCTTCGGCGCATCGGCCGCCTTCCTGCTCTTCCTGCCGCCGGTGGCTCCGGAACCGATGTCCGCCGGTCCCCGCTGGATCGCGCTGCGGGACCGGCCCTACCTCCTCCTCACGGCGCTGGACGGCATCATGGCGATCCAGTTCAAGGTGCTGACCGTGGCCATTCCGCTGTGGCTGGTCGTCTCCACCAGCGCGCCGCACTGGCTCGTGTCGGGCACGATGCTCGGCAATACCGTGATGGTGATCGTCCTTCAGGTGCGGGCCAGCCGTTCCGTCGACTCCCCGGCGGCGGCCGGGGGCGCGTACCGGCGGGCAGGGGTGGTCTTCCTCGTCTCCTGTTCGCTGATCTCCCTGTCCGCGGGCGTCCCGGCGTGGGCCGCCGCGACGCTCCTCCTGGCCGCGGTGGCGGTCCACACCGTCGGCGAACTGTGGCACTCCGCCGCGGGGTTCGAGGTGTCCTTCGCTCTTGCCCCCGAACGCGCCACCGGCCAGTACCTCGGCGTGTTCGGCCTGGGTGCGGGCCTGGCCGACGCGCTCGGCCCCAGCCTGCTGATCGCGCTCTGCATCACGTGGGGCCGGCCCGGCTGGTACGTCGTGGGAGCCCTGTTCACCGTCACAGGCCTGGCGGCCCCCACCGTCGTCCGATGGGCTCAACGCCCCACGCCCGCAAGGGACATGCCGCTCGATGTGGCATGGAAGGAGACGGCCGCGTGAAGGGCCTCGGGTTCGGTCAGGGGCGGACGAGGACCTTCAGTGCCTCGCGTCGGTCCATGGTGCGGTATCCCTCGGGGACTTCGTCCAGCGTGATGGTGCGGTCGAATACGCGGCCGGGCTCCACGGTGCCGTCGAGAACGGCCGGCATGAGTTCGTCGATGTAGGCGCGCACCGGGGCCGGGCCGCCCGTCAGCGTGATGTCGGGGCCGAAGAGGCTGTCGAACCCGACCGGCGCGTCCACGTACTGCGGCAGGCCGACGCGGCTGATGCCCCCGCCGGGAGGCACGACACCGGCCGCCATCTCGTAGGCGTCCATGTGACCGACGGCTTCCAGGACCGCGTGGGTGCCGTCGCCGTCGGTGAGTTCACGGACCTTCTCGATCCCCTCCTGGCCCCGTTCGGCCACCACGGCGGTGGCTCCGAAACTCGACGCCGAGATCGATGCGTTCCTTAGGGCGCCCCATCAGGATGACGCGCTCGGCGCCGAGTTGCCGGGCGGACAGTACGGCCAGCAGGCCGACCGCGCCGTCGCCGATGACCGTCACGGTGGTGCGCGCGTCGACGCGAGCCCGCTTCGGCGCGTGGTGGCCGGTGCCGTAGACGTCGGCCAGAGTGAGCAGGGACGGGAGGAGGGCGGAGTCCACGCCGACGGGCA
This sequence comes from Streptomyces sp. NPDC045026, assembly GCF_056432625.1. Lineage (NCBI taxonomy): Bacteria > Bacillati > Actinomycetota > Actinomycetes > Kitasatosporales > Streptomycetaceae > Streptomyces > Streptomyces sp. NPDC045026. Next base: position 109,400 of record NZ_JBWKIS010000010.1, read on the forward strand.
GCCGCACCAGCGTCCCCTGGGCCTGCGGTGCGCGGATCGCCTCGGCCTGGGCGCCGCCGATGCCGTCGGTGCCCCAGAATCCGCCGTGGCGGCAGGAGGTCTGCAGCCGCTCACGGCAGAAGTCGCAGGTGTTGTCGGCCCGGACGAACGGGGCCACGACGAGGTCGCCGCGCTGCAGTCCCGACACGTCCGAGCCGAGTTCCTCGACCACGCCGAGGAGTTCGTGGCCCATGGGCGTGCCCTGCTCGGAAGCCGGGATGGTTCGGATATGTGGTCGAGTCTACGACGGTTTCCGGCCAGGCAGTAGCACGGAATGGCCCAAGTGCAAGGCGCGGAATTGCCCCACATGGATGGGCCGATACGCGCGTACCGTCATCGACATGCCGAACCTGCTGCCGCCCGCCGGCCCTCAACGCACGCTCGCCCTCGCCCAGTTGAGCAACTCGCTGGGCGACGGTGCGTACTACGTCACCTCGGCGCTCTACTTCACTCACGTGGTCGGCCTCGCGCCCGCCAGGATCGGCCTCGGTCTCACCGTCGCCTGGGCGGCCGGATCCGTCGTCGGGGTGCCGCTCGGCCGGATCGCGGACCGCCGGGGCCCCCGCGGAACGGCGGTCCTGCTCGCCCTCGCGACCGGCGCCGCGGTCGCCTCCTTCCTGGCCGTACGCGATTTCCTCCCCTTCCTCGTGGCCGCCTGCCTCTACGCGAGTGCGCAGTCGGGACTCGCGGCCGCACGCCAGGCGCTGCTCGCCGGTCTGGTGACCAAGGAGGACCGCACCGGTGCGCTCGCTCACCTGCAGTCGACCCTCAACGCGGGTCTCGCGGTGGGCGCGGCGCTCGGCGGCCTCGCACTGTCCGCCGGGACGAGGTCTGCGTATCTCGCGGTCTTCGCGATCGACGCCCTGAGCTTCGTCCTGTGCGCGCTCGTCCTGCTGCGGCTCCCGAGCGTCGCACCGGCTCCGGCCGTCCGGGGAGCGCGGCTCGAAGTCCTGCGGGACCGGCCCTACGCCACGGTGACGCTCCTCAACACCGTCCTTCTCCTGCGGATGCCGCTGCTCAGCCTCGGGCTCCCGCTGTGGATCAACGAGCGCACCGACGCCCCCACGTGGCTCGTCTCCGCCCTCTTCATCCTCAACACCGGCGCCGTGATGCTCTTCCAGGTCCGCACGGCCCGCTCGGTCTCCGGCCTCCCGACGGCGGCCCGAGCCATCCGCCGGTCAGGCGTGCTGATGCTCCTGGCCTGCGGTGTCTTCGCCGCCTCGGCCTCCGGGTCGGTCTGGGCCGCGGTCGCGGCCCTGGTCGGGGGATCGGTGCTCCTGGTCGCTGCCGAGATGCTCCAGTCGGCCGGATCCTGGCAGCTCGGCTTCGACCTGGCCCCGGCCGGACGCATCGGCGAGTACCAGGGCTTCTTCGGTACGGGCGTCACGGTCGCCCGCACACTGGGCCCGCTGCTGCTCACCGCGTTGCTGCTGGGGATGGGCACGCCGGGCTGGCTGCTGCTCGGCGGCCTGGTCCTGGCGGCGTCGTACGCGCTGGGGCCCGTGGCGCGGTGGGCGGCGAAAACGCGCCAGGATCCGACGCCCGTACGGATCACGGCCTCGCCCGCGTGACGCCGATGCTGCGGACGGGTACGCCAAGGTCGTCCTGCGCGGCAAGCGTCACTGATGCCTCGTCATCGCACAGTCTCCCGGAAGGAGACCGCCCCACCATGACCGAACCCGACTCGTCGATCCCGCGGTTCCACCTGGCCATGCCCGTGGACGACCTGGCCGCCGCCCGGTACTTCTACGGTGAGGTGCTCGGCCTCGAGCAGGGCCGGAGCGCCGGCACCTGGGTGGACTGGAACCTCCACGGCCACCAGTTCGTCACCCACCTCGCCCCCACCCGCGCCCAGCACGTCCACAATCCCGTCGACGGACACGACGTGCCCGTACCGCACTTCGGCCTGATCCTCACGATCCCGGCGTTCCAGGAGCTCGCCGACCGGCTCCGCGCCGCGGACACGAAGTTCGTCATCGAGCCCTATGTGCGCTTCGCGGGCGAGCCCGGCGAGCAGTGGACGATGTTCCTCCTCGACCCGGCGGGCAACGCCCTGGAGTTCAAGGCGTTCGCCGACGACGCGCAGGTCTTCGCCACCTGACCGCGCTATCCGGCGCCGCCGCCCGCCTTCGCCTTCACGTCCGCCTCGACGTCGTTCCTGGCGAGGCCCTCGTCCTTGGCGTACTCGGTGACGGCCTGCTGCACATCGCGGGCCAGGTCCCGCCACGCGCGCCAGGCGGTCTCGTAGGTCTGCGTCTGCGACTCGCTCAACGGCTCGAGCCCCGGTGGTCCGTAGCCGTCCCGCAGTCGCAGGACCTCGTGGTGTGCCGCGTTCGCGGCCTGCTGTCTCTCGACGAGTTCGTCGAAGGTGTGTGCCACGCAGCGGATCCTAGGTCGCCGTCGAGGCGATCCCGGTCAGCGCTCGCGCGGGTGACACGAATGCCGGAGGGGTGTGAGCGAAACGGGTCAGGGGCGGCGCCGTCCGGCGCCGCCCCTGACCCGTCCGGCGAGTTCCCTCAGGACTGGGGGCGCTTGCCGTGGTTCGCGGCGTGCTTGCGGCGGGCCTTCTTCTTGCGGCGTCGCTTCGAGGACATTGCTACCTCCCAGGTGTCGCTGTTCTTCGGTCCTGCCCGGATGAGCGTGCCCACCCAGACGATCATCCGGCCGCCTACCCAAGGACGCGACCGGTAATGACGTAACCCATGCCACCACTCCCGCCCCCCGATCGACCGGGCGACGCGCCGCTGAGGCGATCTGCCTGCGGGCTGCTCGCGCCCAGGCGGATCGACCCTAAGGTGCATGTGGATTTGCCTAAAAGTATTAGGCAACTGCATAATCGATTTCGTTGATTGGAGTGGACGTTATGGTTCGTGTAGGGCTGACCAGGGAACGCCTGATCCGGGCGGGCGCCGAGCTGGCCGACGAGGTCGGGTTCGACAAGGTGACCGTCTCGGCGCTCGCGAGACAGTTCGACGTCAAGGTCGCGAGCCTGTACTCGCACCTGAAGAACTCCCAGGAACTCAAGACCGGGATCGCGCTGCTCGCCCTGGAGGAGCTGGCCGACCGGGGCGCCGCGGCACTGGCCGGGCGCGCGGGCAAAGACGCCCTCGCCGCCTTCGCGAACGTCTACCGCGACTACGCCGGGGAACACCCCGGCCGCTACGCGGCAGCCCAGCTGCGGCTCGACCCGGAGACGGCGGCCGCCAGCGCCGGCGTCAGGCACGCGCAGATGACGCGGGCGATTCTGCGTGGCTACGACCTCACGGAGCCGGACCAGACCCACGCGGTCCGCCTCCTGGGCAGCGTCTTCCACGGCTACGTCAGCCTGGAGATGCAGGGAGGGTTCAGCCACAGCGCCCCCGACTCGCAGGAAAGCTGGTCGCGGATCCTCGACTCCCTCGACGCCACGCTGCGGAACTGGCCCGCACCCTGACCGCGGCCGAGCGCGCCCCACGGCTCGGGCCCGCCCGGATGACCCGGACCCTCCAGACACATTGATCAACAGGTTGAGGCAGCAATGCACATGAGCGACAACTGGACCACCACACCCGTCACCGATGACCTCGTGCGCGGCGCCTGCGAGGTGGAGCGCACCGAGCACGGCGTGCTCCCGCACCGGCTGCCCGCGCGGGCGCGCGCACAGTGGTCCGACGGACAACTGGCCATGGCGGAGTCCCAGCCCTCCGGCGTGCGACTGGTGTTCCGCACCAGGGCCACCGTCATCGAGCTGGACGCGCTCCGGACCAAGATGGCCTACAAGGGTGCGCCGCCCCGTCCGGACGGCGTGTACGACCTGCTGGTCGACGGCCGCCTGGCCGCGCAGGCCGGCGTCACCGGCGGCAACGTACAGGTGATGGACATGACCACAGGCACCAGGGAGACCCGGCCCGGCCCCATCGGCAGCGTGCGGTTCACCGGCCTGCCCGACCGGCTGAAGGACGTCGAGATCTGGCTGCCGTACAACGAGATCACCGAGCTGGTCGCCCTGCGCACCGACGCCCCGGTCGAGTCCGCGCCGGACAGCGGACGCAAGGTGTGGCTGCATCACGGCAGTTCGATCAGCCACGGCTCGGACGCCGCGAGCCCCACCACGACCTGGCCGGCGCTGGCCGCATCCCTCGGCGGCGTGGACCTGATGAACCTCGGCCTGGGCGGCAGTGCCCTGCTCGACCCGTTCACCGCGCGCGCCATGCGGGACACCCCCGCGGACCTGATCAGCGTCAAGATCGGCATCAACATTGTCAATGCCGACCTGATGCGCCTGCGCGCCTTCGCCCCGGCGGTGCACGGTTTCCTCGACACGATCCGCGAGGGGCACCCGACCGTGCCGCTGCTGGTCGTGTCACCGATCTACTGCGCCATCCACGAGGACACTCCGGGCCCCAGCGTCCCGGACTTCAGCAACCTCAGCGCCGGCAGGCTCCAGTTCATGGCCATCGGTGACCCGGCGGAGCGGGCGGCCGGGAAGCTGACGCTCAACGTCATCCGGGACGAGCTGGCGCGCGTCGTGAAGCAGCGGGAGGCGGACGACGCGAACCTGTACTACCTCGACGGCCGCGACCTGTACGGCGAGGCGGACTTCGCCGAGCTGCCGCTACCGGACCAGCTCCATCCGGACGCCGCGGCCCAGCGCCGTATCGGCGAACGCTTCAACGCACTGGCCTTCGGTACGGACGGGCCGCTCGCCTTCGCGGCGACCGGGGGGCGTCCCTGAGGCTCAGCCCTGCCACGGACCGCGCAGCGTCACCCGCGGCGCCCGGTGCCGAGCCTCTGTTCCGTCAGGCGCATCGCGACGCGTACCGCCGCGACCGCGCCGACGGACAGGACGACGGCGAACCCCGTCATGGTCGCCTCGACGCTCGTATGCCGGATGACCACGCTGAGCAGGATCGCGGGCAGGCCCATGCCCAGATAGGCGATCGTGAAGAAGACGGCGAGAACGCCCGCTCGTGACTCCGGCACCGCTAGGGCACCGGCCCACCCGATGCCGCTCTTGAACAGCAGCCCGGCGCCCGCTCCGGCCACCGACACGGCGACCAGGAAGAGCGGCAGCGTGGGGAAGTGGAGGGACAGGGCGACCAGGCCGAGACCGAGCGGGAACACCACCGCGCCCGTCGCCGCGAGCCGCCGCGGCGGGAGAGCCCCGAGAGCGAGCTGGCCGAGGGCCGAGGCGGCGAACATCAGCGTCGGGGCGAGGCCCCCGATGATGTGCGAGTCGATGCCCAGCTTCGTGCGGAGCACGATGGCCCCCAGGGCACTGATGACGCCGAGCAGGGCGAACGCGAAGGTGCCGAGGGCCGACGCCGCGGCGAAGGCGGCCCCCGTTCCGCGGCGGAGCGCGAAGCGGGGCGGCCGGTCGTCACCGGCGTCGGCCAGGGCCCCGCGGTCCACCGTCTCCGGCGTGGCCAGCACCAGGACCAGGCTGACCGACAGCGCGATGGCGAAAGCAGCCTGAGTCGTCGTCAGTGGATGCGGGGCCCACTGCGCGATGAGCCCGGCCGTGAGAGGGCCGAGCGCGAGGCCGCCGAGGTTGGCGGCCGCGGCCACCACACCGGGAACGGCGGAGCCAGGACGGTCCGGATGCTCCTGCTGGTACAGGTCGTGCAGGTACATGGTGGCCGTGGAGGCCATGAGGCCCACACCGACTCCGTTGAGGAAGCGGCCGACGAGGAGACCGGGCAGCTCGGGCCATATCAGGTAGACCAGGGCGGCCACGATCGAGACGGCCAGCGCCGGGACGACGATCCGGCGCCGCCCCAGCCGGTCCGAGAGATGGCCGAGGGTGAGGAACCCTGCGGTGGCGCCGACGATCATCGTCGCGAAGGCCACCGTGACGGTCGTCGTGCCGAAGCCGTCACGGGCCTGGTACATGGGCCACAGGGGAGTGGGCTCGGTGCCGAACGCCATGAGGACGGTGAAGGCCAGAGCCGCGAACCAGAACCCGACCCCGTGGCCCACGGCCGGCCGTCGTCGACGCCCCACGGGAGCGCCGTGCCGCAGCCGTCGGATGCCGGCCGATGAGGACAGGGCAGACGAGGGCACGGAGGGTGAGGTCGACGGCGGCGTGGTGGGCGGGGCACTGGGAGCGGACATGAGCTTCCCCCTTTTTCGCTCTTTTCGCTGACGGTCGTCGGCGCCTGGTGTGCATGCGCCGACGACCAGGGTCCGTTCCCGGGGGCATTACGTCCAACGATCTTCTTTGCTGGTCACCATCAGAACCAGTGATGATGGATCCATGGAACTGCGCCATCTCGAATACTTCGTCGCGGTCGCCGAGGAGCTGAGCTTCACCGGCGCCGCGCGGCGCCTGCACGTCGTCCAGTCCGGTGTCTCGGCCACCATTCGTGACCTGGAGCGCGAGGTGGGGGTCGCGCTGTTCGACCGGTCCGCACGACGGGTCGAACTGACGGGCGCGGGCGCGGCGCTGCTCCCCGAGGCGCTGGCCACCCTCGACGCCGCCCGCGGAGCGCTCGACGCGGTACGGGCCGGCCGGGGAGTGGTGCGCGGCACCCTGCACATCGGATACCTCACGGCTGTCCGGCTGCTGGATCTGCCCAGCCTGCTCGAGTCCTTTCACACGGAGCATCCGGATGTGGCGCTGCGGCTGCGGGTTTCGCCGAGCGGGTCGGCGGGACTCGCGCAGAGCCTGCTCGCCGGGCGTCTCGATCTCGCGATCCTCTCCCTGCCCGGCGCCCCCGGGAGGCCTCCGGCGGGGCTGACGCTACGGCAGGTGGCCTCGGTGCCGATGGTCCTGGTCGTCCCGGCCGGCCACCGTCTCGCATCGCGGGACGCCGTCTCCGTGGCCGATCTCGCCGACGAGCAGTTCATCGACTTCCCCGTCGGCTACGGCAACCGGGATCTGGTCGACCGGGCCTTCGCCGCCGCCGGCATCGAGCGCCGGGTCGCTCTCGAAGTGACCGACATCAGCGCGGCGTCGGCCTTCGTCCGGCATCGTCTCGGCATCGCGTTCCTGCCCGAGTTCGCGGCGCTGCCCGACGAGGCGGGGGTGCGCGTACTGAACCTGGTGGACGAACAGCTGCGGTTCGACCTGCACGTCGCCACCGCCACCGCGCGCCGGCCGAGCGCGGCGCTGGAAGCGCTGCTCCAGCATGTGGAGCGGCTGCTGTAGGCGGCGTGAGGCGGCCTGTGGCCTGCGATTATGCTGGGCGGTCTCGGAGGGGGAGGACGATGTGACGGCTGTGCGAATGATCATTGTGGTGGCGGTGACCTCGGTTGTTCTGACCGTGCTGTTCCTCGCGCCGGCGGCGCTTCCGGACACGTGGCAGTACGTCATCTACTCGCCTGCCGGCGTCGGCCTGTGGATCCTGGCCATGCTGTTCGGGCCCGCGTTCATGGTCGTCCTGAAGTGGAACTGGATCAGGCACGGCTGACCGGGCCGGCGAGATGTCGGCCATCGCATCGGCGTGTGCTTGATACACCTATTCCGCAACCACTGCCCATGGTTTGACGGTCCGTATGCATAATGCTCGGCATGAAGAAGTTGATCTCCGCGGACCGGGCCCTGTCGGTTCGGACGTGTCCTCATCCGGACCCGTGACCAGAGGCTGACCGACTCCGGCACGACAACTGGCAGGACAATCGGCGGGCCACGGGGGGCTCGCGACGCTCTTAGACGTGGAGACAGTTAATCGATGCGCCCCCGGACGCTGTTGCGGGCCTTGCTGACGGAGCGGGGCTGCGGCCAATTCGCTACGTTCGAAGAAGAGTTCACCCGGTCCGCCCAGCTCGCAGCCGCGAAACTGAGCCGCCCCGACCTGGCGACGGTGACCGCCTCCCAGGCCACCTGGAAGCGCTGGCTCTCCGGGGACCAGATACCCCGCAGCGACGCCGGTGCCGTCCTCGAGTTCATGCTCGGCGTCGACGTCGAGACGCTCCTGCGGCCCGCGGTGGAGCGCGGCGTCGTACTGCCCCAGATCGCACCCAGTGCCGCGCGGGACGCGGCGCGGCTCCTGAACGCCATGTTCGACACGTCCTACCTGGACCCCATGGGCCGGGCCTCGGGCATGGAGGGTGTGTGGCACCTGGACGGGCAGCGGTTCTTCGACGGAACGTCCGTCGCAGTCCAGCTCTACGAGGCCGCCGAGCAGGACGGCCGCGTGGTCATCGAGCCCCACCACCACGCCCACGTACAGGCCTTCACGCGGGCCACGCGCCGCGCGCTGCTCCTCGGAACCCTCGGCGACGACGGCCTGTACGCACTGGACGCGGCCCACGCCCGCCGGCAGTTAGCGGTCACCGCCGAGACGCTGCCGATCTCGACCCCGTACAAGATCGACGACCTCACGTACGGGCTGCTGTGGGCGATGCTGAATCTCGACGACAGCCTGCTGGCCAACGACCACGTGCTGCACGCCGAACAGCAGACCCTGGAACCCCTGTGGGCGCAGCGGCGTTCGGCGGTCGCGCGCTCCGCCGTGCCGGAGCTCACCAACGTCGGCAGTGCCTGGCTCGGCATGTACTTCTGTGCCGAGCACATCATCCGGCGCCTGGACGAGGTCAGTCCGCCGCCGGTCTTCTGGACCCCGGTGCGGACGGGGGAGGAGGCCGCGGTGTGGCTGTTCTTCGCGTCCTGGACGCAGTTCCGCCACGCCCTCCAGGAGCGCCTCGCCGACGGTGAAGCCGCCCCCGAGCGGGTCTTCTGCATCCGTGAGGGGGACGCCGGCGCGAGCCAGCGCTACGAGCGGATCCTGCTGTGGCTGGCGGTGGCCATGATGGAACGCGACGGGCAGACCATCTGGGTGTGTGCCGAGCCGGAGTACAAGCGCATCGACGGCTTCGTACTCGTGCCCGGACGCCGCGTCATCTCGGCCAACTGGCTCGGCTCCGAGGGAATTTGGCATGTCGACACCACCGACAGCCTGGCCGACGTCAGCGCCTACGCACAGGTCGTCGAGCACGCCCGCCGCCAGAGCATCACCAAGGGCGACAACTCGGAGGATCGGCTGCGGTCGCTCGCCCGCCATCTCGACCTCGACTGGGGCTGGCTGGTGCGGCGCTGCCGAGAGCTGGGCGCGTACGGCCTCGCGGGGATGCTGCGCCCGCGCAGCCGCCTGATCTCCGTCGACGAACTCGAGCGCGTACTGCGTTTCGCGGGCGAGTTCGGCGAGTGAGGGTCACGGCGGGGTCGGGGACCGGGCCCGTGACAGGGCCCGTGGCCGGGCCTGGTCCGGCCACCGGGGACGGGCAGGGTCGTTTGCGGGTCGTTGCGGGTTCCCTCGGGGTGCGGGGGAGTGGTGACGCATTCGGCTACCGGGCGGTAAGGCCGCCGGTCTCACACCTGGAAGAGGCAAACGACCCCGGAACGACCCTGGTTTCCCATAGCTCCGCCCGGCCCGGACCGACAGAGTTGATGTTCGTCGCCGAGGCCGTTTTGCCACGCGACAGCCACCCTGGACAAGATGCACGCGAGTCACAACGAGCCTCCGTCGCAAGGAGGTTCGCACGACCGTGGGCGCGGCCGACACGTACAAGGACGTCGGCGCGCCGGCGCTGCCCCCCGCTCGTCTTGAGGACGCCTATGTCTCACTACTCGTCGGACGCCACCGCATCCGGCGCCCACCGCGGCCGGAGAGCCGGCAAGGCTGCTCCGGCCGACCTGAGGACCGAGCGTGGCCTGCGGCAACGCACCACGATGCTCGGGATGGCCCCCGCCGGGACGGTGGCCGTCCTCGCGGGCGGAGCGTTCGCCGTCTCCGCGGCGGGGGCCTCCGGACCGCTGGTGTGGGGCGCGGGGGTCTCGGCCGGAGTGTGCTGCGCGGCGGTCCTGGCCGTCGCACGGCGAGCCGCGCACAGCACCGCCGACGCGCTCACCCGGCAGCGCGCCGAGAACGACGCGGCGGTCGGCGAGTGGATCAAGCATCTGACGTCGCTCGCCGCCGAAGGGCACCAGAGCGTCGCGCGGACCGCGGAGCAACTGCGCACCGGCGACCGCCCCGACGCCCCCGCACCCGTCCCCGAGACGGCCGCGACGCACGCGTTCGGCGCGCTGGAACAGCACCTGCGGCACTTCCAGCACACGGCGCAGGCCGCCGTGATCCACGCGGGCACGCGCCAGCAGGTGGATGCCTTCGTCAACATCGCCCGGCGGCTGCAGCTCCTGGTGACGCGCGCGCTGAAGCAACTCGACGACGCCGAGCGGGTCGTCGAGGACCCCGAGCACCTCGACCGGCTCTACACGATCGACCACCTCGTCACCCGCGTGCACCGCGCGGTGGAGAGCCTCGCGGTCCTCGGCGGCGCCGTACCCCGCCACTTCAGCTCCCCGGTCCCGCTCGCCACCGTGCTGCGCCAGGCCGTCGCGGAGATCGAGCACTATCCCCGCGTTCGCGTGCTGCCGCCGCCGTCCGGCTACGAGGTCCTCGGCCACTCCGCCGTCGAGATCATCCACCTCATCGCCGAACTCGCCGAGAACGCCACCAAGTTCTCGCCGCCCCACACGCAGGTGATGATCCGCGCCCAGATGGCCGCGTCCGGCATGGTCGTGGAGATCGAGGACCGCGGCCTCGGCATGCCCGCCGAGGTGCGGGACGAGATGAACCGCCTCCTCGCCCAGCCCGAACTCTTCGACGTCGACCAGCAGTTGCAGGACGGCCGCACCGGCCTGTTCGTCGTCGCGAAGATAGCCAGGCGGCGAGGGCTCGCCGTACAGCTCCAGGAGAACCTCTACGGAGGCGTCCAGGCGGTCCTGGTCCTGTCGCACTCGGTGCTCAGCGAGTCCCGCGTCGCTCAGCCGGGACAGAAGGCGGCCGGGCAGAAGCCGGCCGCGCAGCAGGCAGCGACGCCGAAGGCCCCCGCCGAGCCCGAGCCGTCCCGCGCGCCCGCCCCGGTCGCGAGCCGCCGGGCGCAGCCGTTGCCCGCAGCCGTGGACCCCGCACGGCCCCACGCACCCCGGGAGGCCACGGCCGTGACCACGCAGCCGCCCCTTCCCCAGCGGCAGGTGCCCGCCGCACCGGCCGCCGCCACGCCGGCCGAGGACCCCACAGGGCGCCCGGTTCTGGCGCAGCGGAACAAGGAACGCCGCTCACACCTCTCCCCCCAACTGCGCGAGCAGGGGCCGGCCGCCGACCACGGCGACGGCGAGTCGATCGACGCAGGCCTGCTCGCCCGCTTCACCGCGGGGCTGGAGCGGGCCGAGCAGGACGACGGGGCCACCCCCGGATCTCCGGTGGCACCCACTCAGCGCTATGACTCCCAGGAGTACCGATGACCCAGCCATCATTCGACCAGGACCTGGACTGGCTGCTCGCCGATCTCGCCGCCAGGTTGCCCGCCGTGACGGGCGCGGTGCTGGCCTCCAGCGACGGCGTGATGCGCCACAGCCACGGTCTCGGCTACGACGACGCGGACCGGCTGAGCGCCATCACCACCGGCATGTGCTCGCTCGGCGGCGGACTCGGCACCATCCAGCGCGCTTTCGGCGGGGTCGAGCAGGTCATCGTCCAGGGCGAGGGCGGCTATCTGTTCGTCTCCCGCGCCGGCGTCAACGGCGTACTCGGTGTGCTCACCGACAAGAGCGCCGACGTCGGGGTGGTCGGCTACGAGATCGCGATGCTCGTGAAGAGCGTCAGGGGCCACCTCGGCACGCCCGCGCGCACCGCACCGGGGCCCACCGGCGCGCTGGTCGACTAACGGTGCCGGACTTCACCGACGAGCCCTGGCTGGCCGAGGACACCGCTCAGCTGCGGCTCTACGCACTGACCGGCGGCCGGACCCGCCCGGCCCGCGCCCTGGGACTCGTGTCCCGGGTGCGGGCCGCCCCCGGCCTCGCCCCCTCGACCGTGGACCGGCTCGGACCCGAGAGCGCCCAGGTGCTCGAACTGTGCGGCAGGGAACCGACGTCGGTCGCCGAGATCGCCGGCCGGCTGGGGATCCCCGTACAGGTCACCAAGATCCTTCTGTCCGATCTGCTCGACTCCCATGTACTCGTTCCCGCGCTTCCCCCGCGAGAGGCGGACGGAAGCGACCCACTCCTCCTGGAGGCGGCACTTGAAGGCCTTCGAAGCCTCTGACGACATCCCACTGACCGCGCTGAAGATACTCATCGCCGGCGGGTTCGGCGTGGGCAAGACGACCATGGTCGCCACGGTCAGCGAGATCGAACCGTTGACCACGGAGGAGATCCTCACCACCGCCAGCGCGGCCACCGACAGCCTGGTCGGCGTGGAGAACAAGACCACCACGACCGTGAGCATGGACTTCGGCCGCATCACCCTGTGGCGCCAGCAGTTGCAGCTCCTGCTGTTCGGTACCCCCGGCCAGGACCGCTTCTGGTTCATGTGGGACGACCTCGCCCTCGGTTCCATCGGCGCGGTCGTCCTCGCCGACACCCGCCGCCTCGACGACTGCTTCAGCGCCGTCGAGTTCTTCGAGGACCGCGGCGTGCCCTTCGTCGTGGCCGTCAACGAGTTCGACACGGCCCACCGCTACACGGCGGAGGAGGTGCAGTCCGCGATCGAGCTGAACCCCGACGTCCCCGTCATCATGTTCGACGCGCGCGCCCCGTTCTCCACCCAGCAGGTCCTGATCAGGCTCGTCGAATACGCGCTCACGCTGTCGCTGCGCTCCGCGCCGGCGTCCGAGGCCGCACCCGAGCCCCCCGCCCCCACTCCTTCGCTCTCGCCCCCCTCCACCGCCGCATCTTCTGCCTCCGCCTCCTCTTTCGACGGGAACCCTCACCGTGCCCTTTGACGCAGAGACGGGGCTGCACATCGCAGCCCCCGACACCGAACTCGACGCGCGCGTCGGACGCCTCGCCCAGCTCGGCCTGGGCGAGGCGGACGCCGGCCTCGACGCTCTCGCCTCGGAACTCGCCGAGGCGGCGGGCACGCCGTACGCGATGGTCAACCTCATCACCGACCAGCAGTTCTTCGCCGGACTGCACACGCCGCAGGGACTGCCCAACACCCTCGGCCCGCACGACCCGATGAGCGGGCCCGAGGTCGGCCGCGTGATGGCCCGCGACCACGGCTACTGCCCCGAGGTCATCAGCCGCCGCATCCCCCTCGTCCTTCCCGACGTGTACGCGGCGCCCCGGTTCGCCGGCAACCCGGTGGTCGACGAACTGGGCATCCGCGTGTACATCGGGGCGCCGCTCATCGACGAGGAGACCGGCATCGCGCTCGGCACCGTCTGCGCGGTGGGCACCGAGCCCCGTGGCCTGGCGACGGCGCGCGGCTCCCTCGACCTGATCAAGAGGTTCCGCGACCAGGCCATGGAGCGCATCTACGAGCGTGCCGGGCAGCGCCGCCCCTGACGTCCTACACGGCCGCCGCTTCGGGAACGCGCGGAGCGGCGAGCCGGCTCGACCAGTCGCTCAGCGACGAGCCGAGTGCGACCTCGGCCAGCCGGTACAGCTGGATGTCGGACGTGCCGGCCGGGGCGTAGATGTGCGAGGCGTCCCGGGAGAACCGCTCGACGGGCCGGTCGGGGAACAGGCCGCACGCGGCGTGGATCTCCATGGCCGCCCGCGCCGAGTCGATGGCGGACTCCACGTTCAGGTACTTGGCGTTCATCAGCTCCGCGTCGCAGGCGATCCCGGAGTCCAGCAGATGGACCGCGTGATAGGCGGCCAGACGGGCCGTCATCAGACGTGATTGCATCTCGCCCAGCTTCTGACGGATCGTGGGCAGCGCGCTGAGCGGCTTGCCGTAGCGCAGCTGCTCGGACGTGTAGCGGGTCGTCTCCTCCAGGAGCGCCTGATGGATGCCGAGCGACACGGCCGTCAGGTTCGGCCGGCCGTAGAGCACGCTGGAGGAGTACGCCACGTCGAGGCCCTGGCCCTCGTGTCCCAGGAGGTTCTCGGCGGGGACGCGGCACTCGTCGTAACGGATCTCGCCGAAGCTGAAGCCGTGCAGGCCCATCGCCGGCCGGTGCGGGGCCAGTGAGAATCCGGGGCGGTCGGACTCCACGAGGAACGCGGACAGTCCGGTGGATCCCTCGCCGGTGCGCACCACCACACCGTGCAGGTCGCCGACATGGCTGTTGCCGACGAACACCTTGCGCCCGTTGAGGACGTACTCATCGCCTTCGCGCCGCGCCGTCGACTCCATGCCGAGTACATGTCCGCCGGACTGGGGCTCGGTCACCGCGATCGTCGGAAGGCAGTCGCCGGACGCCACCGCGGGCAGCCATTTGAGCTTCTGCCGTTCGTCGCCGAAGTGGATGATCTTGGCGACGCCCAGCTGTGAGGCCTGCACCATGGCGCCCATGGCGCCGCTGACGCGCGAGAGTTCCTCGATGATGATCGTCTTCGCCAGATGGCCCATGCCCATGCCGCCGTAGCCCTGGTCGATGGTGACACCGAGCCAGCCCTCCTTGGCGATGAGCCGGGACAGTTCGTGCTCGACGGCCCGTGATTCCTCCATGTCCGCTATTCGGGGAGCAACCTTCGCCTCGGCGAAGGCGCGGACCTCGGCCCGCAGTATGTCGTGACGCTCCGTCATGAAGTAGCCGTCCATCTGTAACCCTTCCTTACACGCAGGCCGCTTGGAACCCGGTCCCGCCCCGACGGGCACGTGGCCGGGCCGGCCATCTGGTGGACATACGAAAACGAGGAACAGGAAGACGTGGTGTTCGCGCACGGTCGATCGTGGTCCGGCCCGCCGTGCGAGGCGGCAAGGCATGTCGGGGACCCTCCGGTCAGGAGGTGAATCGTGCGTTCGCTGATGTGTGGCGGATCGCGGACGGCCGCCGCCGACGCCTCATCCGGACAGCCTCCATGACAGGAGGGACCGGGTGGGAGCGGGCGGGGGCGTGCCTGTGCGCTCGGCGCGGACTCTCGCGTCGACGGCGCGCACCTGGATCACGTATCGCCTCACTTTGCTCCCGTGGTCGGGCCGGCACGTTCGACGGCCACGGGATGTGACCGCTGCCGGAACAGTCGGACGGTCCCGCTCCTGAGTGCGTCGTTGCACCTCAGGGGAGGACCTGTCTCTACGGTGACGATCTAGCGGCCGGTTTTCACTACATGCCCGGGGTCGTTTGAGGGTCGTTTCTTTACGAGCGGAGGCGGGCGCCCCGTTTCCGCGTCGCGCTGACGGGGAGCGCACAGGCATGAGGTGCGGCGGTCCGGACAGCTGGTTCGCAGCACGGAATCTCCATCTCCGCAGGCCCGGCCCTTGGATGATCAACCAAGACGCATATCGCTCGTGCGCTCTTGCATTTACGATGCAATGACTCGCACTCGCCTGGCGAATGTGAGAAAGGGGGCGCCGCTTTCTGCGCCCCCGGGTACACAGGGAGTCAGCGCACATGCACATCGAACATCTCCTGAGGGACGAGTCACTCGGCCTGCGCCTGCTCTGGGGTGACGAACCGCACCTGCGGCAGGAGATCAGCGGCGTGACCGTCACCGACCTCGAGGACCCGGCCCGCTTCGTGCGGACGGCCGAGGTCGTGCTCACCGGCCTGGTGTGGTGGACCCCGAGGAGCGGGCGGACCAAGGCGGACCGGTTCGTCTCCGCGCTGCGCACGGCGGGCGCGGCCGTGCTCCTCGCGGGGGAGGAGACGCACGGCGCCGTCCCCGACGACCTCGTCGACGCGTGCCGCCGCCACGGGCTCCCCGTCGCGGCGGTCCCGGCGCACATCATGTTCCGGGCCATCACGGACACGGTCTACCTCCAGCAGTGGGGCGACCTCAGCCGCCACCACGCCCTGCCCGAGAACGTGCGCGCCACGCTGAGCCGGCTCCTGGCGCAGGAGGCGGACCCGGCTGCGATCGTCGACGCCGCGTTCGCCCACCTCGACCGGCCGGTCGCGTACGTCCTCACGCCGACGGGCCGCACCGTGGCCGCCACCGCCGCCTCGGCAGGCCTCCCGACGCGGGACGCCGCCACCCTGATCGCGACGGGCAAGGCCGCCACACGGAGGAGCAGTCACAACTCCTCGGGAACCGGTGCCGGTCCGGAGCTCGGCCGGGCGCCCGTCACCCTGCCCGTCCAGGCCGACACCGACGCGGTCTCGCCCTACGAACGCTGGCATCTACATGTCCCTGACCCGGACGACGCCCCGCCGCGCATGCTGCACGAGATCGCGGAGGTCCTCGGCCGATGCCAGGAGATCCGGGCCCGCCGCCGGGCCGACGAGGACCGTGCGGCGCGTGAACTCGGCACGCTGCTCACCGCGCCCGACACCGACAAGGCCGTCCTCGAAGCCGCACTCCGAGGCTGCGGGCTCCCCGACGAGGGCCCGTACCGCGTGGTCGTCGCCGAAGTCGGCTCGGGGCGTGAGGACTCGGCGCAGGGCGCGCTGACCGAGGCGGCCGCCCATGTCCGGCACGCCGGCGCCGCCGTGGGACGGCTGCCCGACGGCACCGCGTTCGCCGTCGTCGCCGGGGCGGAGGCCGTGGGCGAAACACTGGCCGACGTATGGCCGTTGCTCGCGGCCGGCGACCCGTCCGACCCGCTGCACGCGGGCATCGCCTCCCCGGCTGCCGCCCCCCGGAACCTCAACGGGGCGCTGTCCGAGGCCCGTTACGCCCTGACCTCGTCCCGCGCGACCACGCCCGGGGCCTCACGCCTGACCGACGCTGCCTCGCTCACCGGCCTCGAAACGCTGCTCACGGGCGTTCCCGCCGAGGTGCGCGCCGCGTTCGGCCGCACCGTGCTGGGCCCCTTGCTCGACGAGACGAACGCGTCCGCGGCCGCCCTCCTGCAGACCCTGGAGACCTTCCTCGCCTGCGACGGCTCATGGGCGCGCACCGCGGAGGCACTGCACCTGCACGTCAACACCGTCCACTACCGCATCCAGCGCATCGAGCACTTCACCGGCCGGGACCTCTCCCGGCTGTACGACCGCGCCGACCTCTGGGCCGCGCTGCTGAGCCGCGAGAGCCCGGCTACGAACGGTCGACGTGCACGCTCGTCGACTTCACGCGCGCGGTGACGGTGACCCCGACGGCGAGGCCCAACTCCTCGACGGCCTCCCGCGTCACCATCGACACCATCCGATGCGGTCCGGACTGGATCTCCACCTGCGCCACGACGTCGTCGGCCTTGAGCGCCGTCACGATCCCCGTGAAGGAGTTGCGCACCGACGTGCGCGGAGCTCCGGCCGCGCCCCGACCGGCCTCGGCGGCCCGGCTCCTGGCGAACCGCGCGAGACCGACACCGTCGATCACACGGTTGCCCGTACCGTCCCGCCCCATCGTCAGCCGCCCGCTGTCGGCCCACCGACGCACGGTCTCCCCACTCACCCCGAGCAGGCGCGCGGCCTGGCCAATGCTGTACGACGACACATCGGAACCTTAGCCGTGCCGGGCACCGGGCTCCTCCGGGGGAGGCCGGCTCACCCGTGAGGCTTGGCGCGGACGTGCATGCGTTCCCCCTGCCTCCCGAAGAGGCTGAGGAGTTCGACGGGCCGGCTGTCCGCGCTGCTGAACCAGTGAGGGACCCGGGTGTCGAACTCGGCGGCCTCTCCCGGGCCGAGGACCAGATCGTGCTCCGCGAGGACGAGCCGCATCCGGCCGCCCAGCACGTACAGCCACTCGTATCCCTCATGCGTACGGAGATCCGGCTCGGAGCCCCGGTCGGCGATGACCATCTTGTACGCCTGAAGAGGGCCGGGTGACCGGGTCAGCGGGACGAACGTGCCGCCGCTCGGCATCGGACGGGGCGTCAGCCGGACCCGGGGATCCCCCACCTCGGGAGCCCCGACCAGCTCGTCCAGGGGCACGCCGTACGCACCGGCCAGCGGCAGCAGCAGTTCGAGACTCGGGCGGCGCTGCCCGGACTCGAGGCGGGAGAGCGTGCTCTTGGAGATGCCGGTGACTTCCGAGAGCGCCGCCAGGGTGAGACCGCGCCGGGCCCTCAGCCGTCGCAGCCGCGGGGCGACCTCGTCGAGAACCGCTTGATAGGTCGCCGGCTTGTCCATGTCATCCATGTCGTCAGCGCCATCCACATCGTCCATGCGGGCATTTCACCCGGCTGTCCCGGAAATGGCAACACGGATTGCCGTTCGCGCCCGACGGGTGCACGCTCCTCGCCATGAGCGCACACACGCAGAGCCACGGACACCGGCACGGGCATGACCACGTTTCCGGCAGCATCGACTCCGACAGCACCGAGATCGACTGGGAGGCCATGGCCGACACCCTGGAGAACAACGGCGATCTGCACCTCCCGGCCCTGCGGCAGACGGCGACCCGCCTGGCTGAACTGCTCGGCCCGGACAAGCGGGTCCGCCGCATCCTCGACATCGGCAGTGGGCCCGGGGTGATGTCCTGCGTGCTCGCCGAGGCGTTCCCGGACGCCGAAGTCGTCGCGGTGGACGGTGCGCCCGCACTGCTCGACCGTGCTCTGGCCCGCGCCGAGCGCCTCGGACTCGGCGACAGGGTGGCGATCCGGCACGCGGAGCTGCCGGGCGACCTGGAAGGCGGCGACGGGCAGTCGGGCGGCGGTCTCGGCGAGGCCGATCTGATCTGGAGCAGCAAGGCCGTGCACCACGTCGGCGATCAGCAGGGAGTCCTGGACGCGCTCGCCGGCGCGCTGCGGCCCGGCGGCATGCTCGCGGTCGCCGAGGGCGGACTGCCGATGCGCTTCCTCCCCCGCGACATCGGCATCGGCACGCCGGGCTTCCAGGCACGGCTCGACGCGATGCTGGAGTTCTGGTTCGAGCGGATGCGCTCCGAACTGCCGGGCAGCACCAGCACGGTCGAGGACTGGCCCGCGATGCTCGGCCAGGCAGGACTCACGGATGTCGGCAGCTTCACGTACCTGCTCGACCTGCCGGCGCCCCTGGGCGAGACGGCCCGCACCTTTGTGCACGACCAACTGGCCCGGTTGCGCGACGTGATGAGCGAGACGCTGGAAGCCGACGACCGCAAGACACTCGACGTCCTGCTCGACGACACGGCGCCGAACGGCATCCTGCAACGCCCCGACGCGTTCGTGCTCTCGGCCACCACCGTCTTCGCAGGCATGCGCCCCGCGTCCTGACGGCCGGCGGACGGGGTGCTCCGTCTGCGTGGAACGTGAGAGCTCGTTTGTGTGATGCGCCTGTGTGGCTGGCGTGATCCTGGTTCCCGGCTGTGCTTACCGTGGCCCCTCGTCGAGGGTTGGAGCGCGCATGCCCGAGCAGGAACTTGAACTTGAAGTGGAGCAGCGGCGGGAACCGTCCGTGCCGTTGGGTGTCGGGGTGCGGCGGGCGACGCTGGACGACGGTCGCGTGGTGACCATCGTGTGCGAGGCGGGGCTGCCCCAGAACGAGGTGAACGCCATCGCGGCCAAGGTGGCCGAGTCGAGCCTGAGGCGGTGACACGCCGACGTCGCAACGCCCCCGCTCTGTCGGCGCGGGGGCGTTGCGGCGTGCCGGGCAGAGGCATGTGAGCGCTCGGCGTCGGAGCAGGGCGCAGACGAAGTTCTCCTGGATGCGGCGGACTTCGGCCGGGAGCGCTGAGGGACGAGGCCTCATCCCTCCTGGTCGCCGAGTCCGACGAGGGCGAAGTGGTGGGCTACACGTTCTGCCGCGTCGAGAGACGAGAGGGATCCCTGGTCACCCTGCCCGCCGCGGTGGTCTCCATGGAGCACCTGGCCGTGGACCCCGCCGGCGCTCGGGGCGGGGTCCGCGCGGCGCTCGTGGACGCCGTCCGTGACGTGTGACGCCGAGCCGGATGCCGGCGCCTGGTCGCGACCGTATGGGAGTTCAACACCGCGGCACGACCGTTCTACGAGGCCATCGGGCTGCGGCCGATGCGGGTGCGGATGGACCAGCCGCTGTAAGGCGGACGCGGGCGGGGACAGGGCCGGTGCCTCACGTCACCCGAGTAGGGCGGCGGGGCGGGACGCGAGCCACCTCTGGACGGCGAGCGCGACGGTGTCGTCGAGGGCGCTGAGCGCGTCGATGGCTTCCATGTCGTCGGGGTGGGGCGGGATCCCGGCGGTGGTGAGCGTGGCGTTCAGGCTGAGGCGGTGCCGGTCACGGGAGGTCAGGCACGTGTGGGTCGGCGGAGCCAGGTCGAGGCGCTGCCCCGGGTCGGGCAGCGGGAGCAGGAAGTCGGCGCCCGCGTCCAGGTCGGGGGTCGGCAGGACGGTGGCAGGAGAGTTCATGGCACTTCCTCACGACGGTCGGACAGTGTCGGTCTGTGTCGGTCTGTGTCGGTCAGGAGGCTGCCGGGCCACCGGTTGGTTGCGTCCCGTCCCCCAGAGCACCCGAACGCCGTAATCGCAATACGAAGGCGGACATCAACCGCCTATCGGAGAAGGCGCTTTCACCTGCGTATTCACCCGCGCTGCCACCTGCACCTCCGGCGATACGACGCATGGTTCGCGCACCTGTCGCATTGGCCAAAGCGTCCTGCCGCTCTTGTACGGATCCGACGTTGAGTACGTGGTCCGGGTGCCGCAGCATCCCCCGCAGCCCCTCGCGATCCGCCGCGGGGCGTGGGACACCCAGGAGGACGCATGCGCATGACGGTCCGTCAACTGTGCCGCCGTAAGCCGCTGGAGAGCATGATCGGCGAGGCGGAGGGCGAGGCCTCGGGGGCGGGCGGTCTGCGGCGCAGCATGGGGCTGACGCAGCTGACCCTGCTGGGGATCAGTTCCGTCGTGGGCACCGGCATCTTCTTCGTACTCGGCACCGCAGTCCCCAAGGCGGGACCGGGCGTGGTGCTCTCCTTCGTGGTGGCGGCGGTCGTCGCGGGACTCGCGGCGCTGTGTTACGTCGAACTGGCCGGCGCGATCCCGGTGGCGGGCAGCACGTACTCGTACACCTACGCCTCTCTCGGCGAGGGGGCGGCATATCTGGTCGCCTGGTGTCTGATCCTCGAGTACGGCGTCGCGGTCTCCACCGTGGCGGTGAGCTGGGGGCAGTACCTCAATGAACTCACCGACGCGCTCTTCGGGTTCACGCTGCCCGACGCGATCAGCCGGCCGTCCGGCGCCGGGGGAGTGGTGAACGTCCCGGCGCTCGTCGTGGTGCTGCTCTGTTCCCTGCTCCTTGCACGCGGCACGCGCGAGTCCGCACGCCTCAACGCCGTCATGGTGTGTATCAAGCTGAGTGTCCTCGTGCTGTTCGTCGCCGTGGCGTTCACCGCGTTCAGCGCCGGTCACTTCGCCGACTTCGCACCGCACGGCGCGGCCGGCGTCGGGGCTGCCGCCTCCGCCGTCTTCTTCTCCTACGTCGGCTTCGACACCGTCGCCACGGCGAGCGAGGAGGTCCGCAACCCGCGGCGCACCATCCCGCTCGCGCTGATCCTGACGCTCGGCGCGGTCACGGTGCTGTACATCCTGGTGTCGCTCGCGGCGGTCGGCGCACAGCCCACCGGGCGGTTCGGTGCGCAGGCCGACGCGGGCGAGGCGGTCCTCGCCGAGATCCTGCGCGATGTCACGGGCGCCGGGTGGCCCGTCGTGCTGCTGTCGGCCGGTGCCGTGGTGTCCATCTTCAGCGTGGTGCTGGTGACCCTGTACGGGCAGACGCGCATCCTCTTCTCCATGGCCCGCGACGGTCTCGTCCCCGAGATCTTCCGCCGGGTCGACCGCAAGCGGCACACACCGGTGGGCAACACGTGGATCGTGGGCGCCGGCGTCGGGGCGCTGGCCGCGTTCGTGCCGCTGCAGTACCTGGCCGACCTCACCAGCATGGGCACCCTCGTCGCGTTCGTGGCCGTGGCGGCGGCCGTCATCGTCCTGCGCCGCATCGCTCCCGACGCGCCGCGGCCGTACAAGGTGCCCTGCTATCCGGCGGTGCCGATCGTGTCCGCGGCGTCCTGCCTCTACCTCGCGTGGCTGCTGCCGGGTGTCACGTGGGTGCTGTTCGGCGTGTGGCTGGTGCTCGCGGCGGCGCTCTACCTGGTGTTCGGGCGCCGCCACTCCGCCCTGCGCGAGCGGGCCGCCGCAGCGGAGGAGGCAGCGGAGGCGGGTGCGACAACTACCGCTGCGCGAGCCTGAGTTCGAGCCACACGGCGAGCCGCACCTCGTGGTCGTCGAGGTCGAGGCCGAAGAGTTCGCGTACGCGCCGGAGCCGGTAGCGCAGGGTGTTGGGATGCACTCGCAGACCGGCGGCGGCGCTCGCGACGTCGCCGGTCGCGTCCAGCCAGGCCCTGACCGTCGCCGCGTAGTCGGTGCCCTGCTCCGCGTCGTGCGCCAGCAGCGCGGCGACCCCGGGCAGCCGCAGCCACGGTTCCCGACGCAGTTCGTCGCCGAGCCGGTTCAGCAGGACGACATGCCGTACGTCCTCCGCGGTGGCCGTGAGGGCGTCGGCCCTGCCACCACCGGTGGCCCGGAGAATGTCGTCCGCCTCGCGCCGCAGCGCACCGGCCCGCAGCAGATCCGGGTACTCCCGCGTCACCACGGCCCGCACGGGCGTACCGAGAGCAGCCCGTACGGTCCCCAGCGCACCGTCCGCGAACCGCCGCGCGGCAGCGGGCGAGCGCGCGGTCAGCAGCACGTACACCGCACGTGCCGATGCCGTCACCGTCGCCGCGGGCAGGTGTGCCGCGCAGTGCCGGACCAGCGACGACTCCAGGTGGGCGATGAGGGCGCTGCCCTCGTCCGGGGCGAACGCGGCCAGACACACCTTCTGCCCCTGGCCGAGGCCGAGCCGCGCGGCGGCCTCGTCGGCCGGGGGCCCGTACCCGTCGAGCAGCGCGCGCAGGGTGTCCCGGCGCATGCGCTGCTCGGCCTCGGTCGCGTTCAGCGCGCGCAGCAGGTGCGGGGCCGCCAGCCGCGCCGCATCCCGTAGCGCCGACTCGGCCTGTACCGACAGGCCGCCCTCCGGCTCGATCGCCCACAGCGTCCCCAGCGGCAGCGTCCCCGCCCGCACCGCGACCGCCGCCCGCGCCAGTTCGTCGCGCGCCCGGGGGAACCGCACCACGCCCTGAGCCGCCAGCACGTCGCGGTACTGCTGCCGCTGGCCCGGATCGTCAGGGACCCGCCGCTCCAGAATGCCGCGCTCGCGCAGGCTGTCGATGCGCTGGCCCGGGACGTTCGAGTAGGCGACGACATGCTGGTCGAGGTCCTCGACCGCCACCGAGCCGCCCACCACCGCGGCCACCGCGTCGGCCAGCGAGAACAGCTCCTCGGTTCCGGCGGGAGCCGATGGGGACAGGTCGCCGACTCCGTACGCCGCGAGCGCGCAGCCGATCTCCGCATCCACGTACCGCCACGGCATCGCGTCGTCGGCGGCAAGGACCGCCAGCGAGCGCCGTTCGGCCTCGGCCGTCAGCCGATCCGCCTCCTGGCCGCGGGACTTGACGACCACCCCCGCGTAGCCCTCCGCCGCCGCGTGCCGCAGCACCGTGACCGTACGCGGATCGGCCACGTCCGCGCCGACGAGCAGCAGCAGCGCCGACGGAGCGGCGGGCAGCGGGTCGCCCGGGTCGTGGATGACCGTGCCGCGCACGGGGACGTCGAGGCCGCCGGGTGCGGCGAGGACCCGGAGCGGGCCGGTGGAGCCGACCAACAGGCGCAGGGAGCCCGCGGCGCGGCCGTCGGGGATTGTCCGATCAGACAACGAGGGCCTCGATTCCTGGGGCGGGACGCCGGTGAAGGCGACGGGGGGAGCCGTCAGGATAGGCCCATCGACCAGGGACAGGAGCCATCGCCCATGAGCGCCACGACCGCCACCTCCGATATCGTCGAACTCTTCCCGAAGGGGACAGAACTCGCCGCAGACGGCGAGATCCTCGTCGGAGGATGCCGCCTCGACGACCTCGCCGAGCGCTTCGGCACCCCCGCCGTCATCGTGGACGAGGGTGCTCTCAGGGCCCGCGCACGCGAGTACACGGAGGCCCTGAAGCGGCATTGGCCGAACGGACAAGTGGTCTTCGCGTCGAAGTCCTTCCCGTGCACGGCCGTGGTCCGGGTGATGGTCGAGGAAGGGCTCGGCGTGGACGTCGCCGGAGGCGGGGAACTCGTGGCCGCACTCGCCGCGGGCGCGGACCCGGCCCGCCTCGTCGTCCACGGCAACGCCAAGACCGACGAGGAACTCACCATGGCGGTCGACGCCGGAGCCGGCACGATCGTCATCGACAACTTCGACGACATCGACCGCCTGGAGAAGATCGTCACGGACGAGCAGCGCGTCCTGATCCGCGTCATCCCGGACGTCGAGGCCGACACACACGAGGCGATGGCGACCGGCCACGCCGGTTCCAAGTTCGGCCTCTCCGTGCCAGACGCGGTGCGCGCCGCGGCCCGGCTGCGCGCCAGTGACCGGCTGCGCCTCGACGGCGTGCACGTCCACGTCGGCTCGCAGCTCCTCGACACCGCCCCGTTCGCCCGCGCCGTCGAGGCCATCGCCTCCCTCGGTGAGCTGGGCGAGCACGCGGTGTACGACCTGGGCGGCGGCCTGGGCGTCCGGTACACCTACGCGGACCGGGCGCCGACGGTCGACGCGTACGTACGTACCCTGACCGAAGCGGCCCGCGCCCACCTCCCCGCGAACGCCCGGCTGATCATCGAGCCCGGACGGTCCCTGGTCGCCGAGTCGGCGCTCACCCTCTACCGTGCGGTCACCGTCAAGCGGGGCCGTCCGCGCGCCCTCGTCGCCGTCGACGGCGGCATGGGCGACAACCTCGAACCGATGCTGTACGGCCAGCGTTTCGAGGCGACCGTCACCTCCCGTGTCGGCGGCGGCGAGCCCTGCGACCTGGTCGGCCGCCACTGCGAGTCCGGCGACACCCTCATCCGTGACGTACCGCTGCGCGCCCCGGCCGTCGGCGACCTGATCGCGGTACCGGTCACCGGCGCGTACTGCTACTCGATCTCCAACAACTACAACGGCGCCCGCCGTCCCCCGGTCGTCTTCTGCCGCGACGGTGAGGCCCGTGCCGTGGTGCGCCGCGAGACGTACGAGGACCTGCTGCGCCGCGACCAGTGACGGCGTCCCCTATGGAGGGGAGCCGTTCCTGATGGCCTCCGCCGCCGGAGTCCCCCGGTTACAGCGACCGGGCGACGGCGGCCACCACCTGGGCCGTCGCCAGGCCGAAGGCGCGGACGGAGGCATCGGCCACGCAGCGATCCGCCATCGGGTCGTACACGCAGCCGAGCACCCCGGCGTGATCGGTGGCCTGTTCGCTGAGAGTGCAGTCCCAGCCGTGCGCGCGCAGCGCTTCGTGCAGTTCCCGCGAGGAGTCGACGGAGACGGAGGCGTCTTCAGTGCCGTGCACGAGCCGTACGGGCACACGTGCCGTGGCGCGCCCGAGCGCCTGGAGGGGTACGGCTCCCGTGGTGCGCGCCGGGCGCCGGTAGCCGCCCGCGATGCCGATGACGGCGGCGGGCGGCCGGTCACCGAAGAGTTCCGGGTCCAGGGCCACCCCCAGGGCGGCGCCCGCCCCCGCCGACCAGCCGGCGACGACCAGCTGCCGGGAGGGGCCGGCGAAGTCGTGGGCGAACCGCAACGAGTCGGTGAGATGCGCGCGGCCTTCGTCAGGGGTGTCCGAACGCCAGTCGGGGACGAGGACGGTGAGGCCCAGTTCGGCGATGTCCTGGGCCAGCGGGACCAGTACATCGCGCTCGTCGGTCCCGATGCCGTGCCACATAAGGACGCAAGGGCCTTCGGC
The DNA here is from genome assembly GCF_056432625.1 of Streptomyces sp. NPDC045026. Lineage (NCBI taxonomy): Bacteria > Bacillati > Actinomycetota > Actinomycetes > Kitasatosporales > Streptomycetaceae > Streptomyces > Streptomyces sp. NPDC045026. Next base: position 134,955 of record NZ_JBWKIS010000010.1, read on the forward strand.
CTCAGGGGAGTTGTGGATGTCGAGAGGCTTGTGCTCCCTGCCGGTGGGATAGGACACGGTGCGGATCGTTGCGCTCAAGGCCGTTCCTCCTGGCCGCCGGAATGCTGCATCATGACCCCATCCTCGCCGCACCGCCGCCGCGAAGTCCGCCCGGGTGGCCGGGACGGGCAAACGCGACCTGCTACGACCGGACAAAGTAGGCTGGACCCGCGCATCCGAAGGGACGTCACGTCACCATGAGACTGACCGGACCGGACGGCCGCGGGGTGCAGGAGCGGCTGGGAAAGAACCTCTTCGCCCGTGTCGCGGGCCCGGAGGGGCCCAAGAACCGCGCCCGTATCCATGAGACGCCCGGACCTCGCTGGTTCGGCCCGGACCGGCCCATCCGCACGGTGCACGGGGACGCGTCCATGTTCATCGGCGGGATCTGTGCCCTGCTGCTCCAGTCGCTCCACCCGCTCGCGATGGCCGCCGTCTCCGCCCACTCCGGCTTCCGCGGCGACCCCTGGGGCAGGCTTCAGCGTACGAGCACCTTCCTGGCGATGACGACCTACGGCCCCGCCGACGGCGCGCAGGAGGCCTGCGACCAGGTGCGGGCAGTCCACGCGCGGGTGCGCGGGGTGACCGCGCGGGGTGAGCGGTACCACGCAGGGGATCCGCATCTGCTCGGCTGGGTCCACATCGCGGAGGTCGACAGCTTCCTGCGCGCTCATCAGCGGTACGGCGCCCACCCGCTGACCGGCGCCGAGTACGACGGCTATGTCGCCGACGCCGCGCGGGTCGCCACCGCGCTCGGCGTCCTGGATCCGCCCACGAACCGGGCAGAACTCGCCGACCGGTTCACGGCGTACCGGCGTGAGCTGCGTGCGACGCCGGAGGCCCGCGCCGCCGCCCGCTTCCTCCTCCTGAACCCACCGGTGCCTCTGGTCGCCCGCCTCCCGTACGGGGTTCTCGCCGCGAACGCCGTTTCCCTGCTGCCCAGTTGGGCGGCGGCGGAGCTGAAGCTCCCCCGGCTGCCGCTGGTCGACACCGTGGCCGTACGGCCGCTCGGCCGCGGCGTCACTTCGCTGGTGCGCTGGGCCATGGCCCCCAACCGGCCCCTGCCGACCCCACCGGAGGTCTGACGTGGCGCCGGTGCTGTCGGTGGACGTGAGCCGTAGGCAGCGGGTCGGCCGACGGACGCCGCGGGCCGCCTACTCTGGTGATCATGAGTGGTGAGAGAGATCTGCGGGCACTGTTGAGCGGCATGCGGCCGGAGCTCAACCCCGGGCGCTACGTCTTCACGACCGTCGCCGGCGCGATTCCGCCCGGCGTCACCCCTGTGGTGACCGTCGCCGAGCGGGAGGCGCTGACGCTGGTGGTCCCGCTGGAGGAGGCCGAGGCGGCAGGTCTCGGCTACGACTACGTGGCAGGGTGGATCACCCTGCGCATCCACTCGGCACTGGAGGCCGTGGGCCTGACCGCGGCCGTCGCCCAGGATCTCGCCATCGCGGGCCTGAGCTGCAACGTCGTGGCCGGGTTCCATCATGACCACCTCTTCGTCCCCCACGAGCGGGCGGAAGAGGCGGTGGCTCTCCTGGAAGACCTCGCGCGCCGGTCGGCCACCAGGTGACGAAGCCGGCTCGGGTCACCCGAGAACGCGGCCCTCAAGTGCCGTGCGCCACGCGGGCGGTGTGGGTTCCTGGGCCGGGGTGTCGCGGCGGCCGCCGCGGGCGAAGAAGTCCTCCAGGGGGAGTGTCGCCGCACCGACGGTGACCGCGTCGGGGCCCAGCTTGCCCAGTTCGATGGTGGCCCTTCCGGCCGGGTAGGACAGGGCGTACTTCGTGGCGTGCCTGCGCACGTCGTCGAGAAAGCGGGAGCCGAACTGGAGCCCGGCCCAGCCGCCGATCAGGATGCGCTCCGGCTGGAAGAGGTTGATGAGGTCGGACAGTCCGGCGCCCAGGTACTCGGCCGTCTTCGCCATCACCTCGTACGCCACCGGGTCGGGCTCGCTCCCGTCCGTCGGGCAGGCGGCGGCGAGCAGAGCCGTCAGCTGGGTCTCCTCGTCGACTCCTCGGGGCGGCTGTCCGCCGGCCTCCCGCCACCGCTCCAGTACGGACTCGGCCCCCGCGTACGCCTCCAGGCAGCCCGGCGCCCCGCAGCGGCACGTCCGCCCGCCGGCCTGCACCGTCAGGTGGCCCCACTCCAGCGCCCGGCCCCTGCCGTCCGCGAAAAGGCAGGCGCCGACCCCGGTGCCGAAGAGGACGATCGCGGCGCTGCGCGCACCGCGTCCGGCGCCGAACCACATCTCCGCCTGCCCGAGCGTCTTGGCGCCGTTGTCGATGAAGTACGGGATTGTGGAAGGGAGTTGGGATGACGCGCGCAGCAGTGACTCCAAGGGGACCGCGTCCCAGCCGATGGTCTGGCAGTGGACCACGGCGCCGGACTCGGGGGCCCGCTCGACCACGCCGGGCACGCCGATCCCGATGCCGAGAAGGCCGTCCGCCGGCACGCCTGCCTCGGCGAGCACCTGCTCGATGCCGCTGCGGATGTGTTCCACGACGACCGTGACGTCGTAGCCGTCGCCCGTCAACGGGACGTCGGCGCGGGCGAGTTCGGTGAGGGTCACGTCGAAGACCTCCACGCGGACGCGGGTCTCGCCGACGTCGATGCCGATCAGGTTGCCGCTGTGCGGGCTGACGCGGAGCAGGATGCGCGGCCGACCGCCGTCGGAGTCCAGGCTGCCGGCCTCCTCCACGAGGCCGTCGGCGGCGAGTTCGGCCACCACGTTGCTGACGGATCCTGAACTCAGTCCCGTGAGAGGGCCGAGCGCCTGGCGGCTCGTCGGGCCGTCGAAATACAACTGTTGCAGGATCGCTGCTCGATTGGCCCTGCGCAGGTCACTCACCGTGCGTCTGCTCCGCCGATCCATCTGGGCTCCTTCCTGACCTGCGACAGACGCAAGGTACCCCTGCCCAAACCCTTGACGCGACCTTTCCGCGCGGTTTAACTCACAGCCTAAATTAAGTCGTGGGTGACTTCAGGAACTGAACGCCGAGCGCTTCGGCCTGCAGACCCGCGCCCCGGCTTGGACGCTCCTGAGGAAGGGACACCTGGAGCCATGCAAAGAATTCGAGCACTCGCCAGTAGCGCGGTCGTCGTCTCCCTGCTGGCCGCTGCGACCGCCTGCGGCGGGGGTTCATCCGACGAGGGATCGAACGAGTCGCCCAAGACCCTGACCTACTGGGCGTCCAACCAGGGGCCGAACGTCGAGGCGGACAAGAAGATCCTCCAGCCCGAACTCGACAAGTTCGAGAAGCAGACCGGCATCAAGGTCAAGCTGGAGGTCGTCCCCTGGTCCGACCTGCTCACCCGCATCCTCACGGCGACCACCTCGGGCGAGGGCCCCGACGTCCTCAACATCGGCAACACCTGGTCGTCCTCGCTCCAGGCGACCGGTGCCCTCCTGCCGTGGGACCAGAAGAACTTCGACAAGGTCGGCGGCAAGGACCGCTTCGTGGAGTCGGCGCTCGGCTCGACCGGCGCGCAGGGCAAGGACCCGGCCGCCGTACCGCTCTACTCGATGGCGTACGCCCTGTACTACAACAAGGCGATGTTCAAGGAAGCCGGCATCACCGAGCCGCCGAAGACCTGGGACGAACTCACCGCGGACGGCGCGAAGATATCCAAGGGCGGCAAGTGGGGACTCGGGGCCGAAGGCTCCAACCTCTCCAACAACATCCACCAGGTCTTCGTCCTCGCAAAGCAGCACGGCGGCGACTTCTTCACCGCGGACGGCAAGGCCGACTTCACCGACGACGCAGCGGTCGCGGCCGTCAAGCAGTACGTCGACATGATGGCCACGAACAAGATCATCGCGCCCGGCAACGCCGAGTACGCGAAGAACCAGTCCCTCAGCGACTTCTCCAAGGGCAAGACCGCCATGGTCCTGTGGCAGGCCGCGGCCACCACGTTCAAGTCGCAGGGCATGCAGGACGACGAGTGGGGCGTCGCCCCGGTGCCGGTCCAGTCGGGTGCGCCCGGCGCGGGCAAGGCCACCAACTCGATGGTGGCGGGCATCAACCTCGCCGTCTTCAAGAACACGAAGAACATCGACGGCTCCATGAAGTTCGTGAAGTTCATGACCAGCGACGCCGAGCAGAAGCTGCTCTGCAAGACCTACGGCTCCATCCCCCCGGTCAAGGCCGCCCAGAGCGACCCGGCTTTCGACCGGCCCGAGCTCAAGGTGCTGCGCGAGACCCTCGCGACCAGCGCCACCGCGCTGCCCCAGGTGCCGAACGAGTCCCAGTTCGAGACCTCCGTCGGCACCGCCGTCAAGAACCTCTTCGCCCAGGCGGCGAACGGCAAGAAGCTCTCCACGGCTGACGTCAAGGCCGAGCTGACCAAGGCTCAGCAGCAGATGGCCAGTCAGTGAGTGATGTGCCCATGACCACCATCGTGAACTCCCCGAAGGGGGATCCGGCGGTGCGTGAGGACACCCCCGGGGCGACGCGCAAGCCGCGGCGCCCCGGGCGCATCCGCCGCCTGGGACTTCCGTACCTGCTGTTGCTCCCGGCGCTGCTGCTCGAGATCCTCGTCCACCTGCTGCCGATCGCCATCGGCTTCTTCATGGCGTTCAAGGAGCTGACCCAGTTCTATCTGCGGGACTGGGGCGCGGCCCCCTGGACCGGCCTCGGCAACTTCGACGTGGCCGTCGACTTCGACGCACCCGTCGGAAAGGCCCTGCTCCACTCGTTCTGGATCACCTGCGTCTTCACGCTCATGTCGGTCGGCCTGTGCTGGCTCCTCGGCACGGCAGCGGCCGTCTTCATGCAGGAGACGTTCACCGGCCGCGGCTTCCTGCGCACCCTGTTCCTGGTGCCGTACGCGCTGCCCGTCTACGCGGCCGTGATCACCTGGGCGTTCATGTTCCAAAGGGACAACGGCCTGGTCAACCACGTGCTCCACGACCAGCTGGGCCTCACCGACGGGCATCCCTTCTGGCTCATCGGCGACAACAGCTTCTTCGCACTGCTGACCGTCTCGGTCTGGAAGGGCTGGCCGTTCGCCTTCCTGATCGTGATGGCCGGGCTCCAGAACATCCCCAAGGAGCTCTACGAGGCCGCCGCCATGGACGGCGCGGGCATCTGGCAGCAGATCCGGCGGATCACCCTTCCCTCGCTGCGCCCGGTCAACCAGGTGCTCGTACTTGTCCTGTTCCTGTGGACGTTCAACGACTTCAACACACCGTTCGTGCTGTTCGGCAGGGCGGCGCCCGAAGCGGCCGACCTCATCTCCGTGCACATCTACCAGTCGTCCTTCGCCACCTGGAACTTCGGCACCGGAGCGGCCATGTCCGTACTCCTGCTGCTGTTCCTGCTCCTGGTGACGGGGATCTACCTGGTGCTCACCTCACGAGGGAGGAAGGTCTCCCGTGGCTAGCCCCACCGTCTCCCGCGGCGCTCCGCGCTCGCCGATGGCGTCCCCGCGCTCCTTCATCTGGTCCCGCCGGATCTTCCTGACCCTGCTCACGGGCTTCGTCCTGCTGCCCGTCTACGTCATGATCTCCAGCTCGCTCAAGCCGCTGGAGGACGTGTCGGGCAAGTTCCGCTGGATGCCCAGCGGGCTCACCATCCGGCCCTACTTCGACATCTGGAAGACCGTCCCGCTGGCGAAGTACTTCCTGAACTCGCTGATCGTGGCCGGTGCGGCCACGGTCTGCTCGGTCGTGATCGCCGTCTTCGCCGCCTACGCGGTCAGCCGCTACCAGTTCCGCGGCAAGCGCGTCTTCACGGTGACGGTCCTGTCGACGCAGATGTTCCCCGGCATCCTCTTCCTGCTGCCGCTGTTCCTCATCTACGTCAACATCGGCCAGTCCACCGGGATCGCCCTGTTCGGCTCACGCGGCGGACTCATCCTCACCTATCTCACGTTCTCCCTGCCCTTCTCGATCTGGATGCTCATCGGGTACTTCGAGTCGGTCCCCAGGGACCTGGACGAGGCCGCGATGGTGGACGGCTGCGGACCGCTCAAGGCACTGTTCCGCGTCGTGGTCCCGGCCGCGATCCCCGGCATCGTCGCCGTCGCCGTGTACGCCTTCATGACCGCCTGGGGAGAAGTGCTCTTCGCGTCCGTCCTGACGACCGACGCCACCCGCACCCTCGCCGTCGGCCTCCAGAACTACTCCACCCAGAACGACGTGTACTGGAACCAGATCATGGCCGCCTCACTCGTCGTGAGCATCCCCGTGGTCGCCGGATTCCTGCTGCTCCAGCGCTACCTCGTCGCCGGCCTGACCGCCGGGGCCGTGAAGTGACCCGTACGGCCGGCCGAGCAGCCGCCCCCTCGCCCGAAAGGACGTCAGTGTCCAAGCCCATCGACTTCGCCGCTCTCCCGAAGGACTTCGCCTGGGGCACGGCCACCTCCGCCTACCAGATCGAAGGAGCCGTCACCGAGGACGGCCGTGCCCCCTCGATCTGGGACACCTTCTCGCACACCCCCGGCAAGATCGACAACGACGACCACGGGGACGTGGCCTGCGACCACTACCACCGCTGGCGCGAGGACATCGCGCTCATGAAGCAACTCGGCACCAACGCCTACCGGCTCTCCCTGGCCTGGCCGCGGATCCTGCCCGGCGGCGACGGCCCCGTCAACGCCAAGGGCCTAGACTTCTACGACCAGTTGATCGACGGCCTCCTCGAAGCCGGCATCGAGCCGTCCGTCACCCTCTACCACTGGGACCTCCCGCAGACCCTCCAGGACCGGGGCGGCTGGCCCGAGCGCGACACGGCACTCCGCTTCGCCGACTACGCCGCCGTCGTCGTCGGACGCCTCGGCGACCGCGTCACCCAGTGGGCCACCCTCAACGAACCGCTGTGCTCGGCCTGGATCGGCCACCTCGAAGGCCGCATGGCCCCCGGAATCAGCGACCTGACCGCCGCCGTCCGCGCCTCCTACCACTTGCTGCTCGGCCACGGCCTCGCCACCCGGGCGATCCGCGCCGCGGCGCCCGACGCACGCATCGGCATCGTCAACAACCTCTCCACCGTCCAAGCCGCCACCGACCGGCCCGAGGACGTCGCGGCGGCCCACCGCATGGACGGTCACACCAACCGCTGGTGGCTCGACCCCGTCCACGGCCGCGGCTTCCCCGCCGACATGCGCGACGTCTACGGCGTCGAACTCCCCGAGCAGGCAGGCGACTTGGAGGCGATCGCCGCCCCGCTCGACTGGCTCGGCCTGAACTACTACATGCCGGCCGTCGTCGCCGACGACCCCCTGGGCCCCGCCCCGCACGCCCGCGAGGTGCGCCGCCTCGGCGTCCCGCGCACCGGCATGGACTGGGAGATCGACGCGAGCGGCATCGAGACCCTGCTGCTGCGCCTCACCCACGAGTACGGCGCCCGCAAGCTGTACGTCACCGAGAACGGCTCCGCCTTCCCCGACGTCGTACGGCCCGACGGATCCGTCGACGACCCCGGACGCATCGAGTACCTGGAAGGCCACCTCGCGGCCTGCGCCTCCGCCGCCCGCAAGGGGGCACCGCTCGCCGGGTACTACGCCTGGTCACTCCTGGACAACTTCGAGTGGGCCTACGGCTACGACAAGCGCTTCGGCCTGGTCCACGTCGACTACAAAACGCAGCGGCGCACCATCAAGGGCAGCGGCCACCGCTACGCGGACATCGTCCGCAGGCACCGGCAGGGGAGGGGGCTCAGGGGCAACGCGGCCTGACGCGCCCCCACGGCTTTTGCGCCCGTACGCTCGCGCATGTCCGCTTGAATGCCTGCGGCATCGCCTACAGCATGGTCGGGCTGACGAAGCTCGAGGGTGCGGCGGACATGCCGCGAGGAAGGTTTCCCCATTTCTGGAGCGGGCGAGAGCCGATTCTTCCGGGGGCGGCACGGTGCGCGGCGGCGCGCGTACCTCGGCGCGCTGAGCGGACTCCTGGCCGGTTACGCGGCCCTGGCCGCCGCCGAAGTGGCGGCGGCCGTCGTCCGTCCCCAGGCGAGCCCCGTGGTGGCCGTGGGCGGCGCGGCCATCGACCGCACGCCGACTGCCCTCAAGGACTGGGCGATCCGGAACTTCGGCACGCACGACAAGCTCGTACTGCAGCTGGGCATCGTCGTCGTGCTGGCCCTCCTCGCGGTGGTCCTGGGCGTCGTCGCGGTCCGCCACCGCCGCGCCGGATCGGCCGGCGTCCTGCTGTTCGGCGTGATCGGTGCAGTGGCCGCCACCACTCGCCCCGACTCCACGAGCGTCGCCGACGCAGCGCCGTCCGTGGTCGGCGCGCTGGTGGGTGCGTGGCTCCTGTACGCACTCACCGGCCGCGCGCGGACCACGCCGACCGAGGAGCCATCCGCGGGCAGCACCGAACCCGGGTGGGACCGGCGCGGTTTCATCACCCTCGCGACCGCCGCTGCCGTCGTCTCCACCGGCGCCGGAGCGCTGGCCCGCTCCACGCGCGGCAGGCAGGACGTGAACGCCGTGGCCTCCCGCAACAACCTCAAGCTGCCCGTTCCGGCGTCACCGGGCAGGCCCACCCCGGCCAACGCTCAGCTGGCGATCCCCGGCATCGGCCCGTTCACCACACCGAACCAGAACTTCTACCGGGTCGACACCGCCCTGGTCGTGCCGATGGTGGACGCCATGAAATGGCGGCTGCGGATCCACGGCAAGGGCGTCAACCGCCCCGTCACCCTGACCTTCGACGACCTGCTGCGCAGGCCGCTCATCGAACGAGCCATCACCCTCACCTGCGTATCGAACGAGGTCGGCGGCTCCCTGATCGGCAACGCCCGCTGGATCGGCGTACGCCTCGCCGACGTGCTCGCGGACAGCGGCGTCAGGCCCCCGTCGAAGGGCGGCCCCGCGGACCAGCTGGTCGCCCGCTCCGTCGACGGCATGACGATCGGCAGCCCCGTCGAGGACATCATGGACGGCCGCGACGCGATGCTGGCCCTGGGGATGAACGGCCAACCCCTGCCCTTCGCGCACGGCTTCCCCGTGCGCATGCTCGTTCCCGGCCTGTACGGCTACGTGTCGGCCTGCAAGTGGATCGAGGACATCGAACTCACCACCTTCGCCGACTACGACGCGTACTGGGTGGAGCGGAGCTGGGCCCAGCAGGCGCCCATCAAGACGGAGTCCCGCATCGACACCCCCAAGCCCTTCGTGAACCGCAAGGCCGGCACCGTCATGGTCGCGGGGGTGGCCTGGGCGCAGCACCGCGGGATCGAGAACGTCGAGGTCCGCGTCGACGACGGGCCGTGGGAGCGGGCCACGCTCGCCGCTGAGGACACCCGCGACACCTGGCGCCAGTGGTCCTACCCGTGGCAGGCGACCTCGGGAGGACACCGCCTCACGGTCCGCGCGACCGACGGCACCGGCCGGACACAGACGGCGAAGCACGCCGACCCCGTACCGGACGGGGCGAGCGGCTACCACTCGATTCAGGTGGAGATCGGCTGACGGCGGTGAGGGGCGACGGGCCGTCGTCCGGCCCGTCGCCCCTCACCGGTGGGGTCAGGGGTACGAGACGACGGTCGAGGGCACGGTGGTCGTGCCGGACGTGGCGGCGCCGATGTCGTTGATGACGTGCTCGTACTGGCCCATGCCACCCAGGGACACGACGAGCAGGTCGTGGAACTTCACCCCGGACGTGTTGGGCGCCGCGAAGCCGTGGTCCTGGCGGATGGTGTTGTCCGCCGTGTAGTTGCAGTAGCTCCCCAGGCCCCAGCCCTCGTGCGTGGTCACGGAGTCGGCGACCTTGTACGCGGCGAAGCCCTTGACGTTGCCGTCCTGGACCGCGGCCTGGTTCGGGGCGTCGTACGCCTTCTCGTTCTGGTAGAAGATCGTGCGGCCGCGCTGTCCGGCCCAGTACACGTCGTACTTGTTGAAGTGCTCGACGAACAGGCCGGTGGCCAGCACGTCGTCGCCGTTGACGCGCACGCCGTAGTCGGCGCGGTTGGTTTCCCAGCCGACGCCGTCGCCGTGGTCGGCGCGCCAGACCCAGGTGTGGTCGATGATCGTGTGCCGGCTGTTGACGACGATGCTGGTGGTGGCCTTGCCGGGGCCCGCGCCGCCGATCCGCACGAAGACGTCCTGGACGGTGATGGGGTTGGCGGAGTGGTCGGTGGACGCGCCGGAGGGCCCGACCTCCAGCAGGGTCTGCGAGTTGACCGCTCCCGCGTCGATCAGGAATCCGGCCAGGCGCACGCCGTCGACGTCGGCGACCTTCACCGCGGTGACACCGTTGTCCGGGATGAGGGTGGCGTAGCCGAGTCCGAGGACCACGGCGTTGGCGCGCTTCACCTCCACTGCCGCGTCGAGGTGGTAAATGCCGGGCGTGAGAAGGAGGTTGAGGCCCTGGTCGAGCGCCGCGTTGAGGGTGGCGGCGCTGACACCGGGCTTCGCCACGTAGAACTGGGAGAGCGCGAGCGAGGTGCCCCGGGGTGTGCCGCTGCCCCAGGTCGTGCCGCGCGCGTCGGTGCGCTTCTCGGGCAGGAAGACCTTGTAGTCGGCGCCGTCGAGGTACAGGAAGGGCTTCTCGCGGGAGACCGGCGTCGTGTTGAGCGTGGTGTACGGCGGGTTCGGGAAGCTCTGTGCGGGCGCGCCCTCGACGCCGGAGAACACCATGTTCCAGACGGCGTTGGTCCAGCCGCCGACGGAACTGTCACGGGTGTACCACTGCTGCTGCGAGTACGGCCCGACGGTGCCGTCGATGCGGCTGTCGGCGATGTAGCCGCCGCTGGCCCAGCCGTAGCCGTCGGGGGCGAGATTGAGACCGCCCCTCACGTGCATCCGGCGGAACGGCGCGGCCTGGGCGACGGCCCAGCGGTTGGTGCCGTTGACCGGAGTGAGGGCGAGGTTCTCGGCGGAGCGCCAGAAGTTCTGTGTGGCGTTGCCGTTGAACCAGCCGGCGTCGACCGTGACATCGCCGTTGATCGAGGTGTCGTCGGGGGACAGGCCGAGTCCGGCGATCGAGGTGTAGAAGCCGAGCTGGGCGTTGAGGCCGTTGTAGGTGCCGGGCTTGAACAGGAACGCGTAGCGGCCGGTGCCGAACTGTGCGGACTCCTGCTGTTTGAAGATCTCGTCCAGCTTGGCCTGGATGCCCGGTGTGGAGGGGTCGAAGACGATCACCTGCGGGCCCAGGTCTCCGCCGCCGGGCAGGGGGTCGGCGGCGGGCGCGGCGGAGGCGGGCGACCCGAGTGCGAGGAGGCCGGGAGCGGTGGCCGCGGTCGCCGCGATGGCGCCGAGGACCGTGCGGCGTGAGGGGGCGGTGGCGGGGGAGGGGGAACCTGCCGTGAGGGAACCGGCTCTGGGTGAACCGTTCGTGGGGGGCGTGAGCATAGGGCGACTCTCCTGGTTCAGAAAATGAACGAATGAGGGGGGTGGGAGCGCTCTCTTGCGGTCGAATGCTTCATCTGTGTGAACGATGCGTCAAGACTTAAATCCAGAATCGCCGAAATTAGTGGCGGGCGTGGGGCTGTTGGGGTTCCGGGTGAGGCGCCTTCGCCGTCGGCGACAGCTCAACACCCTCTGAAAGAAGAGGCGTTGACCGTCTCTTGACAGTCTCGCGCCACTGCCGCAACACTCCGACTCGGAGAGCGCTCTCCCAACGCCTCGCTCCAAGAGGCGCCCGCTCCGCGGGTGGCAGTGTGACGCAGGACGTGCGCCGGCCACCCACCCCCCACCCATCCATGCCGATGTGGCAGGAGGTCTCCATGGCACGGAGATCGAAGACCGTTTCAGGGTTACTCGTGACCGGCGCGCTGTTGGTGACGTCGCTCGGCGTGGACGGCATGGCGATGAACGCCAACGCCGCCCAGGAGAAGCCGAGTTCGCAGTCACCGGCCCGAGCGCACACGGGCCACGTGATGGCCGCGTCCACCGTCGCATCGGCGGAGGACCCGGACGGCGACGGATACATCCCCGCCGATCCGCCGGTGACCGGCGTGGAACCCTCCACGAAGGAGCCGCCGCACCGCTACTTCCACGAGTTCCAGGCCCACTGCACGGTGACCCACACCCGCCCCGACGACCCCATCGTCTATCCGGGGCAGCCAGGCAAGTCCCATGACCACACGTTCATGGGCAACACGACGACGGACGCCAACAGCACCACGGCCTCCCTCGACGCGGGATCCACCACGTGTCTGGCACCCGGCGACAAGTCCGGGTACTGGATGCCCACGCTGTTGAACGGGGGCAAGCCCGTGCTCCCGGTCGGCGAGCAGACCATCTACTACAAGGCCGGGGTCACCGACTACACGAGCGTCCGCCCCTTCCCGAAGGGTCTGCGATTCGTGGTCGGCAGCCCGATGCAGACCGCCCAGGAGTTCCGCGACCACCGCGGCTTCGTCGAGGGATGGGAGTGCGGCACCAGCTATTTCAACGTGGACTTCCCCAAGGACTGTCCCACCACACCGGACACCCAGCTCAACATCCGCTTCCAGGCGCCCAGTTGCTGGGACGGCAAGTACCTCGACACACCGGACCACAAGAGCCATATGGCCTACCCGGTCGTCGTCCCCGGCACCAACAACAACGCCTGCCCGGCCGACCACCCGGTCGCCCTGCCGATGATCGAGTTCAAGATGGCCTTCCCGGTCAACGGTGACCTCTCGCAGCTCGGACTCGCCAGCGGCCCGAGCTACTCCTTCCACTACGACTTCTTCAACGCGTGGGACGCCCCGACCCTGAAGGCGCTGGTGGACCACTGCGTCGTCGGCGGACTCCAGTGCGATCCCCGCGGCTACGACCAGAGCCACCCCGAGGCCGGGGCCGCCCTCGACGAGAACTACGAACTGCCCTGACCCGGGCGCTCCCCGGGCCGAGCGTTACCGGCCGCCCCGGCCCGGGGAGCCGCACACCCGCGTCGCACCCCCTTCACCCCCACGTCCAGGGAGAGAACGACCATGCAGAGACCCCGCACATCCCCCCGCCGTCTGGCCGCTCCCCTCACCGCGGGGCTGCTCGCCGCAGGTGCCCTGTCGCTCCCGGCCCAGCAGGCGCAGGCCGCCGGCAGCGTCGTGAAAGTCACCGGTTCCCAGGGGAACTGGCAGCTGACCGTCGACGGCTCTCCGTACCAGGTCAAGGGGCTGACCTGGGGGCCGTCCGTGGCCGACGCCGACACCTATATGCCGGACCTGCGGTCGATGGGCGTCAACACCATCCGCACGTGGGGGACGGACGGCTCCAGCAAGCCGCTGCTGGACTCGGCGGCGGCCCACGGCATCAAGGTGATCGCGGGCTTCTGGCTCCAGCCCGGCGGTGGGCCCGGCAGTGGTGGCTGCGTCAACTACCTCACGGACACCGACTACAAGAACAAGATGCTCGACGAGTTCCCCAAGTGGGTCGACACCTACAAGGACAACCCGGGCGTCCTCATGTGGAACGTCGGCAACGAGTCCGTACTCGGCCTGCAGAACTGCTACAGCGGCGACGAACTGGAGAAGCAGCGCGACGCCTACACCACCCTCGTCAACGACATCACGAAGAAGATCCACGCTGTCGACCCCGACCACCCCGTCACCTCGACGGACGCCTGGGTCGGAGCCTGGCCCTACTACAAGAAGAACGCCCCCGACCTCGATCTCTACGCGGTCAACTCGTACAACGCCGTGTGCGACGTCAAGTCTGCCTGGGAGCGAGGCGGTTACACCAAGCCGTACATCGTGACCGAGACCGGTCCCGCGGGCGAGTGGGAGGTCCCCGACGATGCCAACGGTGTGCCCGCCGAGCCGACCGACCAGGCCAAGGCCGACGGTTACACCAAGGCGTGGGGCTGTGTCACCGGCCACAAAGGCGTCGCCCTGGGCGCCACGATGTTCCACTACGGCACGGAGTACGACTTCGGAGGCATCTGGTTCAATCTGCTGCCCGCGGGCCAGAAGCGGCTCTCCTACTACGCCGTGAAGAAGGCCTACGGCGCCGATACGTCGCACGACAACACCCCGCCCGTCATCTCCGAATTGAACGTCGAGGGCGACGCCGGCGAAGTGCCCGCCGGCGGAAACCTGACGCTGACGACCAAGGCCACGGACCCCGACGGCGACCAGATCTCGTACGAGGTGCTGACCAACAGCAACTACGTCGACGCGAGCAAGCAGCTCACACCCGTGCCGTTCACCGACCTGGGCGGAGGCAGGTTCAAGGTCACCGCGCCCGACAGGCCGGGGGTCTGGAAGATCTACGTCAAGGCGACAGACGGCAAGGGCAACGTGGGCGTCGAGACCCGCTCGGTGCGCGTCGTGCCGCCGCCCGTCAGCGGCACCGACATCGCCCTCGGGCAGCCCGCCACCGCGTCCTCGTACCAGCCCGGGAGCGGCGACTGTCCCTGCACCGCGGCGAACGCGTTCGACGGCAGGAACGACACGCGCTGGGCGAGCGACTGGAGCGACCCGCAGTGGCTCCAGGTCGACCTCGGCGCCCGCCAGTCCTTCAGGCACGTCCAGCTCAACTGGGAGACTTCGTACGCGAAGGCGTACACGATCCAGACCTCCGACGACGGCCAGAACTGGAAGACCATCCACGAGGAGACGGCGGGCAACGGCGGGATCGACGACTTCGACGTCGACGGCGCCGGCCGCTACGTCCGCGTCAACGGCACGGCACGCGGCACCGGATACGGGTACTCGCTCTACGAGTTCGGCGTCTACAACTGAGCCGACCGCTCGGGAGTCCGGGGAGGGAGAGCGCTCTATCCCGTCCCCTGGAGGGAAGTTAGGGTGCCGACATGAACAGACAGGCGCCGACGCTCGAGGACGTCGCACGGGAGGCCGGGGTCTCGCGTGCGACGGTCTCGCGCGTCATCAACGGCGTACGCAACGTCGATCCGGGCATCCAGGACACGGTGCGGCAGGCGATCGACCGGACGGGATACGCGCCCAACCGGGCCGCGCGCTCGCTCGTGACCCGGCGGGCCGAGACGATCGCGCTGGTGGTCTCCGGCGCGGGGGACGAGGCCGACAGCGAGCAGAACGCTTTCGCGGCACGCGTGTTCGCGGATCCGTTCTTCGGGCGCATCGTGAGCGGAGTCGTCGGCTTTCTGCGGCCGCGCTCGATGCACCCGGTCCTGATGTTCGCCGAGTCGGACACGGCCAGGAAGCAGGTCACCGCCTATCTGCGGCAGGGCAGCGCGGACGGGGCGCTCGTGGTCTCCACCCACGCCGAGGACCCGCTGCCGGCACTCCTCGCGGCCGAGCGGCTGCCCGCCGTCTTCTTCGCCCGCCCGGCTCTTACCGTTCCGGTCAGCTACGTCGATCTCGCGCATCGTGACGGCGGCCGACTGGCCGCCGAACACCTGCTGTCGCGGGGGCGCCGCAGGGTGGCGACCGTGTCGGGGCCGTTGGACGTACCGGCGGGCCAGGAGCGGCTGGCGGGGTTCCGCGACAGGATGGAGCGCGGCGGCGTCCCCTATGTGCCGATCGCTGAAGGTGGCTTCACCCTCGACAGCGGGGCGGCGGCGATGGAGCGGCTCCTGGGCGAACACCCCGACGTCGACGGGGTGTTCGCGGCCAACGACCTGATGGCCCAGGGCGTGTGCCAGATCCTGCGGGAACAGGGGAGGCGGGTGCCCGAGGACGTCGCGGTCGTCGGTTTCGACGACTCGAGCGTGGCCGTCACCTGTAAGCCGCAACTGACCACCGTCCGCCAGCCGGTCGAGGAGATGGCCGGGGCGATGGCACGCCTGCTCCAGGAGCACATCGAGGGCACCCGGGCCGAGCCCACGTCACTGATCTTCGAGCCCGAACTGGTGCTCAGGCAGTCGGCATAGGGCCTTCGGGGAGGGAGAGGGGGCCAGGGTGCCCCCTCTCCGCCGTACGACAGGTCAGTTGCCGGGCGAGGTGAGGAACACGGAGCGCAGCTTGAGCTGGTCGGTGGCCGGCCTTCCGTGCGGACGCAGCGTCCAGGAGTCGCCTTCGCAGTCGGGCTTGGTGAAGACCATGGCCCATGAGTCCGTGTCGTTGTGCGGGGCGAACGCCGGCTCGGAGGAATCCGGGTCCGCGACCTCCGGAAGGGTGACGCACTGGTAGCTCGGCAGATCGTGCAGGGTGACCGACTGCGTCCGGCCGTCGAGCCCGACGAACTTGTAGGAGAAGTCGCCGGTGGCGGCGTGGGCGGAGGCCGGCAGGCTCAGCGCGAGAGCGAACGCGGCGAGGGAAGCGGCAACGGTGGAGCGACGGCGCATGAACAGCCTCATCATTCGGTGCTTGGGGACGGTCCATGGCAGCTTCGCCCATGGCCTCGCCCGTCACACGGGCGACAGAAGCCGAAAGGATTCACTGTCGCCTGTTCGGCGGAACGTCCCGAGGCATGCGCTTCAGTGCGCACCCTTCCGCCATTCAGCACGCTTACGACGTACGGCCGTTGAGCACGGGGCCGGCCCTATGACCCTCCGCAGCCGCGGCACGAATCACGGTGGAGCCCCTCTGTGTCAGGCGAACATGCCTGTTCTGAGCTTGGTGAGGGTGCGGGTCAGGAGGCGGGAGACGTGCATCTGGGACACGCCGATCTCGGCGCCGATCTCCGACTGGGTCATCTCCTGGCCGAACCGCATCTCGAGGATGCGGAGCTCACGGCCGTCGAGCTGTTCCAGGAGCGGCGCCAGCGTGTGGAGGTCCTCCACCGTCTCCATCGCCGGGTCCGGCTCGCCGAGCACGTCGGCGAACGTCCTCGAAGCGTCCGTCGGGCGCTCGCCGGGATCGCTCGGCATGTCGATGGACCCCGCGGTGTATCCGTTCGAGGCGACCATGCCCTCGATGACCTCGTCCTCGCTCAGCTCCAGGTGCTCGGCGAGCTCCTTGGCCGTCGGCTCGTGGTCCAGGACGGTGGACAGTTCGTCCTTGCCCTTGGCCAGGTCGACGCGCAACTCCTGGAGGCGGCGCGGCACATGGACGGCCCAGCTCGTATCGCGGAAGAAGCGCTTGATCTCGCCGACGATGTACGGGACGGCGAAGGAGGTGAACTGCACCTCGCGTGAGAGGTCGAACCGGTCGATCGCCTTGATCAGGCCGATGGTCCCGACCTGCACGATGTCCTCCATCTCGCCACTGCCACGGTGGCGGAAGCGGGACGCCGCGAACTGGACGAGGGACAGGTTCATCTCGATGAGCGTGTTCCGGGCGTACTGGTAGTCCTCAGTGCCCTCTTCGAGTGTCTGGAGCTGCTCGAAGAACACCCGGGAGAGATCCCGTGCGTCCTTGGGCGCGACCTTGCCGGCGTCTTCGACCCACGGAAGCCCGCCCGCGCCGACCGTCGCGTCGGCGTCGTTTGCCGTCGTGGCCTGCGCTCGCGCATCTTCATGAGCGTGCACCGAAGTTGCCGTCATGTCCCTGCCTTTCGTGTCGGCCCCGTCCAGAGCGTGTGCCCCCCTCTGCTCCGGATATGCCTGTCGCCGTGGGAAGCGGCGTGGACCGGCCGGGACTTGACCTACCTTTGTCCCAGGTAGGCGTGGGTGATCTGCTCCGTGAAGTATTCGCCGTCCTTGGGCCGTCCCGGGGCTCTTCGGTTCGGCTGGTGCGCGGGTTCCAGGTGGGGAATGTGCTTGGAGCAGTGGACGTACGCCTCGTGGACGGTGAGGTATATCCACATCTCGGCCTGCCGCCCCGGGGCCGAATCCCTCGGCAGCGTGGGGCAGATGGCCCGTAGCTCACGATCGCCCACGAGTTGGGCCGATCCGTTCACATGCAGCCCTATGTGGTCATGAGTGAAGTCGATGAAGAGAAGGCCCATATGGGGGTTCTCGGTGATGTTGCCCGCGCTGGCCATGACGCCGTTGCCCCGGTATTCCGGGTAGGCCAGGTGGAGGTCGTCGAGGACGGTGACGAACCCTGGTGGGCCGGCCCGGAAGCTGGCGTCGCAGTGGCCACGCGTGTCCGCCGTGGACAGGAAGACCATGGTCTGCCGGCCTATGAACTCCCCCATCGCCGGTGTCAGACGGGGCCGGACCTGACGGTCGTAGAAGTCGTCGGCCCGCTCGCTCGTGCCGAGGTGGGCCTGCAGGGCACGTTCCCCCTGGGAGGGCACAGGGTGGGGGTTGGTGGGGCCGAGGGACATGCAGTATCACGTCGCAATCGCCGAGGGTGAACAACGAGCGAGCGTGGTGCCCACTCGAACTGTGGGGCCACGCTAGGCCATCGACGTTGTGCGGATGCGAGGGTTCCGCCAGGAACAGGCGCCCGTCCGGGGCTATGCGGTGATCACCGCGGCACCGGTGCGGCCTCCGTCGACGTCCACGACCGTGCCGTGGACGAACGCCGACTCGTCGGAGGCCAGCCAGACCGCGGCGTGCGCGATCGCATCGGGCGTACCGGTCGTGCCGAACGGCGTGCCCTTCATCATGACTTCGCCCGGGTGCGGTTCCGCGCCCTCGGCCGCGCGGGGGACGATCACGCCGGGAGAGATGGCGTTCACCCGCACCCCCTGCGGACCGAACTCCGCAGCCCACGCGCGCGTGAGCGTCTCCATGGCTCCCTTGGTGGAGCTGTAGAGCGACCCCACCGGGATGCCCAGGCGTGCGATCCACGAGCCGAGATTGATGACGACTCCGCCACCGCTGCGCACCATCTCCGGGGCGACATCCGCGGTCAGGAAGAAGGGTGCCTTCACGTTCACCGCGTAGACCTGGTCGAAGGTCTTCTCATCCGTCGTGGTGGTGGTCGCGGGCGGGTAGATGCCCGCGTTGTTGACCAGGATGTCGAGCCGCCCGCCCAGTGCCTCACGGGCCTGCCCGGCGAGGCGGCGGGAGGCGTCCGCGCTGCCGTCGAGGTCGGCCTCGACGAAGTCGGCCCGCCCACCGGCGGCACGGATGCCCTCGACCACGTGCTCGCCGCGCTCCCGACTGCGCCCGGACACGATGACGTGGGCCCCCTCGGCGGCGAACTCCTCGGCGATCGCCCGCCCGATGTTGCTGGTCGATCCCGTGACGAGTGCGGTCTTGTCCTGCAGTCGTCCACTCATGGTCGGCTCTCCTCAGTGTCGGTTCACCCGCTCACCGAGCCCGTCGGGAACACCGCCCGACTCGGCCCGGCGGTCCGTTGATCCGGACCGCGAGACCGACTCTGCGCCGATGAAATTGGACCCGCAAGTCCAGTTCTCGACCCCTCCTGGGAGTGGCCCGCGCCTATGCCTTGGCCTCGGCGGGGGCGGCGGCCGGTTCGGTGCCCCCTTCGATCGGGGTGGCGCGTACGGCCGGGATGACCGCCGCGATCAGCGCGGCGACGAGCGCGACGCCTCCGCCGACGATCAAGGCCGTACGGAAGCCGGCCTCGGAGCTGAAGCTGTAGCCGCCCATGGTGGTGGTCATCTGGGAGAGGATCACGCCGATCACCGCGGCGCCGACCGAGGTGCCGAGGGAGCGCATGAGCGTGTTGAAGCCGTTGGCGGCGGCGGTCTCCGAGAGCGGCACCGAGCTCATGATGAGCGCGGGCATGGAACCGTAGGCGAGACCGACGCCGCTGCTGATGACCATGCAGACCACCATGAGCCCCGGGGCGGAACCCATCAGTGCGAGCGACAGTCCGTATCCGGCGGTGATGACCAGGACACCGCAGATGAGTGTGAACTTCGGGCCGCGGGCATCGGTGAGCTTCCCGCCGAGCGGGGAGACGACCATCATCATGATGCCGCCGGGCGCCATCCACAGGCCCGCCGCGAGCATCGACTGGCCCAGGCCGTAACCGGTGGCCTCGGGGAACTGGAGCAGCTGCGGGAGCACGAGCATGCTCGCGTACATGCCGAAGCCGACGAAGACCGAGGCGACGTTCGTGAAAAGCACGCGGGGCCGGGCGGTGGTGCGCAGGTCGATCAGCGGGTCACGGGTGCGCGTCTCCCACCAGCCCCAGCCCAGTAGTACGAGGACGGCCGCGGCGAAGAGCATGAGCGTGGTCGCCGAGCCCCAGCCCCATTCGGCGCCCTTGGAGACCGCGAGGAGGAGGCAGACCAGGCCGGCACCGAGGCCGAGCGCGCCGGGTACGTCGAAACGCTGACCCCTGGCGCTCGCCGGGACGTCGGGAACGAGGAACCAGATCAGCGCGGCGATCAGTACGGCCAGCACGGCCGAACCCCAGAACAGCACACGCCAGTCGGCGTACTGGGCCACCGCGGCGGCGATGGGCAGACCGAGGCCTCCGCCGATGCCCATGGACGCGCTGACCAGGGCGATCGAGGAACTGAGCTTCTCCTTCGCCACCACGTCCCGCAGGAGGGCGATGCCCAGCGGCACCATGCCCATCCCCATGCCCTGCAGACCGCGTCCGACGATCATCGGCACGGCGGACGACGACAGCGCACACACCACGGAACCCGCGATGAGCGGGACCGAGCACGCGAGCAGCATGGGGCGCTTGCCGATCAGGTCGCCGAGACGGCCGGTGACCGGTACGCACACGGCGCCCACCAGCAGCGTCACGGTGATGACCCAGGCGGCGTCGGACGACGTGGTGTGAAGGATCTTGGGCAGCTCCGCGATGAGCGGGGTGACCAGGGTCTGCATGATCGCGGCCGTGGTGCCGGCGAAAGCCAGGGTGGCGACCACGCCGCCGGCACGGGCCGTCGGCTGGGGGGCGTCCATCAGGGGGCTCCTCGGGTGTCTGCGGGGTTCGGGTGACTGAAGGGTTCGGGTGGTGAGGGATGTGCATCGTACACATCTAATGTATGGCGCACATTGTGTGGTAGCTACATTTGGCTGTGGGACGATTGGCGCGGGGGTGTACACGGACACGCGGTGCGACTCCGCGGAACGACAGCAGGAGGCGGCAGACGCATGGCCAGGCCCACGTACGAGCTCGAGTACGAGCAGATGCTGCTCAGCCGCCACGGACTCGTGCATCACAAAGGCGGGCGTCCCGAGAGCGGCACCCTCGAGCGCAGCGCCTACATCCTGCTGAGCCGCATTCGTGTGCAGGGGCCGATGTCCATCGGTGAACTCAGCGACGCCTTCGGGCTCGACGCCTCCACCCTGAACCGGCAGACCGCCGCCGCGATGCGCGCCGGACTGGTGGAGCGCATCCCTGATCCCGAGGGCGGCATGGCCCGCAAGTTCCGCATCACGGACAAGGGCGCGCGCGTCCTCGACGAGGAACGCGATCACATCGTGGGCAGCCTGGACCGCGTCATGACCGACTGGGCGGACGAGGACATCGCCGCCTTCACCACCTACCTGAGGCGCTTCAACATGGACATCGAGCGCCTGGGCGGCCGACCGTGGCCTCGGCCGTGAGGTCTGCGCCGCTACGCCGGTGCCCGTGCCGCTGAGGCCGAGCCCTTGGGCGAAGGTGGGCGTCGGGGCCGTCCCGGGGCGCGTCTGCCGTTAGAATCCGCTCTCATGTCGAACCCTGACGAACTGCTCGTCGACATCGCCGGCATGGTTGAGTCCGAGCAGAGCAATCAGATGTCCCTGACAGTGGTCACCAGTGGTGCGGTGATCACCGGACGGCTCGCCCCCGAGGCCGTGTGGAGGCGACGCGTCTCGGAGGTCCTGACGGACTCGGAGCACCTCGGCTCCTTCTCGGAGATCTTCACCGCCGACGAGAAGCCCGACGAACACCAGCAGGGCGAGCCCGATGACGGCCTCGCGCCCACCCATCTGCACTTCCATGTGGCCCGCATTCTCCAGGGCACCGTCGGCATCCCCGAGACGGGCGGTATGTACCGCGTCGCGATCCAGGACGTGAGCGCCTGGACCGTGGGCGACTTCAGCTACTCCGACCACTGACTTCGCAGGGGTGCCTTCGCGTCACGTGTCGGTGGGTCGCAGGACGAGGCTGACGAAACCCCAGGTGCCCCGGTAGAAGCGCAGCCACTCGTCGCGGCGCGCCGTGGCCGTCGCGAGTGCCTCCTCGCTGTCCGGATCGTCGCGGTGGTCCAGGGCCCATGATGCGAGCGACCCCCAGCAGGCCCACTCGTAGTCGTCCAGTTCGCGCCGTGTGCTGACGTGTCCGTGGACCGGCGTCCACCCGTCGGCGACGACCAGGTCCACGGTGGTCGCCAAGTCGCCGAAGTCCCCCAGCATTTCGACGGCTTCCCGTGACGGCTCACGTTCCCAGAAGCCGTCGCCGATCAGGACGCGCCCGCCCGGAGCCAGATTCCTGCGCGCCGCGGCGAGGGTGGGCAGCAGGCCGCCGAAGGCATGCGAGGCACCGACACTCAGCACCAGGTCGAACGGGTGCGGCGAGCGGAACTCCACGGCCTCCTGGCGGTGGAGGGCGAGGCGTTCTCCGACACCTCGGGCGCGCGCCGCCTCGCGCGCCTGGTCGAGGGCGTCCTCGGAGATGTCGACGCCCTCGGCGCGCAGTTGAGGGTGCGCGCCGAGGGCCCGCAAGAGCCATTCCCCGCTGCCGCACCCCAGATCCAGTACGCGCTCGTCGCCCCTGGGTGTACCGCGCTCCAGGAGCTGATGAACGGAAGTGTCGTCGAGCGGGGACTTGATCGGGTGGTCTGCGTGGGCGAGCCGGGACATCAGTTCACGATTCACCGGCGCAGCATGCCGGCGCCGAGGAAGCCCCGCACGCGCATTTCCCGCTACCCCGAGAAGCCGGCCGTGGCCGTCGCGAGTGTGGTTCGCTTGACGCCCGGCGCGACCCATAAGGCCCACCCGTAGGGACCCATAAGGCCGCCTTATGGGTCCATAGGTCCAGCCCGACTACTAACTAAGGTTTGCCTTAGTTTAGGCTTCCCGTCGAGTGCCCATGCCACGAAGGGAACCTGATCATGCCTCGCCCTCTGCGGGTAGCCGTTGTGGGAGCCGGCCCTGCCGGGATCTACGCCGCTGACGCGCTGCTGAAATCCGCGGTGGCCGAAGACCCCGGTGTGTCCATCGACCTCTTCGAGCGGATGCCGGCGCCCTTCGGTCTGATCCGGTACGGCGTCGCGCCGGACCACCCCCGGATCAAGGGCATCATCACGGCCCTGCACCAGGTCCTCGACAAGCCGCAGATCCGTCTCTTCGGCAACGTCGACTACCCGGGGGACATCAGCCTGGACGACCTGCGTTCGTTCTACGACGCGGTGATCTTCTCCACGGGCGCGACGGCCGACCGCGCGCTCGACATACCGGGCATCGACCTCGACGGCTCGTACGGCGCGGCCGACTTCGTCTCCTGGTACGACGGTCACCCGGACGTGCCGCGGACCTGGCCGCTCGAAGCGGAGAAGGTCGCGGTCCTGGGTGTCGGCAACGTCGCGCTCGACGTGGCCCGCATCCTGGCGAAGACCGCGGACGAACTGCTGCCCACCGAGATCCCGCCGAACGTCTATGACGGCCTCAAGGCGAACAAGGCCCTGGAGGTCCACGTCTTCGGCCGCCGTGGACCGGCGCAGGCGAAGTTCAGCCCGATGGAGCTGCGGGAGCTCGACCACTCCCCGAACATCGAGGTCATCGTCGACCCCGAGGACATCGACTACGACGACGGCTCGATCGCGACCCGGCGCGGTAACAAGCAGGCCGACATGGTCGCCAAGACGCTCGAGAACTGGGCCATCCGCGACGTCGGCACCCGGCCGCACAAGCTGTTCCTGCACTTCTTCGAGTCCCCGACCGAGATCCTCGGCGAGAACGGCGAAGTCACCGGCCTGCGCACCGAGCGGACCGCGCTCGACGGCACCGGCAACGTCAAGGGAACCGGCGAGTTCAAGGACTGGGACGTCACGTCCGTCTACCGTGCCGTGGGTTACCTGTCCGACGAACTCCCCAAGCTGCCTTGGGACTTGGCGTCGGGCACCGTTCCGGACCAGGGCGGCCGGGTGATCGAGGACTCCGGCGAGCACCTGCAGTCGACCTACGTCACCGGCTGGATCCGGCGCGGTCCCGTAGGCCTGATCGGCCACACCAAGGGCGACGCCAACGAGACGGTCGCCAGCCTCCTCGACGACCGCGCGAACGGCCGCCTGAACACTCCCGCCTCGCCCGACCCGGATGCGGTGGACGCGTTCCTCGCCGACCGGAACGTCCGCTTCACGACGTGGGACGGGTGGCACCGACTGGACGCCGCGGAGAAGGCGCTGGGCGAGCCGGAAGGCCGTGAGCGCGTGAAGATCGTCGAGCGTGACGACATGCTCAAGGCGAGCGGCGCGTAGCCCCTGGAGGTAGCGGTGCCTGCCGTCCTGGCAGGTGGTGGTCAGGAGTAGCTGCTCCGATGGCGTAGGGTGGTGTCTACCGACGCGGGGTGGAGCAGCTCGGTAGCTCGCTGGGCTCATAACCCAGAGGTCGCAGGTTCAAATCCTGTCCCCGCTACTGCCGACCAGGGCCCGGATCCAATGGATCCGGGCCCTGGTTCGTTGTCAGGCCGGGACGCGTTCCCCGATGATGCGGCTCGCCAGGTCGGCGGCCAGTCCGGGGACGGTGAGGCGCAGTTCGGCCTCCGCCGCGGCCCGTTCGGCCTCGATCAGGGCCTGCCCGTCGGCGAGGAGCGCGTCGCGTTCGCGCAGCCCGTCCTCGCGGGCGGCGGCTATCAGCGCCGCACCTTCCTCGCGCGCCGCCTGCGTGACCCTGGCGGCCTCGCGACGGGCCTCGGCGAGCAGGGCCTGAGCGCCGGCGTGCTCGGCGGAGGCTTGTGCCCGGATCGCCTCGGCGCGCTCCAGGGCGCCTTCCGTGCGGTCGGCGCGCTCGGCCAGCACCTGGTTGATGCGGGGCAGGATGCGCTTGAACCAGAGGAAGACGACGGCGAAGAGGACGAGGGCCACTGCGAGGACTTCGATATTTGCGTTGAGTGGTCCAAATTTCATCGGCAGAAGGTACATGTCCCCTGCTTACCTGCTCATGCGTGCCGGCCCAACGCTCATTTGCGTCATCCTTGGCGGGATGCCGTCTCGGGGACGCCGTGCGACACCGAATCGATGGCGTACCCGGCTCGTCAGCCGTGCCCGGTGCCGCCCGAACGGCCCGCTCCGGCCCGCGGACGCTGCGGTTCGCCCCGGCGCACGGAACCGGGCGCGCGACGGGCGGGGTGGTTGGCGTGTGCGGACGAGGTGAGTTGCCAGGGGACGCTCGTCACCATCACTCCGGGCGTGAACAGAAGGCGGCTTTTGAGCCAGAGCGCGGACTGGTTGTGGAGCAGGTTCTCCCACCAGTGGCCGACGACGTACTCGGGGATGAAGACGGCGACGATGTCGCGCGGGCTGTCCCGGCGGATGGCGCGCACATACTCGACGACGGGCCGCGTCACCTCGCGGTACGGGGAGTCGATGACCTTCAGCGGTACGTCGATGCCGTACTCGTCCCAGCTCTCGCGCAGCGCAGCGGCTTCGTCGCGGTCGACCGAGACGGTCAGCGCCTCCAGGTGGTCGGGGCGGGAGGCCCGCGCGTAGGACAGGGCGCGCATCGTGGGCTTGTGCAGCCTGGAGACCAGGACGATCGCCAACACCCTTGAGGGGGAGACGAGTTCGGCGTGCGGGTCCTCGACGGCCAGCTCGGCGGACGTCGCGTCGTAGTGGCGGCGGATGCCGCGCATCATCAGCCACAGCACCGTAGCGGCGAGAACGGCCAGCCAGGCGCCCTCGGTGAACTTCGTGACGAGCACGATCACCAGGACGAGGCCGGTGACGCACGCGCCGAGGGCGTTGATGGCCCGGGTCGAATGGTGGCGGCGGCGCACCGCGGGATCGTGCTCGGTGGCCAGCTCCTGGTTCCAGTGCCGCACCATGCCCAGCTGGGAAAGGGTGAACGAGGTGAACACACCCAGGATGTAGAGGTGGATGAGGCTGGTGACGTCGGCCTTGAAGCCCCAGAGCAGCGCGGCGGCGACGACGGCCAGGGCGAGGATGCCGTTGGAGAAGGCCAGCCGGTCGCCCCGGTTGTGTAACTGGTGCGGCAGGAAACGGTCCTTGGCGAGGATCGAGGCCAGCATCGGGAAGCCGTTGAACGCGGTGTTCGCGGCCAGGATCAGGACCAGAGCGGTGGCGGCCTGGATGAAGAAGAACCCGACACTGTGCTCACCGCCGAACACGGCCGCCGCCACCTGCGCGATGACCGTGCGCTGTGTATAGCTCCCGCAGTTCCCGTCGAGTCCCGTCAGCCGGCACGCGTCGTCCGTGAGGTGCACCTTGGAGATCAGCGCGAGCGTCGTCACGCCGACGAACATGGTGATGGCGATGAGGCCCATGGCCACCAAAGTCGCGGCGGCGTTCTTCGACTTGGGCTTGCGGAAGGCCGGTACGCCGTTGGAGATCGCCTCCACACCGGTCAGCGCCGTACACCCCGAGGAGAAGGCCCGCAGGACGAGCATCACCAGGGCCAGGCCCGCGAGATGTGCGTCGGAGGCCTGGGGCACGATGCCGTACGCAGCGCTCTCGGCGACCGGCGCGTCCCCCAGGGCGTACCGGATCAGGCCGGTGATCACCATGATCAGTACGCCGCCGATGAAGAGGTACGTGGGCGCGGCGAAGGCGTTGCCCGACTCGCGGACGCCCCGCAGATTGATCGCGGTGAGCAGGGCGACGAAGCCGACGGCCAGCAGGACGCGCTGGTCGTTCAGCGCCGGGAGCGCCGAGATGATGTTGTCCACGCCGGAGGCGACGGACACCGCCACCGTCATCACGTAGTCGACCAGCAGCGAGGCTGCGACCACCAGACCGGCCGACGGCCCGAGGTTGGTGGATGCGACCTCGTAGGAGCCGCCACCGCTCGGATACGCGTACACGACCTGGCGGTACGAGAGCACCACCACCGTCATCAGCGCCACCACCGCCCCGGCGATCCACGGCGTGAAGTGCAGGTAGGTGAGCCCGCCCAGGGTGAGGACGAGCAGGATCTCCTGGGTCGCGTACGCCACGGACGAGAGGGGGTCGGAGGCGAAGATCGGCAGGGCGAGGCGCTTGGGGAGCAGTGTCTCGCCCAGCTCTTCGCTGCGTTTGGCACGGCCGATCACCAGGCGTTTGACCAGAGCGGGCATGTTGAACACTGCGTGAGCGTATGGCGGACCGTGCCGCCGTTCGAGCCTGCGGACGTGTCGGCGGCCCGGGGTACACAAATGGTCCTACCTCAGGGACCGGCGTGCCCCTGGAGCGCGTGGGCGAGGCCGTGTTCGGCGTCGTCGGTCAGGGCGCGGTGGTACGCCGTGTCGTACGCGTTGTCACCGGCCGCCTTGCGGGCCTGCTGCTCCCACTGGTCGCGGATCTCGGACAGCTCCGGGGTGCCGCGGTTCGGGTGGCCGAGCATGTGCCAGTAGGCGTGTCCGGTGCCGGAGGTGCGGGCGGCTTCGACGCCGTTGCCCTGGGCCGCGTTGGCTCCCGTGAGCAGGTCGAGGCCGAGGGCGATCCCCAGGTTGTCGTTGAGGTTGTGCTTGCTGGTGAGCATGGCGCGGGCGTGGATCTCGGCCTCGCGCGGGCGGCCCTGGAGGAGGTTGATGAAGGCGAGTTGATGCTCCGCGTAGGACCGCGCCCAGTGTTCGCCGTACTCGTGGCTGAGCCGGCGCAGGCTGGTGGCCTTCTCGTGCGCCTCGTCGAGCCGGCCGAGGGCGGAGAGGGCGAAGGCCCTGATCACCAGGCAGCAGAGCTGCGGGGCGCCGGTCGGCGGAGTGCAGGCGCGGGTGTTCAGGGCGTGCTCACTGACGTCGTACGCGTCCTGCGGGTGTCCCGTCATGAGGTGCGTGAGGCCGAGGGTGTGGGCGGCGAAGAGTACGGATTCGGGTGTGTCGTCCTGCTGCGCGGCGAGGGCGCACTGCTCGCCGACGCGCAGGGCGCTCTGGTGGTCGCCCTGGAGCGTGAGGGTGATGCCGAGCGCCCACAGGGCGCGGGTGCGGGACGGGCCCTGCGGGGTGTCGAGGCTGAGCGCGCGTTCCAGATAGTCACGGGACTCGTGCAGGTGTCCGCAGCAGGGCCAGAACAGGCCGGTGCGTCCCGCCATTTCGACGGCGGTCTCGGCGTCCTGGACGAAGAGGTGGTCGAGTGCGGCGCGTACGTCGGCATGGCTGTCGGAGATGCGGGTGTACCACGCGACCTGCCGGTCGCTGAGCCAGCCGGCCTCGGCCCGCTCGACGATCGCGGCGAAATGCGCGGCGTGGCGCTCGGCCAGGGTGTGCTGCTCGCCGAGCTCGTCGAGCCACAGGGCGCCGTACTCGCGCACCGTGTCGAGCATCCGGTAGCGGGTGCCGTCCCGTTGCAGGACCGACTGGCCGGCGAGCCGTTCAAGGATCGCGGGGATCTCGTCGGCGCCGAGGGGACCGCCGGCGCAGACGGATCGGGCGTCCGCCTCGTCGACGGGGCCGTGGAATACGGAGAGCCTGGCCCACACGAGGCGTTCGAGAGGGGCGCACAGTTCGTGGCTCCAGCCGATCGCGGTGCGCAGGGCGCGGTGGCGCTTGGGCCAGATCGTGTCGTCGACGAGGGTGTCGAGCCGTGAGGTCAGCCGCTCGGCGATCTCGTCGAGGCTGCTCTCGCGCAGCCGTGCGCAGGCCAGCTCGACCGCGAGGGGGATGCCTTCGAGGCGGCGGCAGATTCGGGAGATCGTCTCGGCGGCACCGGGGGAGTCGAGCGGCACGTCGGGCGCGGCCGTCGCGCAGCGCTCACGGAACAGGCGCACCGCCTCGTCGGAGCCGCCCTCTTCATCGCCCGTGGAGAGGGGCGCCACCTCGATGCAGTGCTCGCCCTCGACATCGAGCGGCTGCCTGCTGGTGGCGAGGACGGTCAGGTGCGGGGCGGCGGTGAGGAGTTCGATCACCAGCTCCCAGCAGGCATGGAGGACGCGCTCGCAGCAGTCGAGGACGAGGAGGACGCGCCGCCCGGCCAGCCATTCGCTCAGCGCCTCGATGGGGGCGCGCGGATTGTGGTCCAGGAGGCCGAGGGCGTCGGAGACCGTGGCGGTGAACAGACGGTCGTCATAGAGATGGGAGAGGTCGGCCCACCACGCCCCGTCCGCGTAAGCGTCCCGTGCCTCCTCGGCGGCGCGCAGCGCGAGCCGGCTCTTTCCGACACCGCCGCCACCGGTGAGGGTGACCAGCCGGTGTTCCTGCAATGCCCGTCCGATGGCGGCCAGTTCGCTGTCGCGGCCCACGAAACTGGTCGTCATGACGGGGAGGTTGCCTACCACGGGCCCATCTTGCCGTGCGGCTGCTCGTGGTAGCACCCCCTCGCAAGAAATGGTCAGAAGCGATCAACTTCAGTCGCGGACCGGTCGGCCGGAGCCGGGATCAGGGCGGGCCCGGGTGCTCGCGGCCGACCGGTAGCCACGGGCGCGGCCGGCGAGATCAGCGGTTCAGGACGATCAGCGGTTCAGCGAGACAGCGGTCCAGGGAGATCAGCCGCTGACGGACGCCGAGCCGGTCTCGATGTGGCCCGTGTAGCGGCGGGACCACGTCGTGTCCGTGCCGGACGTGATCGTGAAGTCGTACCAGCCGTTCTGGTTCGCCACGGCGTTGAAGAAGTCCTCCGTCGAGCCACCGGCGGGGACCGTGTAGTTCCACGGGCCGTCCGAGCGGTAGTTGTTCGACGTGATGGTGAACTGGGCCGAGGCGGAGCCCGAGTTGGTCAGCTTGAACCAGATCGCCATCTTGCCGGTGCCGGACTCCACGGCGTACCGGGCCGCGACCTCGATCGCTCTGCCCGCCTTCGTGGCATCGCCCTTGAAGTGGCGCAGGAAGCGGTTCGGCCCTGCCATCGTGATGTCGTACGCGCCCGCCCCGGACCCCGCGCCGATGTTGAAGAAGTCCGTGGCCGTGCCGCCGGCATCGACCGTGTACTGCCACGGCGTCGTGTCGCGGTAGGCGTTCGGGTGGATGGACAGGTGGGCGGCGCTGCGCGCGGGGGAGCCCTGGTTGGCCATGGAGAACCACGCGAGGATCTTGCCGCTTGCGCCGAACTCGAAGTGGTCCAGGTTGCCGTTCGGCTGGTAGGGCAGGGCGCGCGCCGGACGGGTGCCGGGCTCCTGGGTGGGCAGGGCGTTCGTCTGCGGCGCGGGATTGGGCAGCGGGCCGCAGGTGTCGTACCCGATGACCTTGGTGGCGGGCAGGCCGGACGGCATTCCGTACACGGGCCGGGTGAAGTCGAACACGCCGGTCAGGTCGCCGGTGACCTTGCGGCGCCACGCGCTGATGTTGGGGCAGGTCGCCGGAGTGCCGAGGGCGGTCGTCCAGGTCTCCATGAACCGCAGGACGGACGTGTGGTCGAAGACCTCCGACGACACCCAACCACCCCTGGTCCAGGGCGACATGACGACCATCGGCACGCGGAAGCCGAGACCGAAGGGGGTTCCGTTCAGGAACTCGCCGGCCGTGTCGGCGGGAGGTGACGGCGGGGGCACGTGGTCGAAGACGCCGTCGTTCTCGTCGTAGTTGAGGAAGAGGACGGTCGAGTCGAAGACCTCGGGGGAGGCGGCCAGGGCGCGGTAGACCAGGTCCACGAAGTGGGCCCCGTCGCCGGGCGGGGCGTAGGGGTGCTCGGAGAACGCCTGGTTGGCGACGACCCAGGAGACCTGGGGGAGTGTGCCGGCCAGGGCGTCCGCCTTGATCGCGGCGGCGATGTCGTCGGGCGTGGAACCGGTCACCGCGGGGACGGAGGCCATGCCGCGGTCGTGCAGCGGGTCGCCGGGCTTGGCGGCGGCGAACTTCGAGAAGTAGGCGAGACCGTTGTCGCCGTAGTTGTCATTGGCATTCTGGTAGACCTTCCAGCTGACACCGGCCCGCTGGAGAGCCTCCGCGTACGTCTCCCAGGTCAGCCCCGACTCGTCGCCGCCGTCGTAGCTGGAGCCGTCGACCTTGCCGCTCCACAGGTAGGTGCGGTTGGGGCCGGTGGCGCTGAGTGTGGAGCTGAAGTAGGCGTCACAGATGGTGTAGTTGTCCGCCAGCGCGTAGTGGAACGGTATGTCGCCGCGGTCCAGGTAGCCGAGGCTGCGCACGTTGCCGACGCCGACGACCCAGTGGTCGAGCCGGCCCTTGTTCCACGCGGAGTGCTGGGAGGACCAGCTGTGCGGCAGGTCGCCGTTGCACTGGGCGAGCGTCTCGCCGTCCACGCCGCCCGCGGCCGGGGTGGAGCTGAGTTTCCACGGGTACTGGCGGCCGATCCAGCTCGGCTGGTTGAAGACGGGCTGCCCGCCGGAGAGCGTGATGCCGCTGCGGTCGCCGAACCCGCGGACGCCCTTGAGGCGGCCGAAGTAGTGGTCGAAGCTGCGGTTCTCCTGCATGAGGATCACCACGTGTTTGACGTCCTTGACGGTGCCTGTGGTGGCTGCGCTCGCTCTGGTGGCGGGCAGCGCGGCGCCGGCCGCGATCCCGGCGCCCAGCGCGACAAAGCCCCTGCGGCTGATCGGCGTCATCGGTTCACCCTTGTCTCACGCGTACGTCCGAACACAACGGGCGCAAGAGTGCCGACATTTAATGGTCTGCGGCTAGACCTCTACGTGGTCGAGTTTGTGAACACCGGGTTCCGGCCGGTGGTCGCCGGCCGGACGCGGTCATGGCCTTGGAGGGCTGTCGACCGCCGCTGTCGCTATGACGAGGGCATCGACCGTGAGGGCTCCCTCCGGGGAGACGCGGACCGGGTTGAGCTCGATCTCACCGATGTCGCCGCGGTCGGCGATCAGCTCGGAGACGGCGAGGACGACCGCCGCCAGCGCGTCGACATCGACCGGCCGTTTGCCGCGCCAGCCGGCTAGCAGTGGCCAGGACCGGAGCCGGCGGATCATCTCGCGTGCGGTGTCGCGGGAGCAGGGAGCGAGTTCGAGCGCCAGATCCTGGCTGAGCTCGGCCTGGACTCCGCCGGCGCCGACCACGACGACCGGACCGAAGGACGGGTCGCGCCGCGCCGCGACGATCACTTCGACCACGTCGGTGCGCCGGTCCATCTCCTCGACCACGTACCCGTGGGACCCGAGCCGCGCCACCATGTCGTCGTACGCGGCGCCGAGCGCGGCGGTATCGCCCAGCCCGGTCGCGACGCCGCCGTGCTCCGTCTTGTGCTCCAGCCAGTCGGCTTTGAGTACGACCGGTGCCGAGAGGGACCGCATCGCGTCGCCAGGATCCGGCGCACCCGGCGCAATACCGACCGCGGGCGGGAACGGGACTCCCGCATCGGCCAGCAGCCGTCGGGCGGCCAGATACCCACGGCCTGGGGGCACTTGACGCTCACGCGCCGGCGCACGTCCTGCGCGCGGGCGGGGTGCCTGAGTGAAGCGGTGCGCCGTCGCCACCGCCCGCAGCGCCGCCTCGACGTCGGCGAAGGTCGGCACCCCTGCCGAGTGCAATTCCCGTACGGTTTCGGTGTGTTCGGCCATCGAGTGGATCACGACCGGAATCGCCCGCTCTGCGGCCAGGGTGCCGATGGCCCGCGCGACCTGCGACTCGGCCGCCTGGTGCTCGGGGATGTCGCGACCGTAGCTGCCGAAGTACCCACTGAGCACGACGGCGTCGGTGACCGAACTGTCGGCGAGGACCGCAGGTGTCGACGCGTACGTGGAGATGTCCCCCTCACCCGCCCCTGCGAGATCGACGGGGTTCGCGACCGCGGCGTGCGGCGGCAGCCGGGCCGCCAGGCGTTCCTGGACCTCCGGGGGGAACTCGGCGACGGTCAGGCCGAGCCGGGACGCGGTGTCCGCGGCGACGGCCCCTTGCCCGCCGCTGTCGGCCACGATGGCGATCCGGCCGCCCCGAACAGGTGCGCACCGCATCAACAGCTGGGCTGTGTCGACGAGTTGAGCCGGTGTGTCGACGCGCACGGCGCCGACCGTGCGGCAGGCGGCGTCCACGACGTCGATGCCTGAAGTCATGGAGCCGGTGTGCGAGCGGGCCGCCTGCTGTGCGGCCTTGCTGGCGCCGACGGTCAGCAGGAGCACCGGCTTGCCCGCCTCGCGCAGGCCGTCCAGGGCGTCCAGAAGCCGTTCGCCGTCGCCGAAGCTCTCCAGATAGAGGGCGACGACGCGGGTGGCTTCGTGGTGGGCCAGGTCGGCGAGCAGTTCGGCGGCGCACACGTCGAGCTGGCTGCCGACGGAGACGAACCTGGAGACACCGATGCCGGCGCTCGCGGCCATCCCCGCGATCTCCAGGCCCAGCTGTCCGCTCTGCGAAACGATCGCGAGGCTGCCGGGCGTGAACCGGCCCCAGGCCAGCTCCAGTTCGCTCGACGCGTCGTAGAGACCGAGGCAGTTCGGCCCGAGCAGCCGGGTCCCGCTCGCCGCGATCACGTCACCGATCGCGGCCTCGTCATCGACGCCTGCGGTGATCGCGAGCAGACCGGGCACACCGAGCGCGACGGCTCGGGAGACACCGCCGGCCAAGGTGGCGGCAGGGACGGCGAAGGCGACCAGATCGGGAACCTCGGGCAGCGCGTCGAGGCCCGGGAGGGTGGGGCGGCCGAGGACCTGGCCGCCGCGCGTGTTGACCAGGTGCACGCGGCGCCGGTGCGCGCCCGCGACGGCGCCGCGGGCGAGCCAGTGGCCCCACTTGGCCGGGTTGTCGGTGGCGCCGACGACGGCGACCGACTCCGGGGCGCGGAAGACGTCGAGTGTGGTCATGACTTCGCGAGCGCCCGGGAGATGACCAGCCGCTGGATGTCGGAGGTGCCTTCCTCGATCTCCTCCAGCTTCGCGTCGCGCATCCACTTCTCGGCCAGGAACTCCTGCGAGTAGCCCCAGCCGCCGAGCGTCTGCACGGCGGCCCACGTGTTGAACATGGCGTTCTCCGAGCCGGTCAGCTTCGCCATCGCCGACTCCGCCGTGACCTTCTCTCCCTGGTCGAAGAGGCGTGCCGCGCGCATCGTCACCAGGTGGGCGGTGTCGGCGCGGGTCGCCATGTCGGCGAGCCGGAACGCGACCGCCTGGTGTTCGATGATGGGCACACCGAACTGCACGCGCTCCTGGGCGTACTCCACGGCCAGGTCGGTAGCGGCCCGGCACAGGCCGGCGCAGGACGCGCCGATCAGGATCCGGGAGGCGTCGAAGGTGCGCATCAGGCCCAGGAAGCCCTGTCCCTCGGCGCCGAGCCGGTCGGCGACGGGGACCCGTACGTTGTCGAGGAACACCTCGGCGTTGACGATGGCGCGCTGCCCCATCTTGCGCATCGGCTTGCCCACGGTCAGTCCGGGCGTGTCCCGGTCGACGACGAACGCGGTCACGCCGCGCGCGCGGAGCGACGGGTCGACCGTGGCGAAGACGACGAACCGCTGTGCGTAAGGGGCGTTGGAGATCCAGGCCTTCTGGCCGCTGAGCACGTAGTGATCGCCGTCGCGCACCGCGCGGGTGCGGATGCCGGCGGCGTCCGAGCCGTGGTCGGGTTCGGTGACGGCGAGCGCGGTCAACGGGGGTGTGTCGGTGGTGAGAGGCCGAAGCCACCGCTCCTTCTGCGCCTGTGTGCCGAGTTCCAGGATGGGATCGGCGAAGAAGCCGCTGGAGGTCAGCAGGTTCCCGATGGCGATGTCGCCGTGGCACAGCTCCTGCTGTACGAGCACCTGCGTGACCATGTCGGTCACGCCGCCGCCGCCGAACTCCGCCGGGATCATGAAGGCGGCCAGGCCGGTCCTGGCGGCCTTGTCCCACAGGTCGAGCGGCGACTCGGTCTGGGCCTCGTCGACGGCGCGGGCGCGGGGGCGGATCTCGGCGGCGGCGAAGTCGCGGGCGAGCCGGATGAAGTCGTGCTGCTCGGCGGAGAGGCCGAGCGCGTCGCGTACGGGGTAGGGCATGGCGAGCTCCGTGGTGGGAGGGTCACTGAGGGGTTGTGACGTTCACTGGGGGACGGTCTGGTGCGGGGACGGGCGCTCGGCGGCGGCTTCGGTCTCCTGGGGCGCCCGGGTGAAGAACCGCGGTGCGATGCGCGCGTAGGTGAGCATCAGCAGGTAGCCGAGGAGGAGCGTCGCGACGCCGATGATGAAGACTCCGCCGACGCGCCAGTGGGGTGCGAAGGGGAGGGTCCAGGACGTGTAGCTGTTCGCCGGGTCCCAGTCGTTCTTCAGACTCCACAGCCCGGCCGCGACGAGGGTCAGCCCGCCGATGGCGGGCAGGGTGAGGCGCAGCCAGAAGTCGGCGGCGCCGCGCCGCCATTCGGTGCGGTGGGCCCAGGCCGAGGTGAGGCCCGTGAGGCCGTAGTAGAACGCGATCATGAGGCCGCAGGAGGACACGGCGTCGCCGATGACCTGCCCGTGGCTGAGGAAGTTCATGACGACGTAAGCGACGGCTCCCGCGACTCCGGTGGCGATGGTGCTGAACTGCGGGATGGAGTAGCGCGGGTGGACCTTCGCGAAGACGCGCGGCGCGGCGCCGCGGCCTCCCATCGCCAGGAGCGTGCGCCCCAGGGAGAGCACGGTCGTCTCGGTGGAAGCGGCCGCGGAGGACAGCACCATCAGGACGAGCAGATGCCACAGGAAGGAGCCGAGGCCGCTGTCGCCGAAGACGGCCCTGCCGATGGCGGAGAAGACGTCACCGAAGTTGTCGGGGTTGCCGAGTCCGGTGCCGGTCGTGCCGATGCCGGCGAAGGCCAGGGTCGCCACGGTCGCGACGAGATAGAGGACGAGCAGCATGACCGTGGAGGAGACGGCGGCGATGCCGGGTGTCCGGTGCCGGTCGGTGGTCTCCTCGTTGACGGTGAGCGCCGTCTCCCAGCCCCAGTAGATGAACAGCATCAGCACGAGGCCGCTGACGAATGCGCTGGGTGAGGAGATCTCGAACGGGTTGAGCCAGGACCAGTTCGGATGCCGTGCGCCGGCACCGGCGTGCCCGGTGTAGACCCGTACGAGGGCGACCACGGAGAAGACCCCGAGCATCGCGAACTCCAGGAAGAGCAGGGCGCGTTGGACTGCGGCGGCCACTTCGATGCCGCGGTAGCAGACGGCCGTCATGAGGGCGATCCAGCCGAGCCCTGCCAGGAGGACCCAGGGGCTGGACGGGCCGGACCCGATGCCTTTCGCGCCGAAGAGGATGAACACGTACTGGCCGGCGACCTGGGCCAGGCTCGCCATCACCAGGGTGAACGAGGTGATGATGGCCCAGCCGCCCATGAAGCCGACGCGCGGGCCGAGGACGCGGGTGGCCCAGGTGAAGATGGTTCCGCAGTCCGGCTCCTGGCGGTTGAGAGCGGCGTAGCCGAAGGAGACGAACAGGATCGGGACGAACGCGAGCACGACGATCGACGGTGCCTGGAAGCCGACGAAGGCGACGATGAACGCGAGCGTCGCGGCGAGGCTGTAGGCGGGGGCGGCGGACGCCACCGAGAGGATCAGGCTCGTCGTCATGCCGAGCGCACCGGTGCGCAGGCCCTTTTCCTGCGAGCTGTCGGGTGCGGCTTCCGGGGTGGTGTCAGGTGACGTTGCCATGGGCGGACCCCCTGTCCGGGGTGGGTGGCGATTCGCAAGATTGATGCGTGGGTCAATGATGCTGGCGAGGGAAGGTGTGTCAAGACTTCCGGACAGATTCATCGCAACGATTGACTGATGCATCAGTCTTGCTACATGCTCTGCGGCCATGTGGGAACAGACCGAAATGGACCTGATCGAATCCGAGGTCGTCGTCGTGGGCGGCGGCTACGCGGGACTGGCCGCAGCTCTCCAACTCCACGACGCGGGTGTCGACTTCACGCTCGTCGAGGCCGCCGACCGGGTGGGCGGCCGCGTACTCTCCGAGATCCGGGCCGCCGGCGTGACCCTAGATCACGGCGGACAGTGGGTCGGCCCGACCCAGACACGCCTGCTCGCCCTCGCGGACCGCTTCGGCTGCGCCACCTTCCCGACCTGGGAGACGGGCAAGCACGTCGAGGTGTGGCACGACGGCAGCACCGTTCCCTACCTCGGCGCGGCACCGTCCGACGGCCCCGGCATCGCGGAGTACAACCGCGTCAGCGGAGTCCTCGACGAGCTCGCCCGGACCGTGGACACCCAACAGCCCTGGCGCACACCCCGGTTCGCCGAGTGGGACGGCCAGACAGCCGAGTCGTTCTTCCGCGCGCAGACCCACGACACGGACGCCCGGCGCCGCCTGGCGCTCGCCGTCCAGGGCCTGTGGTGCGCGGAGCCGGACGAGATCTCCCTGTTCCACGTGCTGTTCTACATCGCCTCCGCCGGCGGGTACGAGCAGCTCATGGAGACGCGGGACTGCGCCCAGGACAGCCGCTTCGTCACCGGCGCCGCCGGCCCGGCCCGCGCCGTCGCCGACCTGCTCGGCGAGCGCGTCCGGCTCGGTGAGCAGGTGCGGTCGATCGAGTATGCCGACGGCGGCGACGGCGTCCGTGTCCGGACCGCGTCCACCGTGCTGGAGGCCCGCAGGGTGATCGTCGCGCTGCCGCCACAAGCGGTCCGCACCATCCACTTCACGCCGGGACTCCCCGTCAGCAGGGACGGCTGGCTGTCCCACAGCCCGATGGGGCGCGTAGCCAAGGTCCACGCGGTGTACGACTCCCCGTTCTGGCGCGACGCCGGACTCTCCGGCGTCGCCACGCTCTACGACGACGGGCCGGTGGGCGTCGTGTTCG
This sequence comes from Streptomyces sp. NPDC045026, assembly GCF_056432625.1. Taxonomy (NCBI): domain Bacteria; kingdom Bacillati; phylum Actinomycetota; class Actinomycetes; order Kitasatosporales; family Streptomycetaceae; genus Streptomyces; species Streptomyces sp. NPDC045026. The sequence continues at coordinate 172,319 of NZ_JBWKIS010000010.1, forward strand.
ACAACTCCCCGGACGACGCCTCCCGGGGCGTGCTCGTCGGCTTCGTGTACGGCGACCGGGTCACCGACTGGAGCGACCTCGACGACGCACGCCGCCGGGAGGCCGTGCTGGCGAGTTTCACCACCGTGGCCGGGGAGCGCGCGGCACGTCCGCTCGACTACACGGAGAAGAACTGGTCGCGGGACACCTTCGCCAAGGGCGGCTACGAGGCGTACGTAACTCCCGGCGGCTGGAGGGGATACGGCCGGCGCGGCTGGCGGGAACCCACCGGGACCGTGCACTGGGCCGGAACCGAGACGGCTAGTGTGTGGAACGGCTACATCGACGGTGCCATTTCGTCGGGCCTGCGAGCGGCCGACGAGGTCGTGTCGGCACTCTCATCGCAAGCGGAAGGCTGAACGGACCCAGCGCAATGACGTCGATCCAGGGCGGGGCGGAGGGCGTCGCGGACGACACCGCGACCCTGGCGGACCGGGCGCGGCTCGTGGTGCTGTCGGCGCCCATCAGCCAGCGGGAGTTCGCCGACCGCGTGGGCATGGATCCCACCGCGCTGTCCAAGGCCCTGCGTGGCAACCGCCGTCTCAAGGATCACGAGGTCGCCGCGATCGCCCAGGTCGGCAAGGTGTCCCAGCGGTATCTGCGGACCGGCGCGGGAAGGCCGCCCGTCGCTCGCGGCGGAGCGGACGGCGGGCAGCCCGTCCGCCGCCGCGCCGACGCCGTGGACGCCGACCTGCGCCGCGCCCAGATCCTGGAAGCCACCGCCCGCCTCATCGCCCGCCGCGGGTTCCACAAGGTTCGGGTCGCCGACATCGCCCACGCGTGCGGCACCAGCACCGGCACCGTCCACTACCACTTCCCGACGAAGGACGACGCGCTGCGGGCCGCGCTGGTCTTCTACGCCGACCGGTTCCACGCGCGCCTCGAAGACGAGTTCAGAACGGCCGACACCACCGTCGAGAAGCTGCGCCGGCTGATCGAGGTGCAGCTGACGACCACCGAAGAGGACGCCGACGAATGGTCGGTGTGGGTGCAGTCGTGGAACGAGGCCATCCTCGACCCGACCCTGAGGGAAGGGCAGAAGGGCGTCCACGTCCGCTGGCGCGAGATCGTCCTCGACCTGCTGCGGACCTGCCAGCAGGAAGGGATGGCGCGGGGCGCGGACGCGGAGGCCATGGCCAGCCGCTTCACCAGCATGGTCGACGGCATGGCCATCCAGGTCCTCGCGGGGACGGGAGACATGGACGCGGCACGGATGCGGGAGCTGTTGCTGGACGCCTTCGAGCCGTACATCAGCCTGCGCTAGCGGTACTTGACGGCCGCTAGACCAGATCGAGGGACAGCTCGCACCACACCGTCTTGCCGTTGCCGCGGGGTTCGATGCCCCAGGCGGTGGCGAGTTCCTCGATGAGCATCATGCCGCGGCCGGAGGTGGCACGTTCGGGGGCGGCGCGGCGCCGGGGCGACGCGGTCGAGGTGTCGCTGACGGCCAGACGCACTCCCCGGCCACTGTGCCGTACGGGTCTGGCCGTCAGGGTGGCGCTGCCGTCGGTGTGCAGCAGGGCATTGGTGGCAAGTTCGCAGGCGAGGAGCTCCGCGGTGTCACTGAGGCCCTCCAGCGACCAGCCTTGCAGCGCCTCGCGCAACGCGACCCGTGCGTTGCGCAGAGCGTCGGGGTCCGTGGGGGAGATGACCGCTTCCATCCGGGGTGCCGGGGCCGCCTTCCCCCGGGACCGCTGGAGGACCAACAGCGCCACGTCGTCCTCCTCGCCGGTGAAGGCGGCCATGGTGTCCAGCAGGTGGTCGGCGAGTGCGTCGGGCTGTCCGGGCCCTGCCCTCAGCGCGTCTAGGAGCCGCTCACGCCCTTCGTCGATGTCCTCGGCCCGCGACTCGATGAGCCCATCGGTGCACAGCACCAGAGTCGAGCCGGGTTCGATGACCGTCTCGCGGACCGGGTACGCGGGCTGGCCACCGGTCATGTTGAGACCGAGGGGCAGGCCACCGGGCGTGTCGAGCCAGGCACAGCTTCCGTCGGGCGCGCGCAGTACGGGCTCCGGATGGCCCGCACGCACCACCGAGGTCATCCCCGTGAGCGGATCGACGAGAGCCATGAGGCAGGTCGCGAAGCGGTCGGTGTCGAGTTCGGCGAGGAAGGCGGAAGCACGCGCCATGGCCGTGGACGGCGGATGCCCCTCGGCGGCATACGCACGCAGAGCGATGCGCAGCTGCCCCATCACGGCGGCGGCCGTCACATCGTGGCCCTGTACGTCGCCGACGACGACGGCGATCCGGCCGTCGGGCAGCGTCAGGGCGTCGTACCAGTCCCCGCCGATGCCGCCCCGGGCCCGGGTGGGCCGGTACCGGGTCGCGAGGTGCACTCCGGGCACGTGCGGCAGGATCCCGGGCAGCATCGCCGTCTGCAGCCCCGCGGCGAGCTCGTGCTCCTGGTCGTAGAGAAGCGCCCGCTGAAGCGACTGGGCGATGACCTTGCCGAGCGCGGTCAGGACGGTCCGCTCGTCCGGCGGAAAGCTGGCCCGGCCCTCGTACGTGAGCCCGACGGCACCGATCGGGGTGTCCTGGGCGATCAGCGGGAGGTATACCGCTGCCGCGGCCTCGGGGAACTGCGACAGGTACGGCGTCAGCGCCGGAAAGCGCGCGATGAAATCCAGCCTGTTCGTCACGAACACCGCCTCGCGGGAGCGGGCCGCCTCCGTCAGCGGCAGCGGCTCGCTCAGACGCGCCAGGTGAAAGTCCTGGATGAGGTCCTCATGGACGCCGTTGGAGCCCACCAGTTCCATGCGGCCGTTGTCGATCAGGCCCAGGATGACGCTGGAGGCACCGATCCGTTCCATCAGCCGCGAGTCGGTGAGGGCCTCCGCCACGTCCTCCACGGTGACGGTCGGCACGAGCGCGTCGCTGACATGTACGACGACGTCGGACGGACGGCGGCGGTCCTCCCGGGCCTGCCGCAGCAGCTCGGTCTGGTCCACCGCTCGCAGTTCCTGGCTCGCGTCACGGATGATCCCGATGACCCGCACGGGACGGCTGTGGTCGTCCCGGACGATGTGGCCCTGCGCATGTGTCCACTGCAGCCGCCCCTCGGGGTGCCGCACCCGGAAGTAGAGGCTGAATCCCGACCGCTCCCCCAGGGCACGCTCCACGAGATCCTCGATGGCCGGCAGTTCGCTGGGCAGCATCCGCTCACCCAGGGTGGCCAGGCGGCCGTCGAACTCGCCGGGCCCGAACCCCATCACGGCCAGGCCGCCTTCGTCGTAGCGCATCAGCCCGGCGGCCACGTCCCAGGAGAAGGTGCCCATGCCGTTGACCGCCAGGGCGAGGTGGGCGGCGGCCTCGGGATGACTCTGTGTATCGGGCCCGCCGCTCGGTTCGATGGGGCGATCCATGAAACCTCCTGGCCCGTCCGCCCTCGGTAACCGTGGGCGCGCCGGTTCACGGCCGCGCCGGGCGTGGCCACGTCCCCATTCTGCGCGGAATCGTGGAGGGGCGCCTGTCCGGCGCCCGTCGGTGCGCGTGCACCGTCACTTGGTGGGACGGCTGCGCTTGCGCCGTACGGCCATGACGATGAAGGGCACGCACGCGAGGCCGAGGAGTGCGGCGGCCGCTCCCAGGTGACGGGTGAGGCCGGACGAGGTGTCCTCGGCCGTGGTGGAAGCCCGCATGGCGACGGTCCCGTGGTGAGCCGAATCGGGGTGACGTGGCGCGGCGGACGAGGCCGACTCTCGCGGCATCCCTGCCGTCACGGCGTCCGGAGCCGCGTCGAAGCCCCAGTCCAGGAGTTCCCGGCTCTCTTCATAGACGGCGTTGGACGTCTGGTCCTGCGGATTCATGACGGTGACCAGGATCGTGCGGTTGTCCCGGGTGGCCGCGGCGACGAGCGTGTTGCCGGCCTCCGACGTGTAGCCGTTCTTCACGCCGATCAGCCCCGGATAGGGCTCCACTCCGTGGGACCCGACCAGGAGGCGGTTGGTGTTCTGGATGCCGAAGGAGTCGGGGCCGCCCGCGGCCGGGAACTGGGCCGATTTCGTGCCGCAGTAGCGACGGAAGTCCGCGTTCCGCAACCCCGCCTTCGCGATCAGGGACAGGTCGTACGCGGAGGAGAACTGCCCCGGGGTGTCGAAGCCGTCGAGGGAGCGCACCGAGGTGTCGTGCGCGCCGAGACGGTCCGCGGTGGCCTGCATCTCCTCGAGCGTGTGCTGTTGTCCGCCGTTCAGTCTGGCGAGTGTCTGCACGGCGTCGTTGCCGGAGCTGAGGAAGGCGCCGCGCCACAGGTCGCCGACGGTGTAGCGGGTTCCTTCGTGCACGCCGACGAGACTGCTGCCGGGCTCCACGCCGGCGAGGTCGGCGGTGACGGCCGTGTGCTCGGCGGTGGCCGGCAGCTGCGGCAGCAGCGCCACCGCGAACAGCGTCTTGAGGGTGCTGGCCGGCGGCAGGCGAAGGTGGGGCGCCTTGGCCGCCAGCAGGTCGCCGGTGTCGACGTCGGTCACGGTCCACGACAGGGCGGACACCTCCGGCGCGCCCGACGTCCCCGGCGCGGTCTGGATCTGGTCGCCGACCCCATCGGTGCGAGGCACGGCGGCCGCGACGCCGCCGGCAGGGGCGACCGCGATCGCCGCGACGGCGAAGGAGGCGACAACTGACTTGGTAATACAGGGGTAAAAGCCTACGAATCGCTTCATGGCGGCAACGTAGGGGCGTTGCCGCGCCCTTGCCATCGCACTACGCCATCCGGCGGGGGGCGGATGACTCCATGTCACATGGACTGGTTCTCGGGGTGGAACCACTGGCGACCGACCCCGCGGGGCGGCGCTGGGTGATCCGGCGCAAGCATCGGCGGGCGGGTGACGGGGGCGCGGCGGTCGGCACGTCCGGCCTTCGGCGGGCGCCGTCCTGAGGGCGTTGTGCAACGCGCCTCGGCGACCTGCGAGACTTTCCCACGTGAGTCATACCCGCCGCCCCCTGGGCACCGGACCGAGCCGTGACCAGGCCGCTGAGCCTGCGCGGGCCGCACGAGGCCGCACGGCTGCGGAGCGAGCAGGCGCTGCCCCGCAGCCACTCGACCCGTTCCCCGACCCGGACCTCGCGGACGACGCTGACCTCACGGACTCCGGCCGCCGCCGGCTCGGCGCCGGCCCCTGGTCGCGGATCGGCAACCCGGACGCATAGCCCGTTCCGCCCCGGCTTCCGGAAGCGCTCAGAGCTTGCGGGCCAGGCCGCCGTGTTCGGCGATGAGCGCCGGGGCCGGCGAGGTGGATTCGGGGCGCCAGAACGGCACCGAGACCACACCGGGTTCCAGGAGTTCCAGACCGTCGAAGAACGCCGTGATCTCGTCGACCGGGCGCAGGAAGTAGGGGACGGCGCCCGAGCTGTTGTAGCCGTCCTGGGCCTGCTCGAAGCCGACGTCGATGCCGCGGGACCCGTCGTTGACGGAGAGGTAGCTGCCCGACGGCAGTCCGTCCATCAGCCGCTTGACGATGGCCCGCGCCTGCTCGTAATCGCCCATGTGGCCCAGGATGTTGCTGAGGATCAGGGCGGTCGGACGGGTGAAGTCCAGCGTCTCGGCCGCCGCCGCGAGGATACGTTCGGGGTCGGACAGGTTCGCGTCGACGTAGGCGGTCGCACCCTCGGGGGTCGAGGTGAGCAGCGCGCGGGCGTGCGCTAGGACCATCGGGTCGTGGTCGACGTACACGATCTTGGCCTCGGGAGCGAGGCGCTGCGCGACTTCATGGGTGTTGTCCCCGGTCGGCAGGCCGGTCCCGATGTCCAGGAACTGGCGGATGCCGGCCTCGGTGACCAAGTACGAGATGTTGCGGCGCAGGAAGGCGCGACTGCTGCGGGCGATGGTGGAGATGCCGGGGAACACGGCGCTGTACGCGTCGCCCGCCTCCTCGTCGACGGGGTAGTTGTCCTTGCCGCCCAGCCAGTAGTTCCAGATCCGGGCCGAGTGCGGAACCGACGTGTCGATCTTCTGGTGAGCCGAGGCTCCGGGCATCGTCGCGTGGTCCGTCATGGGTACCGTCCGTCTTCCGGCCGAGGCGTGAACTGTTTCCAAGGCCTAACCTACGTCCCAACAATCCTGGCACGCACACCAGTTCATGCGATCGGTGTGCGCGCACCGGATCTCCTCCCTCGCGCGATCCGGCGTGGAACGTGAGGTTCACAGGCGACGGACGCGCAGCACACCGGTCAGCATCGGGAGGGTGAACTCGCCGCGGGCGGTCTCCGGTCTGCTCGCAAGGAAGGCGCGGATCGGTTCGAGCGCGGCCTCGCGTTCCTGTTCCGGCATGACCAGCATCCCCGCCTTGGTCGCGAATGTCGCGACCAGGGAGTCGGCGGTCCGCAGCTGCCCGTGCGGGAACTCGGTCTGCTCCGGCGAGCCGAACCGGGCGACCAGGCCGGCGTTCGGAAGGTGCGCGTCGGCCGTCTGGGCGCGCCAGTTGCTGAACGTGTCCCGGGGGCCGATGGCCGCACTGCCGCTGACCCGCTCGAGTCCGGCAACCCAGTCGACCCGGTTGTCGAACACGTTCCACAAGCCGGCCAGCACCCCACCGGGTGCAAGGACCCTGGCGATCTCGGGACCCGCGACGTCCATGTCGAACCAGTGCATGGCATTGCCGGACACGACGGCATCGACGGACGCGTCGGGCAGCGGTACCGCCTCGGCACTGCCCGGCACCGCACGGACAGCCGGCAGCGCGCGGCGCAGCTCGGCCAGCATCGCCGGGTCGGGCTCGACCGCGACGACCTCGGCGCCCAGCGCGACCAGCGTGGCGGTCAGCTTGCCGGTTCCGGCACCGAGGTCGAGCACGCGGAGGCCGGTCGCGGGCTCGAGCGCCCAGCGCACCGCCGCCTGCGCGTAGTCCGGGCGGTGCTCGGCGTACGCGGTCGCCGCTGCGCCGAACGACGAGCTGTGAAGGAGGCGTTCGTCCTGATCCACGCGGCCACCATAACGGTCAGCGGCTGAAGTGGTGCAACGTGTCGTTGAGTTGGACGGGGGTGAGTGCGGGGGAGGGGAGCGGGGGCGACGCCGGTGTGGGGCGGAGGCTGTCGCAGAGGAGTGTGAGGGGGCGGCGCCAGGCGTCGGGGGTGGTCGCTGTGGTGAGCGCGGGCACCGCGCGGCCGAGTGCGGCGAGGGCGAAGAGCACGTCCTCGGTGGTGACGTCCGGTCGGATGGTCCCTTGATCGCGACCGCGGTCGAGGAGGAGTTCCACGGTGCGGTGGTTGTGGGTGTGCACGGCCTCCAGTGACTCGACGCCCTCGAGGTGGGTGGTCATGAGGTCGTTCGTCCCTCGGTCGGTGGCCAGGACGGTGAAGACGGCCTGGAGGTAGCCGGTCAGCCCCGTCCAGGCGTCGTCGGTGGTCCGGGCCCGCTCGCCGGCGTCCATCGTGCCGGTCAGCTGATCGCGGAAGACCGCGTCGACGAGGGCCGCGCGGTGGGGGAAGTGCCGGTAGAGGGTGGCGTTTCCCACGCCCGCGCGACGGGCGATCACGTCCAGCGGCGCGTTCAGGCCCAGTTCGGTGAACACCTCGTGGGCGGCTTCGAGCAGCAGGTCCCTGTTGCGCCGTGCGTCTCGGCGGCGGACGGGTGCGCCGGCGCCCGTCTCTTCCCTTCCGCTGCCGCTGCCGCTGCGGGTGCGGGTGCCGCTGCCGGTGTCCGTGGTCCTGCTCCGGCGGTCAGCGCTGTCTGCCATCTTCATTGCCCCTCTTCGTCGCCCCGCACGGTACCGGGGAGTGGTCCCCGGTACTGATGCTATCGTCGGAGCAAGAAGTGGGGAGCACTCCCCATTTATGCTTCGAGGGGGCTGTGGCATGAGCGACAGTGGCGACAACGACGGCACCGCGTTGGTGCTCGGCGGTGGTGGGCCCGTGGGCGGGGCCTGGATGACGGGGATGCTGGCCGGGCTCGCCGACGCGGGGATCGATCTCCGCAGTGCCGATGTCGTCATCGGTACGTCGGCGGGCGCGATCTTCGGTGCACGCATGGCCTGCGGCGAACCCGCCCGCGAGTCGTACGAGCGGCAGTTGGCCCGAGCCGATCGCATCGACCTGCAGGTCACCGCCGCCCAGACCCTGCGATTCCTCTGGGCGGCACTCGGATCCCGTGACTCGCAGCGGTCCGTACAGCGGCTTGGGCGAGCCGCGCTCGCCGCTCGGACAGCGCCTCGATCCGACGTCGGTCGCACGATCGCCACCCTGCTGCGGGACGCCACCGCCTGGCCCGGAAACACCGATCTGCGGATCACGGCGATCGACGCGCACACCGGATCGCTGGAGACGTTCGACGCGGCCGGACAGATCCCCCTCGCGGAAGCGGTCGCGGCCAGTTGCGCGGTCCCCATTGTCTGGCCTCCGGCGACGGCGGGCGGGCGCCGCTGGATCGACGGCGGAAGCCGCGCCACGGCCAACATCCATCTCGCCCGCGGATACCGTCGTGTCCTGGTCGTCGCTCCGTTGACCACCGCGCCGGGCCCGCACCCGAGCGCCCAGCAGCAGGCGGCCGAACTCGCGGCCGCGGGAACCGACATCCTGCTGGTGTCACCGGACCGTGCCGCCCGTCGCGCCATGGGCCGTGACCTGACCGCCGATACGCGCAGACCCGCCGCCGCGCTCGCCGGCCATGCCCAGGCCACGGCGCTCGCGGATACGGTGACCCGCCTGTGGACGGGGTGCTGAGGATGGGGAAGCGCCCTCAGTCACCCACCCTCGACGCCCTGGCCCCCGACGGCCAGGACATGGCCGCGGACCCGTACCCCGTATACGCGGCCCTGCGGGCCAAGGGTCCCGTGCACCGCGTCCTCGTCCCGGAGAGCGGTGAGGCGTGGCTGGTCGTCACGCGTGACGCGGCGCGCGCGGCGCTGACCGACCCGCGCCTGCGCAACGACATCCGGCACTCCGCCTCCTGGCGCGACGACGGCGGACACGCCATCGGACGCAACATGCTCCAGACCGACCCACCACAGCACACCCGCCTCCGCCGCCTGGTCTCAGGCCACTTCACCCCGGGGCGCATCACCGCCCTGCGCCCGCGGATCGCAGCCATCGCCACCGACCTGCTCGCCGAACTCCCGCACCGGGGAACCGCCGACCTGGTCAGCGCCTACGCACTGCCCCTGCCCGTCACCGTGATCTGCGACCTCCTCGGCATCCCCGCGTCCGACCACGCCGCGTTCCACACCTGGTCCAACGCACTGGTCATGCCGACGAGCCCCGAGCAGGCGGTCAAAGCCGCCACCGAACTGACCGCCTATCTCGGCGAGTTGATCGAACGCAAGCGTCGCACTCCGGACGCAGGCCTGCTCGGTGCCCTCGTCGCCGGCGCCGCCATTGATGCTCCTCTCGCCACCGACGAACTGCTCGGCATGGCCTTCCTCCTCCTCGTCGCGGGCCACGAGACCACCGTCAATCTCATCTCCGGCACACTCCACGCCCTGCTCAGCCACCCGGACCAGCTCGAGCTGCTCAGGGCCGAACCCGAGCTGACGGGCGCGGCGATCGAGGAATCACTGCGGTGCAACTCACCAGTACACGCGAGCGCGTTCCGTTTCGCCGCCGAACCACTCGACATCGCCGGAACACGCATCCCTGCGGGCGACGCCGTCCTCGTCTCGCTCGCCGCCGCTTCCCGGGACCCACTGCACTTCCCCGACCCGGACCGGTTCGACCTGCGCCGCGCGCCCAACAGCCACCTCGGCTTCGGGCACGGCCTCCACCACTGCCTGGGCGCGCCCCTGGCCCGCGCCGAAGCCACGATCGCTCTGCGCCTGCTCCTCCGTGACCGCCCCACTCTTGCGTTCGCCACGGACCCGGCCACCCTCACGTGGCGCACCAGCACCCTGCTCAGAGGCCTGACCGAACTGCCCCTGCGCGTCGGCTGAGAACTGGCGCGGCAATACGCCCCGTGTCACAGATGGCCGTGCCGTCTCGTCCCAGGTGGGAAGTGCCTATTCGGAATCAAGAGGGTGATGGCCGTGCGGGTGTTCGTGGCGGGTGGGACCGGGGTTGTGGGGCGGCGGCTGATGCCGCAGCCCGTGGCCCGGGGGCACCAGGTGACGGCTACGACAACGAGCGCGGCGAAGCTGGGCCTGCTCAGGGAGCTGGCCGTCGAGGCTGTCGTGATGGACGGGCTGGACGGGGTGTCGGTCGGTGAGGCGGTGGCGAAGGCCCGGCCGGACGTGATCGTGCACCAGATGACCGCGATCACCGGCAAGCCCGACATCAAGCACATGGACCGCTGGTTCGCGACGACCAACCGGTTGCGCACCGTGGGGACGGACCACCTGCTGGCCGCCGCCGAGGCCAAGGCCAAGGCCAAGCGGGAGCTCGGCTGGGAGCTGCGTCATCCGTCGTGGCGGCAGGGTTTCCGGGAGGGCCTCGCGTGACCCGGACGGAGGACCGACGTGCCGGCGGACCTAGGGCGAGGCCACCAGCATTTCGAAGCCGGCCCGGTCGCAGTAGGAGGTCACCCTGGCCGCGCTGTAGTGAATGTGGTGGATTACGGCCTCCTCGGTGTCACGCAGGATGTGACTGCCTCCCGTGTCCAGGTGCTCCCGGTCCAGTACCTTCGCCGCGTCGACAACCATCTGAGCCGATACGGAGTCGACGTCATGCGTGGCGTCGTCTTGCTGCCACTGGCCGAACTGGGCGCAGAACCGCTGCTGTTGGGCCGCGGCCTTCTTGGGATCGGAGCTGTCGCCGAAGGAGCATCCGGCGGTCAGGCCCAGGCAGAGAGCAACTGCCACCACTGCCGCCCGCCCGGAATGAGATCTGCCCGGCTGTCCCCGCATCGCAATCCCCCCAAGCCGTCCGACCGGCGTGGCGCGCCCTGAAGTCAGGCTCCACGGCCGGGGCACTGATCTTTCCGACAGGCCGGGCAGCATAATCGCACAGCGATCGCCCCGACTTGCCTCAGACTCAGACTCAGACGTACCTCGGGCCCCAGGCGTACCTCCGACTCGGACCCGCCTCGGACCCACCCAGGCCCCACCCAGGACCCACCTCGGACTCACAGAAGAGAATCCACGATGCCTGTCTTCGCCGTGACCTACACCTACATCGATGACACCGCGGCCCGCGACGCGGTCCGCCCCGCCCACAGGGAGTTCCTCGGCGCGCTCGTCGAGCAGGGGATCAATCTCGTCTCGGGTCCCTTCGCCGCCGGGGAGGCGCCCGGCGCGCTGTTCCTGTTCCGTGCCGCCGACAAGCAGTCGGCGCTGGCGGCCACGGAGCAGGACCCGTTCCGCGTGCAGGGCCTTGTCAGCGATGTCTCGGCCCGGGAGTGGACACCCGTAATCGGACCGCTCGCCGACCAGCTGTCCTGAGGCCGCGTGCGGCCGCCACCCACCTGCGGTGACGGCCGCACCGCCCGGACGATTCCCCTCACCGGCCCAGTGAGATGCGAGCGGCGACGGGCAGATGGTCGCTGCCGGTCTCGGGCAGTGTGCGGATGTGGGTGACGGTCGCCGAGCGGGCCATCACCTGGTCGATCCGGGCCACCGGGAAGGCGGCCGGGAAGCTGAACGCGAAGCCGCGTTCGGCCGTGTTCATGCGTGAGGTCAGCGGGGTCAACCCGCGGTCGTCGACCGTGCTGTTGAGGTCGCCCAGAAGGATCACCGGCTTCAACTTCTCGGCGGCGAGCGCCCGTCCCAGCATGCGAGCGCTCTCGTCGCGCCGCGTGGATCCCAGGCCGCTCGCCCCGACGCGGACCGAGGGCAGATGCGCGACGTACACTGCGATCTCGCCGTGTGGTGTGTGGACCGCGGCTCGCAGCCCACGCTCCCAACTCTCCGTGATTTCCCGGGGTTTGATGTCCACCGTCCGGGTGCCTGTGAGCGGATGCTTCGACCAGAGTCCGACCGTGCCCCGGACCGCGTGGTACGGGTAGTGCGGGGCCAACACCTTTGCGTACCCGGGCAGCGCCGCCGGCACCAGCTCCTCCAGCGCGATGAGATCGGGCTGGGCGCCGGCCAGGGTGCGGGCGGTGCCCGCCGGGTCGGCGTTCTCGTCACTGACGTTGTGCTGCACGACGACCAGGTCGTGCGCGCCGGGTGACTTCCCCGGCAGGAGCAGCCCGCCGCAGAGGTACGTCCATGCCGCCACGGGCAGGAGCAGGGCCACCAGCGTGACGGCCGAACGGCGCAGCAGCGCAAGGACGAGCAGCACCACGACCACCAGGCCGAACCACGGCAGGAACTGCTCCAGGAGACTGCCCGCATGCCCCACGGAATTGGGTACGACCCGGTGGAAGGCCAACAGCCCCGCCGTCACCACCGCGAGCCCGGCAAGCACGCGCCCCCGTGTCCAGGCCGAACGATCCCACTTCACTCTGGCGTCCCATCTGCTTCCCCACGCCGCTCACACGGTTCCCCCGCACCACTCACGACCGTGTCGCGGTCCCGCACTCCCGGTCATCGGCGCCCTGCATGCGCGCGTCCATCGACGTGCTCCGGTCGTACGGGTCGACCTCGGCGCCGGTTCCCGGGCCGGTTGCGCGCGCGGAGGGGAACTCCGGGACGTAGAAACCGGTGTCGTTGTCACAGCCGCCGTTGGCGGTGTCCGACTTGTAGGAGACGAGGGAGAACGTCCCCGGTTCGGTGATCACCTTCGCCGGGTCGTCCCAGCTCATCACCACCTCGCGGCGCACGATCGTGCGCGCGACCTCGTCCCTTCCCTCCGCGGCGTGCGCGACCGGATAGACGTACGTGACGTCGGTGGTCACCTCGACCGCACCGCGCTTGCCCTCCCGGTACGTGATCCGCCCGCGCGTCTTGACCACGTCCCCGACGAGACGCACCTTCTCCGTCGCGAAACGGCTGAACAGCAGCAGAGGATCGTCGTCCCGGCTCGGCGCGCGGAACGCGTTCGCCAGGTAGTCCTGGACGTCCTTCTGATCCGGATTGATCAACGCGATCGCCTTCTCGGGCGGCCGTCCGAGAAGCACACCGGAATCCAGATTGGACGCCGCAAGAAAGTCCCGGGACTTGTCGAGCGCCTGCGAGACCTGCGCCTTGCTCATCCAGCCGGTCGCCCGGGCCTCGGGGACGGTGATCCCTGCCGTTCCGTCACCCCACTGCGCCGCGGGCGATCCCCTGAACGGCTGCTGGAGGGTGGGCTGTTGGGCCGCTGCCTCCGTCGCGGGCGGCCGGCCGGGACGTTCCGACTCCGCGGCGAGCGGTGTATCGCCGCCGCTTCCACCGCCGAACCAATCGGTCACGCGCCCGGGATCCAGCGCTACGAACAGCATGCCCGCGGCGACGAGCAGACCGACCCCGTACCAGCCCTTGCCCCGCCGCTGCCGGGCCGGCTCGTGCGTCCGCCACCCCTGAGGCCGGTCGGTGTTCTCCTGCAGCCGTCGCGTCACCATCCGGGCCCGGGCCGACGGTTCCGCGGGCGCGCCCTGAGCCCCGGCCTCGGCCTCCTTCTGGAAACGCTCCCACTCCTCGTCCGATATGGACGCCCCACCCCTGCTCACGATCTGCTCCCCACGCATTCCGAGGTACCTGACGCAGTGCTCCACCCACCGCGTCGGGTCGGCCGATGGCATGGTTGCCGCCTCGGCGTTGCTGATCTTAAACCGTGAGCAAGTGGGGTCGGGTGCCTCAAGGGCCCGGTGCCGGGCGGTGGTCCGGCACCGGAACCTGGTCGCTACGGGCGCGGCTGCTGCTGCGTGACGCAGTGGATGCCACCGCCGCCCGCGCCGAGGCTGTCGATGTTGAGCTGCTCGACGGTGCGGCCCGGGAACAGTCGCTGGAGGAGGGCCTTGGCTCCGGCATCCGCGCGGGTGTCGCCGAACTGGGCCGAGATCACAGCTCCGTTGCACACGTAGTAATTGGCGTACGCGGCAACGAAGTTCGGGTCGGTCGACCGGATGCGGTCGTAGTCGGGGCCCTGGAGCTCGGTGACCGCGATCGGGGTGCCGTCGGCGTCGGTGGACGTGGAGAGGATCTGGTACTGCTGGCGTGCGTCCTTCGACCAGGGGTCGGTGTCGGTGGCCAGGGGCATCCGGACGAGGCCGTCACCGGCGGCGAGGAAGCGGGAGGTGGCATCGACGTGGTCGTCGGTGATGTCCCGACCGGTCACTCCGTTGAACCAGATCACCTTCGACGCCCCGAAGGCGGCGCACATCGCGGCCTCTATCTGGGCGCGTGTCATGCCCGGGTTCCGGTTGGTGTTGATCAGGCTGCTCTTGGTGGCCATGAGAGTGCCGTTGCCGTCCGTCTCCACCGCGCCGCCCTCGCCGACGAAGCCGGCGGTGGTGAGCGGCACCCCGGCCGCGGCCGCGATCCGCTCGGCGACCAGCGAGTCCTTCGCGTGGGTCTGCTTGTTGCCCCAGCCGTTGAAGTTCAGGTCCACGGCATCAAGACCGCCCGCCCCGTCCGTGCGGAAGACCGGGCCGCTGTCGCGCACCCAGCAGTCGTCGACCGGGATCGAACCGATCACGGTCACGGCCGATCCGCAGGCGCTCCGGGCCTGCGAGACGGCGGCGGAGTTGGCGCACACGGTGACGGGTTCGTACTTGGCGATCGTCTTCGCGATGAGAGCGATGTTCGCCTGCACACCGGCCAGCTTGCGGCCCCAGATGGCGGTGCTGTCGGGCCACGCCATCCAGGTCCGGGTGTGCGGGACGGTGTCGAGCGGCACGGCGAAGCCCGCCCCGGAGGCCGGAACCGGGGTGGCGAGAGCCTTGCCCCCGCCGCTCGCGGCCCAGGCGGCGCCGGCCGTCGCCAGCCCCGTAGCGGCGAGGAAGCTCCTCCTGCCGAGAAGGCGGCGGGACGGGCTCTGAGGTGCACGGTCGTCGTTCATCTGTGATCTCCGATCTGTGGTGTACGGATCTGTGGACGGTGGTCTCGGACCCCGGACCCCGGACCCCGGACCCCGGACCCCGGACTCCGGACTCCGGATCCCGGCCCCCCGGCTACAGCGCGCGGCGGGCCAGGGCGATCGCCTGCGGGTTCCATCCGGGCCGCGGGATCGACTCCAACAGCAGGTGTGTGTACGGGTGTTGGGGCGCGTCGAGGACCTGCGAGGTGGCTCCTGACTCGACGATGCGGCCCTGGCGCATGACGATCACGTCATCCGTGACGCAGCGCACCACCCCGAGGTCGTGCGTGATGAAGAGGTAGGCGATGCCGGTCTGCTCGCGGATGTCGGCGAGCAGGTTGAGGATCTGCGCCTGCACCGACACGTCCAGCGCGGCGACGGCCTCGTCGAGTACGAGTACGGCCGGCTCGACCGCGAGTGCCCGTGCGATGGCGACCCGCTGGCGCTGGCCGCCGGAGAGCTGCCGGGGCAGGGCGCCCGCCGCCCGGCTGCCGAGCCCGACCTGGTCCAGGAGTTCGTCGAGACGCCGGGAGTGGTCCCCTTCGGGAAAGTGGAGGCGCAGCGTCTCCCGCAGTGCCGCGTCGACGGTGATTCTCGGATCGAGGGAGAGGAAGGGGTCCTGGAAGACCATCTGGACCTCGCGGGCCCGCGCGAGGCGGGCCGCCCGGCCCCGCGCCCGTACCGTTCGTGGAACGCCCCGCACCAGGACCTCGCCCGCGTCCGCGCGCTCCAGGCCCACGACGATCCGTGCGGTGGTCGTCTTGCCCGAGCCGGACTCGCCCACGATGCCCAGGGATCCGCCCACGCCGAGTGTGAACGAGACGTCGTCCGCCGCCTGGACGCTGCGGTAGGAGCGGCTCACGCCGGAGACTTGGAGCACGGTCTCACTCATGGCCGGACTTCCCTTCGAGGCGTTCACTGTGGTGGCACGAGACCCGATGCCGCAGCGGCCCGTCCCCGTCGCCGACCGGCCGGTCCACGGGCGCCTCGTTCCGGCAGATGTCGGTGGCGTACGTGCACCGCGGTGCGAAGGGGCAGCCCGTCAACTCCCGCCGCAGGTCGGGAGGTTGACCGTCGATCGCGGACAGGCGACCCTGCGGTGCGTCGAGGCGGGGCGTGGCCGCGAGGAGGGCGGCCGTGTACGGGTGCCTCGGCCGGTCGAACAGGGCGTCGGCGGGGCCGGTCTCGGCGATCCGCCCCGCGTACATCACGTAGACCCGGTCGCTGATGGTCGCGGCGAGCCCCAGGTCGTGAGTGACGAAGAGCAGGCCCGTGCCGAACTGTGCGCGCAGGTCACCGAGGAGGGCGACGACCTCGGCCTGGGTGGTGACGTCGAGCGCCGTGGTGGCCTCGTCGGCGAGGAGGAGCACGGGATCGCCCATCAACGCGGCCGCGATCATGACGCGTTGGAGCATGCCGCCGGACAACTGGCCCGGATAGCGGCGCAGGGCGTCGGGGGAGAGGCCGACGGCGGCGAGCATCTCCGCGGCGCGCCGGCCGGCGCCCTCGGCGCGCATCCCGGCGTTGAGGCGCAGGCTCTCGGTGAGGAAGTCCCCGACCCTGCGCAGCGGGTTGATGGCGGCGCGGGGGTCCTGGAAGATCATGGCGGCCGTGCCGGTGCGCAGTTCGCGCAGGCGTGGGGGCGTCATCGTTAGGACGTCCTCGCCCGAGACCCGTACGGTCCCTTCGGCCGTGGCGCCGGGTGGGAGCAGGCCCAGGATGCTGCGGGAGGTGAGGGATTTGCCGGAGCCGGACTCGCCGACCAGGGCGACCGTCTCCCCGGCGGCGACGGTGAGGTCGACGCCGTCGAGGACCGGCCGGGCGGTGTCCGGGAGTCGGAGCCGCAGCCCCCGTATGTCGAGCACGGTCGGGATGTCGTTCATCGGTCCCTCCTGGCGACCTGGTCGGCCCAGCGCTCGCCGACCACGTTGAACGCGACGACGGTCAGCACGATCGCGGCACACGGCAGGAACGCCGACAGGGGGTAGCCCCGCTGGATGGCGGTCTGGCCGTCGAAGACCATCCGGCCCCAGTCGGGCGTCAGCGCGGGCACGCCGAGTCCGAGGAAGGACAGACCCGCCAGATCGATCAGCGCGTAGCCGAAGTTGATGGCGGACTGGGCGAGAACGACGGGCGCGATGTTGGGCAGGACGTGCCGCAGACAGACCTGGAACCCCGAGTGCCCCTGCACCGAGTAGGCGCTGACGTACGGGCGTTCACGCTCGGCCAGTGCCAGCGAACGGGTGAGCCGGCTGACGTACGGGAGGTAGGCGACGGCCAGTGCGATGACGGGGGCGAAGAGGCCCTCGCCGTACACGGAGACGATCAGGATCGCCAGGAGCATTCCGGGGAACGCGAAGATCAGTTCGGTGCCCCGCGACAGTACGGAGTCGAGCCAGCCGCCCCGCCAGGCGGCGGCGATCCCGATGGCGACTCCGGCGACGGTCGAGAAGGCGACCACGCCGAGCGGGCCCAGCAGCGAGGTCCGCGCGCCGATGACCAGGCGGGAGAGCGTGTCGCGGCCGGAGGCGTCGACGCCGAAGGGGTGGGCGGTGGACGTGCCGGCCAGCGCGTTGCCGAGGTCGGCCGCGTTGGGGTCGGCCGGGGCCAGCCAAGGGGCGAGCAGGGCCGTCAGGACGACCACGCAGACGAAACCGAGGCAGAGGAGGCGGAGCAGGGGGCGGTTGGTGCGGAGCCGGGCGAGGCCGGGGCGGCGCAGAACGGCGACACTCATGCGGCGGACCTCCCCGGGCCGAGGGAAATGCGCGGGTCGACCAGGGGGTGGACGAGGTCGACGACGAGGTTGACCGCCATGAACAGCCCGACCATGGTCAGCGAGATGGCCTGCACGGTGGGGAAGTCCTTGGTGGTGATGGACAGTTCGAGGAGCTGCCCGATGCCGCCGACACCGAACGCGGACTCCACGAGGACGGTGCACACCAAAAGGGTGGAGACGATCAGCCCGCCGGTGGTGAGCACGGTGCCGAGCGCGTTACGGAACACATGCCGGCTGATCACGTGGCGCTTCGGGACGCCCCGGCTGAGGGCCACGGTGACGTGCTCCTGGCCGAGGACGTCGAGCATGGCGCTGCGCGTGACGCGGGCCAGCATGCCGATCAGGTACAGCGACAGGGCCACGGCCGGGAGAGTCAGATGCCACAGGAGCTGCCCGAACCCTTCGCCGGTCCCGCCGGCGGGAAACCAGTGCAGCCGCACCGCGAACACGCCCTGGAGCACGACCGCGGCGACGAACGACGGAGTACCGACGGCGAGGGTGGTGGTGACCAGGATCGTGGCGTCGGCGGCGCCGCCCCGGACCGCGCCGATCCGGCCGAGGGCGAGGCCGACGACCACGACGAGCACCAGGGCCATCGTGACCAGGAGCAGGGTGCTGGGCAGCCGGTCGGCCAGGAGCCGGGACACGTCGGTGCGGTAGGTGATCGAGCGGCCGAAGTCTCCGTGCAGCAACTGGGCGAGCCAGCGGAAGTACCGCACGGCGAACGGATCGTCGAGGTGGTACTGCTCATTGACCGCCCGCAGCGCGTCCGGCGAGGCGGACCGCCCCGACAGGAGGAAGCTCGCCGGGTTGCCGGGCGCCAGATACATCGCGCCGAAGATCACGAACGAGGCGCCGAGCAGGGTGGCGGCCATCTCGGCCAGCCTTCGCGCGGTGAATTTCACGAAGTTCATCGCGCGGCCCCGACGCCGGCGGCCCAGGGGGAGTAGAGGTAGGAAATGGTGGTGGGGGCGCCGGTGATCCGCTTGTTGAGGAACAGGGCGGTGGGCCATTCGGCGACCGGGATCCACAGCACCTGACCGGCCGCCTTCCGCTGGAGTTCGGCCTCTGTCTTCAGGCGTTCGACCGGGTCGTAGGTGGCGCGGGCCCGGTCGACCAGGCGGTCGTAGGAGCGGTCGCTGTAGCCGGCGAAGTTCTGGTAGGCGCCCGTCCGGAAGCTGCCGAGCAGGTCCAGCGGATCGGTGATCGAGTCGTAGTACGTCTCGGGGAACATGTCGATTTCCTTGCGCGCCTGCGGGTCCGTGAACAGCGCGGTGAAGGCGTTGGGAGCGACGGTCTTGAGCTTGATGTCGAGCCCGATCTCGCTGCCGGCCGCCTGGACGGCGGTGGCGAGCAGCGACACGTCCTGACCGATGGAACTGGTGGCGACGGTGAGGGTCTTGCCGGTGGCCCCGGCTTCCTTGACGAGCTTCCTGGCCTTGCCGAGGTCCGGCTCGGCGGACGGGAGCCCGTCGAAGGCGGCCTTGCGTACCGACTCCGGGGCGGCGGCCCAAGCAGCTTTCGTCGTAAGGGAGTTGGTGACAGTCCCCGCGCCGCTCAGGCCCGTCTTGAGGAACCCGCGGCGGTCCAGGGCCAGTGACAGCGCGCGCCGGACCCGGACGTCGCCGAGCGGTCCCCGCATGTTGGTGACATTGACGTTGACGGTGCTGAGTCCCTCGCCGAAGTAGAGGGTCCCGACGCCGCTGGAGCGCAGTGCGCCGTAACTCTCGGTGGGGATGAGATATCCGCCGTCCACCTCGCCGCTGAGCATGGCCTTGGTCCGCGCCGAGGAGTCACTGAGGAAGCGGAAGACCGCTTTCGCGGACTTGGCCTTGGTCCCCCGATAGCGGCCGAAGCGCCGCAGCTCGATCGACTGGCCCTTGTCCCACTTGCCGAGCTCGTACGGTCCCGTGCAGGCAAGGCCACCGGAGGTGCCGTAGTCGCGGCCCGCCGCCCTCACCCCGGAACGGCTCGCCACCACTCCGGCAGCGGTCGCCATGTACTGGGGGAACTGCGAGTCGGGCCGCTTCAGTCTGACGGTGACCTGGAGCGGGCCGGTCTTGTCGAGCGAGGCGACGTTCTCGAAGACCTGCGCCCACGCCGCCCCGTTGTGCGGGTTCATCTGCCGGCCGAGGCTGAAGAGGACGTCGTCGGCGGTCATGACGCGCCCGTCGTGGAAGCGCACGCCGCCGCGCAGGTCGTACACCCAGGTCAGCGGGTCGGGATGGGACGCCTTCCTGGCGAGCCCCGGTGCCAGTTTCAGCTGGGGCGTCCACCGCATCAGGCTCTCGCACACGTTGGAGAGGATCATGTTCTGCGGGTAGTCGAAGGCGGAGATGTAGTCGAGCGTCGGGGGCTCCGCGTACAGCGCCCACGTGAACGAGTCGATCTTTCCCTTCGCCCGGGGAGTGCTCGCGGACAGCCGGAAGTCGGTCCCCGCGCCCGAGGCGCCCGTGCCCGGCGGTCCCGCACACGCGGGGACGAGGAGGACGGCGGACAGAACAGCGGCCAGCAGGGCGGGACGGCGGGCCCTGCGTCTTCCTGGCCGGGGTGGTGTGGTGTGCATCGGCGCGGTTCCTCTCCGTACGTACGTCGCCGAGGGGTGAGGAACTGCTCAGGCGCGCGGAAGCGCGAGGGGGACCTGCTGGGTGATGCAGTGGACACCGCCGCCGCCGTGGGCGATCACGCGCGCGGCCACGCCGACGACCTTGCGGCCGGGACAGGCCCGCGCGATGACTTCCAGGGCCTGTGCGTCCTGAGGCAGCCCGGCCACCGGCACGACGACACCGCCGTTGGCCACATAGAAGTTGAGGTAACCGACCTCGACCGGCTGTCCCTCCACCTCGACGAACGCGCTCTGCGGCAGATCGACGATCTCCAGCGTCCGGCCCAGGGCATCGGGCGTGGCCTCAAGGACCGCCCGGTTGGCGCGCATGCGGGCGTAGTCGGGGTGCTCGGGATCATCGGGGAGCTGGACGACGACCTGGCCGGGGGCGACGAACGCGCAGACGCCGTCGACGTGACCGTCCGTCTCCGTGTCCAGAAGCCCGCCGTACGGCAGCCAGATGACCTTGGTGACGCCGAGCCGGGCCTTCAGCTCCGCCTCGATCTCCGTCCTGGTCAGGTCGGGGTTGCGGTTGGGGTGGAGCAGGCACTGCTCGGTGGTGATCAGCGTGCCCTCACCGTCCACGGTGATCGACCCGCCCTCCAGGATCATCTCGGAACGGTCCGCCGGGACACCGAGCCGTTCGAGCAGCAGCGCACTGATCCGGTCGTCGGTGTCGTACGGGTGGTGCTTGCGGCCCCAGGCGTTGAAGCGGAAGTCGACGCCGGCCCGCCGGCCGTCGGGGCCGAGTACGAACAGCGGCGCGGAGTCGCGGAACCATGAGTCGTCCGTGGGCAGTTCGATCACCTCGACGTCCTCACCGCACAGGTCGCGGGCCTCGGCTCCGTGGCCGGGCGGCGCGACCATGGTCACGGGCTCGAACTCGGCGATGGCGCGGGCCACATCGGCGTACTCACTCTTGACCGCCTCCAGGACGTTCCCCCACAGGTCGGGGCGGGTCGGCCAGGCCATCAGGCAGCGCTCGTGCTCGGTCCACTCGGCGGGCATGCGGAAGGTCATCGGGGTTTCTCCTTCTCCGGATCGTCCGGGGTCGGGTTGTGGATCGGGTTGTGGATCGGTGACTGAAAAGTCAGTCAGGTCAGCTGCGCCGAAGAATCCCGGCTGTTCGGCACTCGTGAAGTCCTGAAGTCCTGAAGTCCTGAAGTCCTGAAGTCCTGAAGTCCTGAAGTTCTGGTGTGTTACAGGAAGTACAGGCGGTTGAGCGGCACTTCGGACGCCGGCTCCGAGTGGAGCGGCGACCCGTCCAGCGTGACGAGGCCGCTGTCGGCGTCCACCTGCACCTCGCCCAGGCGCGCGTTGTTCACCATGTCGGCCGGGCCGATCCCGCGGGTGCCGCGCACAGCCACCCGCCGGCGCCGGGTCGCCAGCGCGTCGTACGGCCGGCCGAAGGAGCCGGACTCGGCCGCGGCCCGGCTGACGAACGCCACCGACAGATCCGCCGCGGTCGCCCCATGCGCCCCGAACAGCGGGCCGAGGACGAGCGGTTCGCAGCGGTCGTCGGCGGCGTTGGGGTCTCCGGTCACCCCGTACGCGGGGAAGCCCGCCTTGAGGACCATCTGCGGCTTGGCGCCGAACGAGTCGGGCCACCACAGCACGATGTCCGCGAGTTTCCCGCTCTCGATCGATCCGACCTCGTGGGACAGACCGTGGGCGATCGCCGGATTGATGGTCAGCTTGGCGATGTAGCGCAGCACGCGCGCGTTGTCGTCGTCATGTCCGTCGCCCTCCATCGGGCCGAGTTCGGCCTTCATCTTCCCGGCCACGGCGAAGGTGCGGCGCACGGTCTCCCCGGCCCGGCCCATGCCCTGGGCGTCGGACGAGGTGATGCCGATGACCCCGAGGTCGTGCAGCACGTCCTCGGCGCCCATGGTTCCCGCCCGGATGCGATCCCGCGCCATGGCGGCGTCGCCCGGGAGATCCGGTTGCAGGGCATGCGCGCTGAAGATCATCCCGTAGTGCTCGGCGACCGCGTCCCTGCCGAAGGGGAGGGTCGGATTGGTCGAGGAGCCGATGACATTGCGTACGCCCGCCATCTTCAGCACGTTCGGTACGTGCCCGCCGCCGCATCCCTCGATGTGGAAGGCATGAATGGTGCGCCCGTCGAGGACGCTGAGGGTGTCCTCGACGGAGAGACACTCGTTCAGGCCGTCGGTGTGCAGGGCGACCTGGACGTCATGTTCCTCGGCGACCCGCAGCGCGGTGTCGAGCGCCCTGGTGTGCGCGCCCAGGTCCTCGTGCACCTTGAAGCCGCAGGCGCCGCCCTCGGCGAGCGCCTCCACCAGGGGCGCCGGTTCGGAGGACGAACCCCGGCCCAGGAAGCCGATGTTGACCGGCCAGGCGTCGAAGGCGTTGAACGCGTGCCGCAGCGCCCACGGCGAGTTGACCCCGACACCCCAACTGGGCCCGATCTCCTGGCCGATGATCGTGGTCACGCCGGAGGCGAGCGAGGCCTCCATGATGCGCGGCGACAGCAGGTGTACGTGAGTGTCGACGGCACCGGCCGTCGCGATCATGCCCTCTCCGGAGACGATCGTCGTCCCGGTGCCGACCACGACGTCCACGTCGGCCAGGGTGTCCGGGTTGCCCGCGCGGCCGACGGAGGCGATGCGCCCCTCCCGTATACCGATCGACGTCTTGCGGATGCCCTGCGCCGCGTCGATCACGAGCACGTTGCTGATGACGACGTCGCAGGTCTCACGGACGGCGGCGGCCTTGAGGTGCAGTCCGTCGCGGGCCGTTTTGCCGAACCCGGCCAGGAACTCGTCCCCCGGGGCCTGCGAGTCGGACTCGACGCGTACGACGAGCCCGGTGTCGCCGAGGCGGACGCGGTCGCCTGTGCGCGGCCCGTGCACCGCGGCGTACTCCTGCGGATCGATGGTGGTGCTCACGCCGAAGCCTCCTGGTCGTCGCCCGGGCCGGCGCCGAGGTAGCCGCAGGCCGCCGCGCGGCGCAGCGCGTCGCGGCGCGCACCCGGCGCGTCCAGCGGCCCGTCGACCAGGCCGGCGAACCCGATCACGACGCGGTCGCCGCCGATGGGAAGGAGCCCCACCTCGTTTTCCGAGTCCGGCGCGAACCGGGTGGACGCACCGGCCGGCATGGCCAGGCGCATGCCGTAGGCGGCGGCCCGGTCGAAGTCCAGGCGGGGGTTGGCCTCGAAGAAGTGGAAGTGCGAGGTGACGCTGATCGGAACGGAGGCGGTGTTGCGGACCCTGATCGTCCGGACCGGAGCCGGCTGCCCGGACGGCGCCTGCGCCGCGGGCAGGACCGCGCCCGGGGCCTGCGCCCCCAGGCTGCCGCCCCCGAACGGATCGCTGACCACGGCCAGCCGGGTCCCGTCGTCGAAGACCGCCTCGACGTGGATCTCGGTGACCACATCGGGCACACCGGGCAGGACGTCATCGGGCCCGAGGGCCTTGCGTGCGACGGCGACGGCCGCCGCGAGCCGGGCGCCGTCACGGGCGGCCTCGCACACCGTGTCGGCGATGAGCGCGGTCGCCTCGGGCACGTTGAGGCGGAGACCGCGGGCACGGCGGGCGCGGGCCAGTTCGGCGGCGCTGAACAGCAGCAACCGGTCGCGCTCCGTCGGGGTCAGCCGCATACCGGCGGCTCCCGGAACCCGCCCCGGGCGGGCGCGTGGGTGGTGGCGTCGTCGAGATGCATGGTGGTGAGTCGCTCTCTGTGTGCTCTCTGTGGTGGCTCAGCAGGTGCTGACCCGAAGATGTCACTGACTGAAAATTCAGTCAATGAGTGTGACGTGACTTCTGGGCGTGACTTCTACGAGCATCCGCCGGGCGGGGCCGCCGGGCGGTCCGGCGGCCGTGCGTCAGGCGCTCTTTCGGTAGTAGCGGACGGACACCGTTACGGAGTCGGTCCCTGTCGGGGCGTCGAGGAGATGCACGATCGCGATGTCCTTGCCGTTCGCGCTGCGGATGCAGAACGGCCGCCAGTCCTCCAGGTCGTCGAACTTCAGCGTGGTCACCGGCTCGCTGTCGATTCCCTCCTCGCAGCCGCCGGGGGACAGCGTGTCGTCGTACGCGATGTAGGCGTCGCTGTCATCGGGGAACTCGAACTCGTCGGCGGTGCGTGCCAGGTACCAGGCGGCGGTGGACTCGGGGGCGACCGTGCCGCTGCGCAGGTCGAACTCGTAGCTCGGGTCGGGCGAGGTCAGCTCCGTATCGGCGTACACCTGGCGGTATCCGGCGCCTGGCGGGGCCGTCGCCTTCGAGGGCTGTGGCGAATGGGCCCGCGACGGTGGGGGCGAGCTCCGGTCGTGGCCGCTGTGGCCGCTGTGGCCGCTGTGGCCGTTCGTCTTCGACGAGTTGCCGCTTGGGCCGCCGAGGCGGTAGGCCGTCGCTCCGGCGACCAGGACGGCCACGATCGCCGTCGGCACGATCCAGCGCCGGCGCCTCCTGCGGCGGGGTGGCGGGGGCGGCGCGGTGACGGCCGTGTCCGTGCGGGCCGGGGCTGTCGGGGTGGCCGTCATCGTGGGCTGGGCGTGCGGCGGCTGAAGGGGTTCGGGCAGATCGCTGCGGTGGGCTATGTCGGCACGGATCGCGTGCGGCAGCCATCCGTCGGTGAACCGCAGTTGTGCCCCCGCGGCCGGATGGTGGCGCACGGCCTCGATCAGGGCGCCGGCGCCGGGCCGTTCCCCGGGGTTCTTCGCGAGGCACTGCCACAGCAGGTTCTGCAGCTCGGGCGGTACGTGCGCGAGGTCGGGCTGTTCGTGCACGACCCGGTACAGGGCCGCGGACTCAGGGCCGCCGCCGAATGGTGGCGCGCCGCAGACCGCGTACACCGCCAGTGCGCCGAGCGCGAAGATGTCCGTGGCGGGCGTGGCAGGTCTGCCCAGGGCCTGCTCGGGAGCCATGAAGGCAGGTGTGCCGATCTGCAGGCCCGCGCTGGTGAGCGCGACGGCGTCGGCGGCGCGGGCGATGCCGAAGTCGATCACCCGTGGGCCGTCGGAGGCGAGCAGTACGTTGGCCGGCTTGAGGTCGCGATGGACCACACCGGCAGCATGGATCGCCTGGAGCGCTTCGGCGATGCCGGCCATGAGCAGCAGTACCGTCGGAACCGGCAGCGGGCCGTGCCGGTGGACGACCTCGTGCAGCGAGGGCCCCGGTACGTAGGCGGTGGCCAGCCAAGGTGTCGCGGCGTCCGTGCCGGAGTCGATCACCGGGGCCGTGTACAGGCCGTGGACCCGCTGCGTGTTCGCCACTTCCTGGGCGAACCGGTGGCGGAACGCGGTGTCCCCGGCGAGCTCCGGTCGCACCGCCTTGAGTGCCACCGGCCGGCCTCCGGGGGTGAAGGCCAGGTAGACATGGCCCATGCCACCCGAGCCGAGCCGGGCGCACAGCCGGTAGCCGCCGATCTCATGCGGATCGTCCGTGGACAGGGCCTCGAAGGGGGCTGGCGCGGCGCGCCGGTCGGAGGTCATGCGGTGGCTCTCTCAGGGATGACGGAAAGGGGGCTGCGTGCGGCACGCGCGAGATGGGGGAGGGGAATGCACTGCATGGTGCCCGTGACTGAAGTTTCAGTCAATATGACGGGAGGCTCGGCCGGTGGAAGCGGTTAGGGTAGGAATCGTGGGCGACCGTAGAACAGCGATCATGGAGGCAGCCGCGCGGGTCATCGCCCGCCGCGGAGTGCGCGGGCTGCGGGTGGAGGAGCTGGCCGTCGAGGCCGGGGTGTCCACCGCACTCATCTACTACCACTTCAAGGACCGCGCAGGGATCCTGCGCCGGACCCTGGAGTTCATCAACGACCGCGCCGAGCGCTACACCACGGAGCGTGACGCGGACGCCGAGCCCCTGACCCCGCGTCAGGAGCTGGAGCGCACCCTCCTGCTGGAACTCCAGGACGAGCCGGTCGTACGCGAGAACAGCACCGCGTGGGGCGAGCTGCGCGCCAGTGCCATATTCGACCCCGATCTGCGGGAAGACCTGGCCAGGGCGACGCTGGTCTGGGTGCAGGAAATCTCCGAACTGCTCGGCCAGGTACGGCCGATGGCCACTGTCACCGCCCTCGCGACCTCGGCCGAGCGGCTGACGCTTCTGGTGGAGGGCATCAGCATGCGCTGGCTCAGCGGCATCCTCCCGCTCGAGCACGCCCGCGAGCTGATGCTCGACGCCATCGACGCCGAACTGGGGCGGCTGGAGCGCCGGTAGGTGGTGCCCGTCCCTGCGCTGCCCGCCCGGTGGTGTGCGCCGCACCCCCGCCGTGACCTGCTGGTTACAGTACGGACGTGAGTACGCGACGCGCCAAACTGCTGGAAGCCGCCTGCCGGGTGATCGCCCTGCGGGGAGTGAGAGGACTGCGGGTCGAGGAGGTCGCCGCCGAGGCGGGTGTGTCCAAGACCCTGATCTACTACCACTTCCGCGACCGGTCGGGCCTGGTCACGAGCGCCCTGGAGTATGTCAACGACCGGGCCGAGGGGTACTCGGGTGTCTCCGACGGCGATGACGCCCCCATCCGTGAGCTGCTGCTCCGGATGCTGGTCGGGGAGTTCCAGGACGAGCGGGCCGTACGCGAGAACTCCGCGGTGTGGGGCGAGGTGCGAGCGGCGGCCACCTTCGACGAAGTGCTGCGGCCGGTCCTGGCGACGCTGACGGAACGCTGGCTCGTCGAGCTGGCCGAGGTGATCGAGGACGGTCAGGACGAGGGGGACATCCCGCCTTCGGTGGACTCGCGCGCTGCCGCGGTTCGGCTGACTTCGCTGGTGGAGGGGCTGAGCGGGCGCTGGCTCGCCGGCCTGCTCACCACCGCCGAGGCCAGGGCGCATGTGGCCGCCGCTCTGGAGCGCGAGCTCCTTCCCGGTCCAGGGCGTTGATCAGTGGTGTTGATCTGCAGGACTGATCTGCAGGGCTGAGGTCCTGGGGCTGGCGGTTGGCTGAACATCCTGAGCTCGGCGCGGCTCTTTGACTGAAAATCCAGTCAGTGTCACAATGGGGGCATGGTGACACCGAGCCACCCGGCTCGCTCCCTGCCTGGATCGCGTCATGCGACCCGGGGGACACGGGTGAGTGCGGCAGTCGCGAAGGCGCCGCAGGCCGCCGGCTTCCGTCACGGCGTGCGTGAACGGTGAACGCCGTAGAGGCTTCCGGCTCGACCCCTGTGAAGCCCTGGCAGTTCCTCCTGCCGACGACCGCTCCCTGGCGATCTCCGTGGCCTCGGCGGCCGCACAGCAGTCGCACAGAAGCCTCTCAACAGCCGCTCAATACACAGCACTTGATGTGGAGCCCCCATGAACGAACCTCCCCTGGGCAGGCGTCTGCTCGACTCGCTCTTCGGGGCGAGCCCCTCGCGGCAGGCCGGGCACGATCACGCCGCCGACGACGGCTGGCACGTGCCGGCGGACGACGTCCCGCATGTGCGGACATGGATGTCCTGGCCGGCGAGCAGATCCATCTGGGGCCGCCAGCTGTCCGGAGTCCAGCAGGACATCGCTCTCATCGCCCGCACAGTCGCCGCCTACGAGCCCGTCATCATGTGTGCCCCGGACGAGGAAACAGCCGAGGACGCGCGGGCCGCCTGCGGCAGGGACGTCACCGTCATCACCTCGATCCCCACCGACGACCTCTGGATGCGCGACACCTGCGCCGTCTTCCGGCGCGACGGCCGGGGAAGCCGTGACGCCGTAGGCCTCAACTTCAACGGGTGGGGGCACAAGCAGACGCATCGAGATGACGCCGCCGTGGCCGAGTGGGTCGCCGAATTCAATGAACTCGAATTCGAATGGGCGGACTTCGTCGGCGAAGGCGGATCGATCGAGACCGACGGTGACGGGACGGTGATGGCCACCGAGAGCAGCCTCGTCAACAAGAACCGCAATCGCGGAATGAGCCGGACGGAAATCGAGGAGGCCGTACTGACCGTATACGGCGCCGAAAAGATGATCTGGGTCCCCGGTGTCCGCGGGCGGGACATCACCGACAACCACATCGACGTCACGTCCCGCTTCATCCGTCCCGGCGTCGTCATGGTGCAGATGCCTCCCGGCGACAGGGGAGACGTCTGGGCCCGAGACGCGCGTGAGCAGTTCGCGATCCTGTCCGGCGAGACCGACGCCAGAGGGAGAAGACTCCAGGTCATCCGGATCGACGGACCCGACAGCGTCCACTCGCGCAGCTCGCAGTTCGTCGACTCGTACCTCAACTTCCATGTCGTCAACGGCGCTGTCATCACCGCGCAGTTCGGCGACCGGACGAAGGACCACGCCGCCCGCGAGGCTCTCGCCGACGCGTTCCCCGGGCGCGAGGTGATCCAGCTCGACGTCGACCGCCTCATGGGCGGTGGCGGCGGCATTCACTGCTCCACCATGCACGAACCCGTGCCGTAGACCCCACACGCACGCGGATACCTGAAGACGCATCCAGATACCCGAAAAGGCAGCCGCCGTCGGATATCTCATTTCCCCAGAGCCCCACGATTCAGGATCCAGCAATCCTGAAGGGGCCCGTCAGCTGAATTCCGGAGTTCTCAGTGCCCCATCCCCCCATGTCCCGTCGCAGCGCCCTGCGTTCCTTCGCCGGCATCGGCGCGCTCGCCCTCGGAGCCGCCGCCTGCGGTCCCGGTGACGAACTGGCCTCCTCGGCGTCCTCGTCCTCCGCGACGGGGGTGAAGGCGTCGGGCCGCAGGTTCGGCGCGGAGTGGGACAGCCACACCCGTACGTTCATGTCCTGGCCCGCGCTGGAGTCGGTGTGGTTCGAGGATCTGCCCGCCGTGCGCGACGACATCGCGCGCGTGGCGCGGGCCGTGGCGGAGTACGAGGCGGTGGTGCTCATGGCCCGGCCGGAACAGGCCGACGCCGCCCAGCGTGCCTGCGGCTCCCAGGTCGAGGTCATCCCCCTCGAAGTGGACGACCTGTGGGCGCGCGACATCGTCCCCGTGTTCGTCGAGGAGTCGGACGGCCGTCTGCTGGGAGTTGACTTCAACTTCAACGGGTGGGGCAACAAGCAGGTACACCGCAACGACGCGCAGGTCGGCCGTCTCCTGCTGGCGAAGTACGACATCGCGCGCTCGAAAGCCCCGCTCGTCGCCGAGGGCGGATCCTTCGAGACGGACGGCGAGGGCACCCTGCTGCTCACCGAGAGTTCGGTCGTCAACAAGAACCGCAACCCCGGGAAGAGCCGTGACCGGATCGAGGCCGAACTCAAGAGCACCCTCGGTGTCGAGAAGGTGCTCTGGCTGGCCGGGGTGCGTGGCCAGGACATCACCGACGCCCACGTCGACAGCCTCGTCAGGTTCACCGCGCCGGGAGTCGTCCTCGTGGACCAGGCGTACCCCGGCAGCCCGCCGGACGTGTGGTCGCGCTCGGCGGACCAGGCCAGGTCGGTCCTCAAGGAAGCCACGGACGCCCGCGGCAAGCGTCTCGAGGTCGTCGACCTTCCTCAGCCGGACCTCGACAAGATCACCGGCCGTGGTGACGACTTCGTTTCGACGTACGCGAACTTCTACGTCGCCAACGGCGCCGTGTTCATGCCGCGGTTCGGCGACACCCGGGCCGATGACCGTGCGAAGGGGATCCTCCAGGACCACTTCCCCACACGCGACATCGTGCCCGTGAAGATCGACACGATCGCGGGTGGCGGAGGCGGAATCCACTGCTCGACCCACGACCAGCCGGGCAAGCCGGCCGCGTGATCGCACCCCGCGTACGCTTCCATGGAGGGCCCCGGTTGTAGGCGCCCTTGTTCACCGAGAGGGCTCCCGGGTAGTAACAGGACGGCTCTGTGCGAGTTCGGGGCCGGAAGCGGGAACAGACGGCGGTGGCGGGCCGTTCCTACTGACAATGCGGTGTGCACCGGCGATGAGGGGGAGGGGGCGTTCATGACCCAGGTGTCGTGCCTGCGCGTCCCGGTCCTCGCCCCATACCGCCCTGTGTACCTGTACACCCGGGCCCATATCGACCTCCAGCGCGTGGCCGGCGCGCTCTGTTGTTCCTGACCGATTCTTCGCCGTCGCACCCTCTGGCTCTGCCTGGCTCTGTCTGCCTCTGCCGGAGGGGCGCTCATCTCGTACGGTCGATCAGGAAGGCACCCCTTCGTGTCCTCGTCTTCTGCGCTGCCCGCTTCCCCTCTTTCGTCCTCCCCACTGCACCTCGCCGTGGCGCTCGACGGCGCCGGCTGGCACCCGGCCGCCTGGCGCGAGCAAGTGTCCCGGCCCCGGGAGCTGTTCACCGCCCGCTACTGGGCCGACCTCGTTCAGGAAGCCGAGCGTGGGCTGCTCGACTTCGTGACGATCGAGGACGGACTCGGGCCCCAGTCCTCGCACTTCACGGAACCCGACACCCGCACCGACCAGGTCCGCGGGCGCCTCGACGCCGTACTCACAGCCGCCCGCGTCGCCCCGGTGACCCGGCACATAGGCCTGGTGCCGACCGTGGTGGCCACCCACACGGAGCCGTTCCACATATCCAAGGCGATCGCCACGCTCGACTATGTGAGCTCAGGCCGCGCGGGCCTGCGCGTACAGGTGTCGGCACGCCGGAACGAGGCCGCGCACTTCGGACGCCGCACATTCCCCGCCCTGCGCATCGAGGACCTGGGCAGCCCGGAGGCGAAGGAGTTGACGGGCGACCTCTTCGACGAAGCCGCCGACTACATCGAAGTGGTGCGCCGGCTGTGGGACAGCTGGGAGGACGACGCGGAGATCCGCGACGTCGCCACCGGCCGCTTCATCGACCGCGACAAGCTGCACTACATCGACTTCGAGGGCAGGCACTTCAGCGTCAAGGGCCCCTCGATCACGCCCCGTCCGCCCCAAGGCCAGCCGGTCGTCAGCGCCCTGGCCCACGGGAGCGTGCCGTTCCAGCTCGTGGCCCGTTCCACCGACATCGGGTACGTGACCCCGCACGACGCGGACCAGGCGCGTGCCGTCGTCGACGAGATCCGTGCCGGACAGGCCGCGGCCGGACGGGCGGACGAGCCCGTCCATGTCTTCGGTGACCTCGTGGTCTACCTGGACGACGACCCGGCCGCGGCGGCGGCACGGCGCGAACGCCTCGACGGCCTGGCGGGCTACACGTACACAAGCGACGCCCGGATCTTCACCGGCACCCCGTCTCAACTGGCCGATCTGTTGCAGGAGTTGCAGCAGGCGGGCCTCACCGGATTCCGGCTGCGCCCCGCCGTCGCAGGCCACGACCTGCCCGCGATCACTCAGGGACTCGTTCCCGAGCTGCAGCGGCGCGGAGCGTTCCGGAGCGCGTACGAGGCCGACACCCTGCGCGGACTCCTCGGACTCGCGCACCCCGCCAATCGCTACGCCGCCACCGCCACCGCCACCGTCTGAGCCGGAGGGACCACAGACCATGCCTCGCAAGCAGATCCACCTCGCGGCCCACTTCCCGGGCGTCAACAACACCACCGTCTGGAGCGACCCCAAGGCGGGTAGCCACGTCGAGTTCAGCTCGTTCGCGCACTTCGCGCAGACCGCCGAGCGGGCCAAATTCGACTTCCTGTTCCTGGCGGAAGGACTGCGGCTTCGGGAACAGGGCGGAGAAATCTACGACTTGGACGTCGTGGGGCGGCCCGACACCTTCACGATCCTCACCGCCCTCGCCGCTGTCACCGAGCGCCTCGGACTGACCGGCACCATCAACTCCACCTTCAACGAGCCCTACGAGGTCGCCCGCCAGTTCGCCAGCCTCGACCACCTCTCGGACGGGCGTGCCGCGTGGAACGTCGTCACCTCCTGGGACGCGTTCACCGGCGAGAACTTCCGGCGCGGCGGGTTCCTGCCGAAGGACGAGCGGTACTCGCGGGCCGAGGAGTTCCTGACCACCGCGAGCGAGCTGTTCGACTCGTGGCACGGCGACGAGATCGTCGCCGATCAGGCGAGCGGCACCTTCCTGCGCGACGCCCAGGCCGGAGCGTTCGTCCACCAGGGACAGCACTTCGACATCAGCGGGCAGTTCAACGTCCCGCGCAGCCCGCAGGGCCGCCCCGTGATCTTCCAGGCAGGTGACTCCGACGAGGGGCGCGAGTTCGCCGCGTCGAGCGCCGACGCGATCTTCAGCCGGTACAGCACCTTCAAGGAAGGACAGGAGTTCTACACGGACGTCAAGGGCCGGCTGGCCCGCCACGGCCGTACGCACGACCAGCTCCTGATCCTGCCGGCGGCGACGTTCGTACTCGGCCAGAGCGACGCCGAAGCGGCGGAACTGGCCCACGAGGTACGCCGCCAGCAGGTCAGCGGCGCCACCGCGATCAAGCACCTGGAGTTCGTCTGGAACCGTGACCTCTCCGGCTACGACCCGGACGGCCCGCTCCCCGACATCGACCCCGACCTCGGTGAGCACACTGTCGCGCGCGGCCGCGCCCAGGTCCGCATGTACCGCGATCCGCTGGCCACCGCCCGTGAGTGGCGCGAGCGGGCAGCCGCCAACAAGTGGTCGATCCGCGATCTCGTCATAGAGACCGGCAACCGCCAGTCGTTCGTCGGCTCCCCGGCCACGGTCGCACAGACCATCGACGACTTCGTCCAGGCGGACGCGGCCGACGGTTTCATCCTCGTCCCGCACATCACCCCTGGTGGCCTCGATGCCTTCGCCGACACCGTCGTCCCGCTGCTCCAGGAGCGCGGGGTGTACCGCACGGAGTACGAGGGCATCACGCTGCGCGACCACCTGGGCCTGAGTGAACCGGCCGCCGTGGAAGCCGGGACCCGGCGAGCGGCGTCGTAACGACCTGTCCGCCACGCGATGTGCACCCTGGTCGGACCCGGCGGTGAGCTTCTCGCCGCCGGGTCCGGCGCCGCCCGATACTCTGCACCGCGTGATCAATTCATCTGCGAGTTCTGACGATTCCGTGGTCGCGATAGCCGCGGCGAGTGCCGGTGCCGACGTGGTGCGCAGCCTGTACGGGCGACGCCTCACCCGCATCGACAAGGGCGCGGGGGACTTTGCCACCGTCGCAGACGTGGAGGCCGAGAAGGCCATTGTCGACGTCATCAGCGCCGCCCGCCCCGACGACGCGGTGGTCGGTGAGGAAGGTGGGCAGCAAGGCACGGCCGATGCCGCGCGCCAATGGCTGGTGGATCCGTTGTGCGGCACGCTGAACTACGCCGTCGGCAGCATGCTCGTTGCAGTCAACGTGGCGCTGCGCGATGGAGCGGCGGCGGTGGCCGACCCGTTCAGCGGCGAGGTGTTCTTCACGGATGGGACGAGTGCGTGGGTGCGGCGCGACGGGGTGGACGAGCCGCTGGCCCCGACCCCCGCCACCTCGCTCGTGGATGTCAACCTGGACCCGCCGTTCATCGGCCGGCCCGGCTTCCGGGCCGTTGATCTGCTGGCCCATCCCGCGTTCGTCGAGCGGTTCCGGCCGCGGGTCGTGTCGACGACGCTGGCGCTGGCGTGGGTCGCGGCCGGCAAGCGCGCCGCGTACATCACCGATGGCGGTGACCTCACCGGGAGTGTGCATTTCGCCGCCGGCATCGCACTGTGCCGGGCCGCCGGCTGCGTGGTCACCGGGGTCGACGGTGCTCCGACCGGGTCTGCGGGGCGCGGACTTGTGGTGGCCGCCGACGCCGAGACCCACCGGCAGCTGATGTCGATGATCCGCGGCTGAAGCTGAAGCTGAAGCTGAAGCTGAAGGTAAAGGTAAAGGTAAAGGTAAAGGTGAAGCTGAAGGTGATACGCCGACCGCTGTCTTTGCAGGGGCGGTCGTGATGACGAGGTAAGCCCGCCGCCCCGGTGACCGTGATCATCGGGGCGGCGGGCTTGCGGCGGGGCAGGGTCCCGGACTGGGCGGGACCGCGCGATCAGCCGCGTACGGGCTCCAGTTCCCGGTACTCCTCGTCCTTGCCCTCGGCCGCCTGCGACGACGGCGCGAGCGTCTTGTGCAGTTTCTCGCCCTCGACATCCACGTTGGGCAGGACCTTGTTGAGCCAGCGCGGCAGCCACCAGGCCGACTTGCCGAGCAGCGCGAGGACCGCCGGGACGATCGCCATGCGGACGACGAAGGCGTCGAAGAACACCGCTATGGCGAGCCCGAAGCCCATCATCTTGATCATGTCGTTGTTCTCCATGATGAACCCGGAGAAGACACTGATCATGATGATCGCGGCCGCTCCGACGACCCGGCCGCCGTGCTTGAAGCCGGTGACGACCGCCTCGGGGGGGCGGGCCCCATGGACGTACGCCTCGCGCATTCGCGTCACGAGGAACACCTCGTAGTCCATCGCCAGCCCGAATACCACGCCGATCATGAAGATCGGCATCATCGACATGATGGGGCCCGGCTGGTCGACGCCGAAGATGTCCGCGAGCCAGCCCCACTGGAACACGGCGACGACCGCGCCGAGCGCCGCGGCGACCGACAGCAGGAAGCCCAGGGCCGCCTTCAGCGGGACGAGAACCGAGCGGAAGACCAGCATCAGGAGCAGGAAGGCGAGTCCGACGACGAGTCCCAGGTAGGGCAGGAGAGCGTCGTTGAGCGTCTGGGAGAAGTCGATCGTCATCGCCGTCTGCCCGGTGACCAGGACATCGGACTTGGTGTCCGCCTCCAGGCCGCTCGTGGTCGAGCGGATCGTCTTGACGAGTTCCTCGGTCTTGTGGTCGCTCGGTCCGGTGGTCGGGACGACCGTGAGGATCGCCGTGTCACCGGCCGGGTTGACCGAGGCGGGGGTGACCGCGGCGACGCCGTCGACCTTGGCGAGGGACGCGCCCACCGTCTTGACCGCCGCAGCGGCGTCCTTGGCCCCGCCCGTGTCGACGGTGACCATCAGCGGGCCGTTGAAGCCCGCCCCGAACGACTCGGACAGCATGTCGTACGCCTTGCGCTGCGTGGTGTCCGGCGCCGACGTCCCCTCGTCGGGCAGCCCGAGCTCCAGGCTCGTCGCCGGGATGGCGACCGCGCCCAGACCGAGGACACCGATCAGCAGCACAGTGACGGGCCGGCGCAGCACGAGGCGCGCCCAGCGGGTGCCGAGGTTGGGCTTGGCGCCCTTGGCATCCCTTGCACTGTGTGCGGCGGCCGGCTTCGCGAGGTTCTTACGGTCCTTGCGGCGCAGGGCACGCTTGCCCGCGAAACCGAGCAGCGCGGGGATCATGGTGAGCGCGATGAGTACGGCGATGGCCACGGTGGCCGCGGCCGCGAGGCCCATCTTCGTGAGCATGGGGATGTTGACGACCGACAGACCCGCGAGGGCCACGATGACGGTCAGTCCGGCGAAGACCACGGCGGAGCCCGCGGTGCCGGTGGCCCGGCCCGCCGCTTCCTCCGGTTCCCGGCCCTCGGCGATCTCGGCGCGGTAGCGGGAGACGATGAAGAGGGCGTAGTCGATCCCGACCGCGAGCCCGATCATCATGGCCAGCGTCGAGGTGGTGCCCGAGAGGTTGAGGACGCTGCCCAGGGCGGCGATGCCGGAGACACCGATTCCGACGCCGATGATGGCGGTCAGCAGCGGAAGGCCGGCGGCGATCAGCGAGCCGAAGGTGATGACGAGCACGACCGCGGAGACGGCGATGCCGATGAGTTCGGCCGAGCCGCCCATCTCCTGCTCGGCCTGGACGGCGTCACCGCCCGTCTCGACCGTGAAGCCCTCGGCGCGCGTCTTGTCGGTGGCGTCGGTCAGCGCGTCGTGCGTCTTGTCCGTGAGCTTCGTCGAGATCACCTTGTAGGTGACGGACGCGTACGCGGTGGTGCCGTCCTTACTGACGGCGTTCGCCTTGTACGGGTCGGCCACGCCGGCGACCTGCGACCCCTTGCCGAGCGCGGTGACGAGTTGTTTGACCTCGGCCTTCGCGGCCGGGTCGGTTATCTTCTCGCCCTCCGGCGCCCGGATGACGACGCGGGCGGTCGCGCCCTCCGCACTGGCGGCGGGGAAGCGCTCATCGAGCAGGTCGAAGGCCTTCTGGGAGTCCGTTCCCGGCATCGAGAACGAGTCGGCGGGCGGCGCGGGCGCGGCCGAAGACGCGTATCCGATGCCGCCCAGGAGCAGCACCCACAGGAGTGCCACATAGCGGCGCCGCCTGAAAGAGAGGCGCCCTAGTTTGTAAAGGAAGGTAGCCACGGCGAAAGAGACTCCCGTCGGGTGGAGGCGGAGGCAGGGGCGACCGCCCGGCGGTGCCATGGCACGTCAGGGAAGTCAGCAGGATTTCTCCCTCTATCGTCGCCGCATTCCGCTGCCCGGATGTCAGACTCCGGGCCGGACTCCGGCCCACGCCTGCGGTAGTCGGACGCGGCGGCCGGTCATCCCCCGGTATGACCGCAGAACCCCTTTTGTAGAGCCACGGGTGCAGACCGCGGGTGGAGCCGGGACCTGAGGACGAGTCCGCCTCCGATGCCGGGGCAGCGGCCGGCTCCGGTGATAGCGCAGGTCAAGTGGGCAGCGGCGGTACGTGCCCGGTGAGGGGAAGGATCATGTCCAGTGACGGCGTGCCGTGCGGTCCGGTGAAGGGACCGACGAGCTGGAACCCGTTCTTCTCGTAGAAACGCAGCGCCCGCGCGTTGTCGGCGAGGACGCCGCCCCACAGGATGATCCGCGACCTGCCGAGCAGTCGTACGGCCTCCGTGACGAACGGGAGGACCAGCGAGCCCGCCCCGCTGCCCTGGTACGCATCGGCCAGGGTCGGGCCGAAGCGGCAGTCGGTCCGCTCGGTGAGGTGGATCCCGGCGGCCCGGTAACGCGCGATGTCCGAGGCGGTGAGTGCGAGGCTCAGCTCGAACAGGCCCACGATCCGCTCCGAGGACTCGTCCTCGAGCACCAGCCGCAGTTTGTCGTAACGCGCGATCGCGGCACACAGCTCCCGGGCCGCCGCGAAGTCGTATCCGTCGAAGGTGCTCAGCCGCCTCGACTCCGGGGAAAGCCCCGCGAGGAAGTCCGCCAGGCGCTCCGCGTCGGCGTGGACGAGAGGGCGCAGGACAGCCGGCGAAGCGTCGCGCAGGCGCAGGCCGCGCGTCAGGATCAGCGGGTCCTCGGCGATGTCGGTGAGCGTGAGCATGGAGGCATTCTGCTGCCGAGGAGGCGAGTTTCCTCCCGGGATTTTCCTCTCACCGGCCGGCACCGCCACGCCGTCGGGCAGACGCCGCACATCGTCTCCGGGCATCGCTTTGATCGGCACCCGCGGCCATGCCCACGCGGCCGTCCGGGGCAATGACCCCGACATCCGGATGACTGCGAGTGAGCTCCGTGTGCGTGATCAGCACAATGCGGTGCGTCGGATTCACCGCCGACCAGCCCCCCACGGAGGAATTCATGCCCCTTCCCGCACTGGCCCTGGCCGCCCTGACCGCAGTTGTCGTGCTCAGCCCGAGTGCGTCGGCAGACTCCTTCAGCGGAAGAATTTCCGCACACGAGCAGGCCCGTATCGCGCCGGACGGAACCCTTACCCTTTCCGGCACCTACCGCTGCGACGCCTCGTCACCCGCTCGCGTGGTGTTCGTCTCCAGCAACCTGGTCCAGGACGGCAAGCGGCTCGGATTCGGCGGCACCGAGGCCCGGTGCGACGGGCAGGAACACGAGTGGAGCAGCAGCGGGCCGGTGGACGGACTGATGGACCTCGGCTTCCACGAAGGCCAGGCGGCCGTCGACGCCTGATGACGCTGGAGTCCGAAGGCGGACTGCCGATGCCGCGCGCTGGCGGGGCAGGAGGAGCTGGTCCGTCTGGTCGACGACCGCACCTGAGAGACGCATACCGAAGAGACGCATACCGAGAGAGGCACACCGATACGACACGACCGTGTGCCCCGGTCCGCCACGTACGCGGCGGACCCGGGCACACCCGTCACCCTTCGGCGGCGTACCCCACCATCACTGGGCAGCGATCCCGCCGAGCTCCCCCCAGGTCAGGAACTCGTCAGGATGACGAGCTGCTGCGTCGCCCGGGTCATGGCGACATAGCGGTCGACCGCTCCTTCGATTCCGTCGCCGAACTCCTCCGGGTCGACGAGGACGACCAGGTCGAATTCGAGGCCCTTCGACAGGGCCGGGGCCAGGGACCGGACGCGCGACGTGGCCCGGAACGCGGGGGCGCCGATGACGCAGGCGATCCCTTCGTCGTGCGCGGCGAGCCACGTGTCGAGGATCGAGTCCAGGTCCGTGACCGGTCCGTGGACGACGGGGATGCCGCTGCTGCGGATGGACGTCGGCACGTTCGCGTCGGGGAGCTCGGCCCGGATGACGGGCTCCGCCTCCGTCATGACCTCTTCCGGAGTGCGGTAGTTGATGCTCAGGGAGGCCGGCTTGATCCGGTCGAGGCCGGCCCGCTCCAGGCGTTCCTCCCACGACTGTGTGAACCCGTGCCTCGCCTGGGCGCGGTCCCCGACGATGGTGAAGCTCCGCGAGGGGCAGCG
This sequence comes from Streptomyces sp. NPDC045026, assembly GCF_056432625.1. Classification (NCBI taxonomy): domain Bacteria; kingdom Bacillati; phylum Actinomycetota; class Actinomycetes; order Kitasatosporales; family Streptomycetaceae; genus Streptomyces; species Streptomyces sp. NPDC045026. The sequence goes on from NZ_JBWKIS010000010.1 coordinate 210,846, forward strand.
AAGGAGCAGCATCTGCCACTCCGCGTCGGTCAGCTCCTGCGCCTCGTCCACGACGATGTGCGCGAACGGGCCGGCGAGCCGGTCCGGGTCGGCGGTGGGCAGCGCGCTCTCGTCGATCAGGCTGTCCTGGAGGTCTTTCCCGCGCAGCATCCGCACCGCGCCCTCACTGTCGTCACCGGCCGAGTTGAAGTCGGCGGCCGAGATGATGTCGTCGATGACGAGGGCCATACGCTCGCGCTCGGCAGCGACCGCGGCGTCGTGCTGACGCTTGCGCCGCGCCGCCTCGGGGTCGCCCAGGCGTTGCCGTGCCGCATCCAGGAGCGGCAGGTCGGACACCGTCCAGGCCTGGGGCGCGTCCTTGCGCTGCAGCTTCGCCACGTCGTCGCGGTCGAGCCAGGGGGCACACATGCGCAGGTAGGCGGGGACCGTCCACAGGTCGGAGACGAGGTCGGTGGCGTCCAGCAGCGGCCACGCGCTGTGGAGAGCCGCGACCAGATCCCTGTCCTGCCGCAGCGACCGCAGGAACAGGTCGGGCGAGACACCGTCCTCGTCCTCGTCCTCGGCCCGGTCCATGGCCTGCTTGTCCATGAGGATCGTGGCCAGTTCCTCCCAGACCTGCTCGCGCGCCTCGTTGTGCGAAGCACCCGGGCCCGGCGCCTTGAAGGCCTCGGCCCAGTCGTCGGCACTCACCCAGATGTCGGACCAGGCCGTCGTGGCGGTCATGCCCTTGGTGGGCGGCTCCTCGTAGAACCTGACGGCCTTCTCGATCGCCCGGACCATGTCGGCGGAGGACTTCAGGCGGGCCACGTCCGGATCGGTCTCCGCGATCGCCGTGGCTCCCTCGGTGACGAGGTCCTGGAGGATGCAGGTCTGTACGCCGTCCTCTCCGAGGCTGGGCAACACATCGGCCACGTAGTCCAGATAGGGCCGGTGCGGACCGACGAACAGCACGCCGCCCCGACGGTGGCTGAGACGCGGGTCGGAGTAGAGGAGGTACGCGGAGCGGTGCAGAGCGACGACGGTCTTGCCCGTGCCGGGGCCGCCGTCGACGACGAGCGCCCCGCGGGAGCCCGCGCGATGATGGCGTCCTGGTCGGCCTGGATGGTGCCGAGGACATCGCGCATACGGGCCGACCGGTTGCTGCCCAGGCTGGCGATGAACGCGGACTGATCGTCCAGTGCGGCGCGCTGTTCCAGTCCGTCGGGGGTGAACACCTCGTCCCAGTAGTCACTGATCCGGCCGCTGGTCCAGCGGTACCGGCGGCGGCTCGTCAGGCCCATCGGGTTGGCGTGGGTCGCCGCGAAGAACGGCTCGGCGGCCGGGGAACGCCAGTCGACGAGCAGCCGGTGGCCTTCGCTGTCGGTGAGGCCGAGCCGCCCGATGTACAGGGGCTCCGCGTCGTCAGCGCCGACGACACGGCCCAGGCACAGGTCCAGGCCGAAACGTCGCAGGGCGCGCAGGCGGCCGGTCAGCCGGTGGATCTCCGAGTCCCGGTCCATCGCCTCCCGGCCGATGCCGCCGGGGGCCTTGCGCAGGGCGTCGAGACGGTCGGAAAGCTCGGTGATCGTCTGGTCGAGGCTCTTCGCGATGGCTGCGAAGTGCTGCTCGTCCCGAGCGATCAGCGTCGGATCGGCCTTGGAGGAGAGACGCCCGGGAAGGCCGAACGCACTGGTGGTCGTGGCGGTCAATGTCATCAGCTCCGATCCGAGGTCACGCCCGCGAGGTCCGACGGTGCGCAGACGCGCATGCCGGCGCCGAGCGCCCACACCGGCGCGACGCCACCGCACGACCCATGAACCGACAACAGCACATGCACTTCGTTGATCTCCCACTTCCGCAGCTTCGGGCTTCGGCCAGCGATTGTGCGGCATGACGGGGGCCTTGCCGCAAGGCCCCCACTGCGCTATAAGTTGAGAGTGGCAAGGAGTGGCAAGTCCTCCTTGCCTTTCTTGCTCTCTGCGCCTTTCTTGCTCTCTACGGACGGGCACATCCTTCAAGCCGTGGCGACGCGCCACGCGATGCTCCCGCGACACAGGCCGCTGCTCTTCAGGAGGCTTTGTCCTGGCGGCACCACTTCTCCCCGACCCGGCGACCCACGGCAGTTGGGGACCTTCTACCTCGACGGCCGACTCGGCTCCGGCGGGCAGGGCGTGGTCTACGAGGGGCACGGCACCGACGGCGGGCGGGTCGCCGTCAAGGCTCTGCACGGGGTGAGCGCCGCCGACCGGGACATGCTCCGCAAGGAGTTACGGGCCTGGCGCCGCACGGCGCCCTTCTGCACGATCAGGATCCTCCATGACGACCTCGACGGTCCGGTCCCGTTCGTCGTCAGCGAGTACGTGGCGGGTCCGGATCTGCGGCGTGCGGTCCAAGGCGGCATGGAAGGCTCACATCCCTGACGTTCCCTACCCCAAGACGTGCTGATGCGGCGTCCGCCGCGCGCCTGGTCACCCGTCAGTCGTGTTGCGGGCCAGGGCGGTGAGCCGGTGCGCGGCGGGGCGTGTGTCCCAGGTGGCGAGGTCGACCACCTGGCCGTCCGGGAACAGTGCACAGGTGCGGTCTTCGGCGACGAAGACGCTGGACGGTTCGGCGCCCAGTACCGACGCGGCGACGAACGCGCCGACGATGCGCGGGAAGTCGCACACCGCACCGATCCGGAACAGGGACTGCGAATCCGTCGTGACCTCGTCGCTTCCGGCGCGAAGGATGATCCGCTGGTCCGGGGCGACGGCACGGGCCGCTACGGCGACAGCCATGTTCGCCAGACTGTCCGACCCGACCGCGGCAAGACCGCGGGCCCGCAGGACGGAGAGGCGTTCGAGCAGGAAACGGTCACCGCCGCGGCCGAGGACGACGGGGATGTTCAGGGAGCGGGCCAGGGGGAGGCACGCGGCCTGGGGGTTTCGTTCCACGGCGACGACCTTGATACCGAGGTCCTTCAGCCGCGCGGACAGCCGCAGGCCCACCTGACCGAGGCCGACGACGATGACGTGGCCGCGGCGCGGGATGGAGCGTGCGCCCAGAATGCTCGTCATGCGGTGCCCGGTGAAACGGTCGACGACGCTCGCGGTGAAGATGGCCGCCAGTACCAGGACGGCGAGCATGGAGACGGCGGACAGGACCTTGTACCAGCCCGGTCCGTGTTCGGCCGCAGGCGAGGAGCCGATCGTGGTGAGCGCGCGGGCGGCGTTCCACGTGGAGTCGGTCCAGTGCTCGTGCAGGACGAGCACGCCCAGGGCGATGTCCACCGAGAAGGCCACCGACAGAGCAGTCAGACTCGCGATGAGCGTCTTCGCGGAGGTCCCGAGGGAGCGCAGCCAGGCACGGAAGGACGCCCGGGGGTGAACGGCTGCGTGGGCCGCGAGGGCCCGTCCGTGCAGGTGCTCGACGGAGGTGGCCCCGTTCTCCCGCCGGACCGCGATGACGCCGCCGCCCTCGGGCTGGAGCATGGCGTAGCTCGGGGCGAGGCATTCGGCCAGGAGGCTGGGCACGATGGCATCGGTCATGCTCAGGACGGTGCAGTTGGGGACGGTGCGGGAGACCTCGTCGGCGACGGTGCGGTCGAAGAGGGTCACGACCAACCGGATGCCCGGCTCGAGGTGTTCGGCCAGCAAGGCGTAGCGCAGGGCCACGATGTCGTCGCGCGAGACGACGGCGACGGCGTCGACGGACCGGTCCAGATGCTGGCGCAGCGTGTCGTCGTCGGGGCGCGGCAGGCGGTGCACCGTGCCGTACCAGCGGCCGATGTGAGCGGCGGCGGAGCGCCCCAGGGCCTCGTCGTCCTCGATGATCACAATGCGCTGACCAGGCGCGGGTATGTGGGGAGGTGCCTCGTCCTGAAATGTCTGCGGGTTCAAACCGTCGGCCTTTCTGCACGGGTGGTGGCTGCTCTGAGCCGCCTGTTGATCAGTGCGCCCGGCATGCCTGGTCGAGGCTCGGTGCGGGGGCTTCGGAATGGGCCGGTCTGGCCGCTATGCGTGCCTCGTGCGCCGTGTCCGATGAGTGAGGCACGGTCGGGAGGAGCCGAAGACGTGTTCTTTGTACCAGGGTGCCGCGGGTTTGTATCAGGCTCCACGGGGGCGTCGGCCTCCCGGCCTGTCCGACATTGTGTACAACGAAGTGAAGTCCCCTTGTGCGGTACGGGAGTCACTGTTCCTGGGCCGGTTACCTCCCGGAGAAGAGGCCGCAAACGTGGGAGCAGCGGTGTCCGGCGCACGGCCGTGTTCCGTCCCGGCCGAGGCGGGGCGCCCGTGACTTAACCACCGTTGAGGCGATCCTCAAGCCCGCCTTAAGGATCAGTTCGGGGCCTCTGACCTGGCCCTTTTCGCCTCATCCCGCACCTACTGTGGCTGCGTGACGACCGAGGCCGCCAGCGAATCCGAACTCTCCAGGTACCCAGCCCTGAGCGCGTACCTGCGCCACGTCGAGGGCGCCGGCGTGGAGGGCCCTCCCATACCGCCGCGGCCCACCCGCCGGCCCCGCGTCGGCCGCCCTGCCGCTCCCCTCCGCATCTCGCCCGGCGCGCTGCGCGCAGGCATCGTCGCGGGCGGCATCGCGGTCGGTGCCCTGTGGGCCGTACAGGCCGAACCGTTGGCGAGGATCGACGTGCTCTTCGCGACCGGCGCACACCTCACCGGCCTGCTCGCCGGATACGGCATCCTCGTCATGCTCTTCCTCATGGCGCGCATCCCCGCGGTCGAGCACGGGGTCGGGGCCGACCGCCTCGCCCGCCGTCACGCCGCCGGCGGACGGCACGTCCTGATTCTGTGCGCGGCCCATCTCGTCCTCGCGGTGTGCGGTTACGCCACCCACGCCGGCACCGACCTCGTCGCCACCGTCGTGGATCTCCTCGGGTATCCGGCCGTCGCCGCCGCGGTCGCCGGTACGGGCCTGCTCGTCGCCGTCGGGGTGAGCAGCGCTTGCGCGGTGCGCCGCCGTGTCACCTATGAGACGTGGCGCGGGCTGCATCTGCTGACGTATCTGGGCGCCGCCCTGGGTTTCGTACATCAACTCGCGGGCCCGGACGTGGCGAGCGGCGTCGTCACGCGGTGGCTCTGGGCGCTCCTGCACGCAACGGTCGCTGTCCTGCTCGTCTGGTACCGGCTGGTCGTGCCCGTCCGTCAGGCGTTGCGGCACAGCCTGCGCGTCGTCGCCGTCCAGGGCGAAGGGCCCGGCGTCTTCTCCGTGGTCATGCAGGGCATCGGGCTCGACGGGCTGAGGGCCGAGCCCGGCCAGTTCTTCCGCTGGCGTTTCCTCAGGGCAGGGCTCTGGCACACGTCGCTGCCGTTCTCCCTGTCGGCGCCGGTGCGTGGCGACGAACTACGCATCACCGTCAAGGCACTTGGCCGACACACGCGCCGCGTCCGCAGGCTCACCCCCGGTACGCGCGTGCTGGCCACGGGCCCCTTCGGCGCGCTCACCGCGCACCGCCGCACCCGGCGCAAGGTGCTGCTCCTCGCGGGCGGCGTCGGCATCACGCCCCTGCGGGCCCTGTTCGAGACGCTGCCGGGGGCGCCGGGCGACCTCACCCTCCTCTACCGCGCGAGCACGGCCGAACAGCTGTTACTGAGCGGGGAGTTGGAAGCCATCGCCCGCAGCAGGCAGGCGGCTCTGCACTACTTGCTCGGCCCGTCGGACGCCTCCTTCGACCCGCTCGCACCGCAGGCGCTGCGCAATCTCGTACCCGAACTCGCCGAGCACGACGTGTACGTGTGCGGGCCGCCCGGCATGACGGCCGCGGCCACGGCGGCGCTGGTGCGGGCCGGGGTGCCCGAAGGCCACATCCACGCAGAGTGCTTCACGATCTGACCTGGCTTCCGATGCCGGCCACCACTGACGGAGAGACCCACCATGGGACGCCACCGCAAGCCCGCAGGCCCCACACCGCTGCCCACCCTCACGGCCCGCCGCCGCCTCGCCGCCGGTCTCGCGGGAGCCAGCGCGCTCGTCGCCACGTTCCTCGTCGCCACCGTCGACCCGGCGGCCCCGCCCGCCCCTGACCGGGCGACGGCGACAGCGCCCTAGGACTTCTCGTTCGGATCAGGCCGGGCTCCGCGAGCACTGGTGCCGCACCACGCGGCGTCGTCACGTCGGGTCATGCCTTGCATTCGTGAAGGCGCGCGTTGAGCAGCCGTCAATGGAACGTTGATCGCGGCTCCCTAGCGTTTCCGGCGCATCGATTCTCGATCAACGACGAGGGGACGTACGCATGCTGTTCCGCACGCGGGGCAAGGGCAGGATCTCTTCCTTATACGCCTGGGCGAACACGCCCCGGCGGCGCTCCGCGGTCATGGCCGGGGTGCTCGTGAGTGTCTCGGTGGTGGGCCTGGGGACGGCTGCCGCGGCGCAGCAGGGTTCGGAGGAGCCGAAGAAGGCCGCGGCGCAGTCGGCTCCGGCGGCCGACTCGGCGCGTGAGCACTGGCAGCCGCCGACGGTCCGCAGCGACGGCCCCGGGGAGGACCCGCACCCAGGCGAGATCAACACCGACTACCTGATCAGTGAGGTGTCGCCGGCGCAGTTCAGGGGCTACTGGTACCAGTCCCACGTCAAGGGGGTCAGCGTCACGTGGGTGGCGCCCTCGGGACGGGATCCGTACAACGGCTGGGACTGGATCGAGATCCAGGACAGCAACGGCAAGCGCGTCACGTGGGACTGGGCCTGCGGCAACGCCAACTGCGGTGCGTACGGCTCGACGCTGATCGATGCGAACCTGACGAAGGGCGCGGAGTACAAGGCCCTCTACTACAGCGACGGGGGCCGGGTCACCAAGGGCACCCTGCAGGCCGAGTTCGAGTTCTGGGCCTGACATGGGAGACGCAGTGAAGATGACGCGACGGGTTGAGCAGGCCGGACGGTCCGAACGCGGGCCGGTGCGGCGGCGGTTGGTCAGCGTGGCAGTGGTGGTCTCGGTGCTGGCGGGCACGCTCGGCGTGGGAGAGGCGGTCGGCTACGGCACACCGGCCCGGCACGGACAGGACCGGAGCGCCCAAGCCCAGCCCCAAGCCCAGCCCCAGGTGCAGGCGCAGGCGGTGACGGACGACGAGGATTTCGCCGACCTCTATACCCGTACGGTCGCGAACATCCGCAACGCGATGCTGGGGGAGCAGAGCGTCCGACGGCCCGGTGCCGGCCACCTCATCCAGAACCCCGATGCCAACGCCTTTCAGTCGATCAACATCGGACGGTTCACCGAGGACGAGTTCATCCTGGGCGGCATGGTCCGCGGAGTCTTCCGCCGGTCCGACAACTATCTGCTGGGGTTCTACGTGGAGAACCGGGACGCGAGCCGCCGGGTCTTCTACACGTTCACCGAGCAGGTGGGCGGCCGCACGCGGGACATGGTCCCGGGCAACGTGTACCCGGGTGTCCGCAGGGAGCACTTCGGCTGGGGCGTCAACTACGGGAATCTCTCCGGAACCACCATCAGCCGGAGCCGCCTGCGGAACGCGGTGCGCGACATCTTCCACCATGACCCGAACACGAGCACCCACACGCTGGAGACCGGAGTCGAGGCGCTGGCCGTGGCCCTGGCCGAAGGGGCGCGGTTCCAGGCGATTCCCGGGTACATCGCCCAGGCGATCCGTGGCGGGAGGGACTGGGAGGTAGGCCGGCACGCGGACGAGATCACGAGCTGGGACCAGGAGTCCCAGGTCGTCATTCAGGCACGTGCCGCCGACCCGAGCGGTTATGGCGACGTGTGGCAGCAGCGCCGTGAACACGTCTGGAACGGGGCCCGTGTGCTGCTGACCGCGCTGGACCTGGCCCGCCGGCTCTACCTCATCAAGCCGCCGACGAGGAAGGGCTGACCTTCGCGGCATCACACACGGTGCCCACCGGGAGCAGCTGCCGCCGTGTTCCATCGCGTGCCGGAGAACCCAGGCCCCCAGGTCTTGTGACCCGGCGGGAAGGCGGCGTCAGCTCGCCTGCCGGTATCGGTCGGTGATTGCGGTGCGCAAGGCCGGGGCCGAGGTGCCGAGCGCCGACAGCACTGACGGCACGAGGCCGCTGGGCATGGCGATGAGGCCGAGGGTGAGGTGTTCGACGCCGATGTAGCTGTCGCGCCGGGCCTGGGCCTCGCGGACGGTGTTCGCGAGGCTCTCCTTGGCGCGAGAGGAGAACCGGATGTGCCCGCCGGGGCGAGCGCCGGTGGCTCGGTACAGGCCGGTCGGGGCCGGGGTGGGTGAAGTGAGGGCGGGGCGTCGGACGCCTCGCCGCCGGCGCCAGTGGCGGACGAGGGTCGTGGGCAGCCCGCGACGTGGGCCGCGCCGTGAGGAGCGGGGCCCGTGGTGGGCGGCGCTGTCGGCGCGCGCGAGCGCCTCCGGCCCGAAGGACTCCTCGATCCGGGCGCGCACGGCGTCGATGTCGATCCCCACGGAGGCCAGCGCGTCGCGGTCGAGGGTCCCGAACAGGCGGGATCCGCCCCCGAGTCCGACCAGACGGACGATCTCTTCCTCCACGCCCTCCGGTGTGACGCCGTGCTCACGCAGTACGGCGCCGGCGGGCTGGTCGGTGGAGACGAGGGCGAGGAGGAGATGCTCGGGGCCGATGTAGTGGTGTCCGAGCCGGCGGGCGTGTTCCTGGGTGTGGACCACCACGGTGCGGGTGTCCGGTGTGAAGCGTTCGAACATCATCGACTCCCTATCAGGCGGCCGTACTTGCGGTGCACGGTCTGCTTGGTCACGCCGAGCCGCTCGGCGATCTCCTGCCAGGACCAGCCCAGCTTCCGGGCGTTCTCGACCTGGAGGATCTCCAGGCGTTCGGTGAGTTCTCGTAGGGCGGCCACCGCGCGGAGCCCGGTGTCCGGGTCGCTGCTGGCGGCGCCCTCGGCGATTTCGAGTGTGCTCTCCATGGCCGTCAGCATATGCTGACACTCGACCGGCGTCAACATATGCTGACGCCGGCCCGGGTGTCCACGAAGCGATCGGAGCACCAGATCAGGCCGGGACGGCCCAGGCTTTCCTAGCATCGGCATGTGGAACACCTCGCACCAGAGCAGACGACTGCCCGGCCGCCCGCCGCGGCCTATCGCAATCTGGCCGTGGCCACCGTCGGCTTCGCCCTCACCTTCTGGGCGTGGGCCCTCATCGCCCCGCTCGGCAGCGACTTCGGGGACCGGCTGAACCTGAGCTCGTTCAATCAGTCGTTCCTCGTCGCGGTGCCCGTCATCGTGGGGTCCCTCGGCCGCGTACCCGTCGGCGCGCTCACCGACCGCTACGGCGCCAAGCTGATGTTCCCGCTTATCTCCGCCCTGACGATCATCCCGGTGCTCCTGGCCATCCCCGCCAGGAACTCCTTCATCGCGATGCTCGGCGTGGGTTTTCTGCTCGGCCTCGGCGGCACCACGTTCGCGATCGGCATCCCGCTCGTGAACTCCTGGTTCCCGCCCGCCCACCGAGGGTTCGCGCTCGGCATCTTCGGCATGGGCATGGGTGGTGTGGCCCTGTCCGGCTACCTCACGCCACGCATGGCCAAGCACGGGGAGAATCTCCCGTTCGTCGTCGTGGCCATCGCGCTGGCCGCGTACGCGCTGCTCGCCCTGCTCCTCATCACCGACCGCCCCGACCGGCCGATCCCCACCAGCCCCCTCGCCACCAGGCTCGGACAGGCGGGCCGCCTGCGGGTGACGTGGGAGCTGTCGGGTCTTTACGCGATCGGGTTCGGCGGCATCGTCGCGTTCGGCGTCTACCTGCCCACGTATCTGAAGACCTGGTACGAACTCGACCCCACCGACGCGGGCACCAAGGCGGCCGGATTCGCCGTGGTCACCGTCATCTTCCGGCCCATCGGCGGCTGGCTGTCCGACCGGATCCACCCGGCCACCGTCACCGCCTGCGCCCTCGCCGTCGTCGCGCTCTTCGCGATCCTCCAGGCCTTCGACCCGAAGCTGAACCCCATGGGCACGGTCAATTTCCTGCTGATGGCAGCCGGCCTCGGCACCGCCAGCGGCAGTGTCTTCGCGCTCGTCTCCCAGGTCACTCCACAGCCGCAGGTCGGCTCCGTCACCGGCATCGTCGGCGCGATGGGCGGCCTCGGTGGCTTCGTGCCACCGCTCGTCATGGGCGCGGTCTACAGCGCCAAGAGCTCGTACTCCATCGGCTTCATGCTCCTGTCCGACCTCGCGCTCGCCGGCTGTGTCTATGCGTACGGCCGCATGCGGAACATCGGGGCGCAGCGGCCGTAGAACTCGTATGCGGCCTCGCCGTGGGCCGGGTGGACGCGCACCGTCGAGTGCGCCTGCGGCCGACACGTCACCCGTGCGCCTCTCAGAAAGGGTGAAACGCATACAAATCTTCCTATCGTGGGCCGGGTGACTGAGCCACCCGCACCCCCCGCAGCCGCCACGGATGCGGCCTCCGTCCTGGACGCGCCACCGCCCACCGGCGTGGCCGGCGGGCCTGGACCGCGTTCCGTCGCAGGGCGGGCCACGCTCGCGGGCGCCATCGTGTCCGCACTGCTGATCCTGGCCATCGTGTTCGGCAGCCGGATGCTCAAGGACTTCGACTCGGCGCTCCTCCCGTACGCCGTCGCCACCGTGTTCCTGGCCTTCGGTGTCGCCTACCGCTACACCGTGTGGATCTCCGCCCCGGGCGCGCGCCGTCTGTTCAAGCAGGGCTGGCGCAGCCTGCTGTCGGCCGACAACTTCCGCAAGGCGCCCACCGCGCTGCCGAAGATGATCGCCACCTACCTCGGCTTCCAGAAGTTCCTCGGGGCCCGCTCGCAGGCCCGCTGGGCCGCCCACCAGCTGATCTTCTGGGGCTGCATCCTGGCCGCCCTGATCACCTTCCCGCTGACCTGGGGGTGGTTCACGTTCACCTCGCCGTCCGGTGCGGGCCCCGGCTACGCGATGCGGATCTGGGGCATCAAGGTCATCGGCTTCGACTCGCTGAACATCCTCGGCTGGCTGATGTTCCACGGCCTGGACATCGCCGCCGTCCTGGTGATCCCCGGCGCCTCGTACTTCCTGTGGCGGCGCATGAAGGACCGCGGCGCCATGACGGGCCAGCGCTTCGCCTACGACCTGGTTCCTCTCATCGCCCTGATCGTCATCTCGGTGACGGGCCTGCTCCTCACCTTCTCGTCGATCTTCCTGCACGGCGGCGGCTACGAGTTCCTGGCGATCCTGCACATGGTGTCGGTGGTCTTCACCCTCATCTACATCCCGTTCGGGAAGTTCTTCCACATCGTGCAGCGGCCGGCCGCCGTCGGCATGCAGCTGTTCAAGTACACGGCCCGCCAGGACGAACAGATCTTCCACTGCAGGCGCTGCGGTCAGCCGATCGACACCGCCCCGTACGTCGAGAACCTCCAGGGCACCATGCGCGACCTCAAGCTCGGCTTCGAGACCTGGACCGAATACTGCCCGCGCTGCAAGCGGGTGCTGCGCGGTTCCGCATACCTCAGTGACGTGAAGAAGGGCTTCAAGTGACCCAGCAGTACATCCCGCTTGACCCCTCCATCGCACCGCCCGGCACCCGCAACTTCCGTGACGCGGGCGGCATTCCGGCCGACCAGTGGCACGCCGACCAGAACGGCGAGACCCTCGTCCCCACGCACTGCTGCTTCTGCGGTGTGCAGTGCGGGATGTACCTGCGCGTCGACAAGGGCGGCAAGGTGTTCGGCGTCGAGCCCCGCAACCACGACATCAACCGGATGCGGCTCTGCCCCAAGGGCATCAACGCCTACCAGCAGATCAACCACCCGGACCGGCTGACCGCCCCGCTCATGCGCCGCTCCCGCGACCAACCCTTCCGCGAGGCGACCTGGGAGGAGGCCCTCGACTTCACGGTCTCCGAGATCCGCCGCATCCAGTCCGCCCACGGCAACGACGCGTTCGGGCTGCTCGGCGGGGCGAGCCTGTTCTCCGAGAAGACGTACCTGGTCGGCAAGTTCGCGCGCGTCGCCCTCAAGACGAAGCACGTCGACTACAACGGCCGCCTGTGCATGGTTTCCGCCGCCGGCGCCAACAAGCTGTCCTTCGGCATCGACCGGGCCGGCAACCCCTTCTCCGACATCCTCCTCTCCGACTGCCTCCTGATCGCCGGGTCGAACGTGGGAGAGTGCTTCCCGGTGATGACCCAGTACGTGTGGGGCGCCCGCGACCGGGGCGCCGTCCTCATCGTCGTGGACCCGCGCGAGACGTCCATCGCCCGCACGGCCGACATCCACGTCGCCATCAAGCCGGGCACCGACTCCGCGTTCTTCAACGCCGTACTGAACGTCGTCATCCGCGAGAACCTCGTCGACGAGGAGTACGTGGCCGCGCACACCACCGGCTGGGACGAGGTCCGGGCCACCGTCGCGACGTACACCCCGGAACGGGCCGCCGAGATCTGCGGGATCCCCGCCGCACAGGTCGTCCAGGTCGCCAGGGCCTTCGCGGGCGCCAACAACGCCATGGCGTGGCACGCCCGGGGCATCGAGCACCACTCCCAGGGCGTCGAGAACTGTCTCACCGTCATCAACCTCTGCGTGGCCACCGGCAACATCGGCAGGCCGGGCGCCGGCTACGGCACCATCACCGGCCAGGGCAACGGCCAGGGCGGCCGCGAGCACGGCCAGAAGTCCGACCTGCTGCCCGGGGGGCGCTCCATCCTGAACCCGGACCACCGGAAGCAGATCTGCGAGATCTGGGGCATCGAGGAGTCCGAACTCCCCGCCGCCGGGACGTCCATGATGGAAATGGTCTGGCAGATGCAGCGCCAGGAGATCCGCGGCCTGATCGGCATCTGCAACAACCCATTCATCTCCCTCCCCAACTACGCGACGGTCAAGGAGGGTTACGACACCCTCGAGTTCCACGCCCAGTTCGACTTCTTCCTCTCCGAGACGGCGGACAACGCGCACGTCGTCTTCCCCGTCACCACCTGGGCCGAGGACGAAGGCGTGATGGCCAACGCCGAGGCCCGGGTGGTCAAGCACAACAAGGCGCAGGAGCCGCCGGAGGGCGTACGGACCGACACCTGGGTGATGTGCGAGCTGGCCCGACGCCTCGGAGTGGGAGACAAGTTCGACTATCCGGGATCCCGCGAGGTCTTCGAGGAGCTGCGCATCGCGTCGGCCGGCACGGTCATCGACTACTACGGAATCACCTACGACCGCCTCGAGGAGACCGGCGGCATCGCCTGGCCGTGCCCCTCCACCGACCATCCCGGCACCCCTCGCCTCTTCGAGGACGGCAGGTCGTACCACCCGGACGGCAAGATCCACCTCCAGACCGTGGAGTGGCACCCCCCGATGGACCCGTACGACGACGACCACCCCATGTCGCTCACCACCGGCCGTACCGTCGCCCACTTCCTGTCCGGCAACCAGACCCGCCGGCTCGGCGCCCTGGTCGAACAGACCCCGCGCCCATGGGCGGAGGTCCACCCCTCACACGGCTTCAAGAACGGCGATCCGGTACGCGTCGTGACGCGCCGCGGCAGCGAGGTCTTCCCCGCTCTGGTCACCGAGGCGATCCGCCCCGACACCGTCTTCGTGCCCTACCACTGGCCGTTCCCCACGGCCGCCAACGCGCTCACCATCGACGCCCTCGACCCCCGTTCCAAGATCCCCGAGTACAAGGTCTGCGCCTGCCGCATCGAGGCCGCCGAGCAGATCGACGAGGTGCCCGCGCCCCCGACCGCGCCCGGACAGGTCGCGTACCCGGAAGCCCAGGTCTCCCGCACCGACCCCCTGCCGCCCACGGCTCCCCAGGGCCGTGGCACCGCCGAGAGGAGCTGAGGTCCCGCCATGATGGGCAGAACGATCTTCATCGACCCGGGGCGGTGCATCGGCTGCCAGGCGTGTGTGTCCGCCTGCCGGGAATGCGACTCGCACCGGGGCAAGTCAATGATTCACCTCGACTACCCGGACGAAGGGCACTCCGTCGCCTCCCTTCCCACGGTCTGCATGCACTGTGAGGACCCGGTCGCCCCGTGCGCCGAGGTGTGTCCCGCCGACGCGATCCTGGTGACCGCCGACGGTGTGGTGCAGCAGGCCGACACCACGCGGTGCATCGGCTGCGCCAACTGCGTCAACGCCTGCCCCTTCGGCGTACCGAAGATCGACCTCCAGGCCAAGCTGCAGATGAAGTGCAACCTCTGCTACGACCGCACCGCCTACGGTCTCGCCCCCATGTGCGCCACGGTCTGCCCGACCGGCGCGCTCTTCTACGGAACGCTCGAGGAACTTCAGGCCGAGCGCCCAGGTGTCCAGGTCGCCGACTCCTTCACGTTCGGCGACGTCGTCGTCAACACCGGTGTGGCGATGGTCGTCCCCGCCGACAAGGTCCAGTGGCCGGTGCCCGGCGGACTGCCGATCGTCCAGATCAACGGGAAGGACGTGACCCGATGAGCGTCACCGAGCAGCCCCCCGTCCCCGAGCCCGGCACCGACGACCACTCGGCGCAGGCGGCGCTCGAGGACCGTATCTCCGCCGACTCCCTCACCACGCGCCGCGACTACCTCCGTATCGTCGCCACCGTCTCCGGCGGCCTGGCGGTCGGGGGCATCGCCGTCGCCGCGGGAGTGCTGCACCGGCACGGCGACACCGACAGCGCACCGGAACCCAAGCGGGTCACCGGCCGGCTCGCCCCCGGGGAGTCCATCGCCTTCCGTTTCCCCGGCGAGGACGACCGCGCGGTCGCCGTCCGCCTCACGGACGGCAGCCTCGTCGGCTACTCCGCCGTCTGTACGCACCTGGCCTGCGGCGTGCTGTGGCGCAAGGACCGCGGCAGCGAGGGCGAGTTGTACTGCCCCTGTCACGAAGGCGTCTTCGACGCCCGCACCGGCGAGGTCACCGCGGGCCCGCCACCGCGCGGCCTGCCCAAGGTGCTGCTCGTCGAGCAGGGCGACGGCAGCGTCTGGGCCGTCGCCACCGCCCGCTCCGGTGAGAACCCCCAGGACGCGGTGTGCCGTGAGTTCGCCGACGCGCGGCCTGAAGTGAGGGCCCAGCTCGGCTGTCCCGCCGCGCAGGCCGCCAACGGGGAGAGGAACGAGCAGACGTGAGCACCGAAGAACCCGAAGGCTTCCCTCCGAGGCCCGCATACACCCCCGGCAGCGCTCAGCCGCGCCTCAACCGCCCGGTCCAGGAGCGCTACCCGCAGATCCGCCCCACCAGCGGCTACGGCGATCCCCGCATCCAGCACACGGGCCCGGGACCCGGCGCCGGCTCCGAGCAGGAGCCGGAACGCTCCTCGAAACTCACCGCCCGCCTCGTCCTGGCGATGACGGTGGTCATCGGCCAGCTCTGGGGCCTCAGCGTGGTGGTCAACGAGTGGATGACGGGCGCGACCGGCACGTCCTGGTGGGGCGCGGGCTTCCTGTGCCTGTCGTTCCTGGTTGTCCTGGGGCTGTGGCTGCTCGACCCGAAGGACCGCTGAACTCCCGTACGGACGTACGGTATCTACGCGCTGTACGACCCGAAACGGTGGAGGGCCTCAGCCCCGTCCCTCCGCGCGATTCAGCAGGATCAGTGTGCGTTCAACGAGCTTGCCCACGTTCTGAATGCCCAGCTGAAGTTCGCGCTGGTGGACGAACACGGTGAGGTCGAGGGCGACCTGAACGAAGCAGAAGGCGAGAACACCTGGTCCGGCCACTTGCTCGCCGGCGTCACAGAGCATTTCCAGCGCCTCGGGAGTGATGTCGTGGGCGCTCAGCAGCGTTGCGTAGTCGAAGACTCTGGTACCGCTGCCCAGCGCTTCGATGTCGATGACGCCACCGACGCGGTCTGCGTGGAAGAGGATGTTGCCCGGACGGAAGTCGCCGTGGACCAGGTCCCCGGTGGGCAGGGTGACGGGTCCGTGAGCAGCGAGAAGCCGCTCGCAGACCTTGACGAGGTCCCGGCCGGTCGGGCCCGTCACGGCTGTCTGGCGCCACAGGTCGTCACCGGTCATGCGGGTGGTCGCGAACTCGGACCAGCATCGTTGCGGGTCGGGGTCGAGACCGGCGTGCATCTCCAGGACGTCGATCAGCAACCGGGCCTCGCGCGCGGTCAGTTCCTGCGCGATGTGACCAGGGGCGAGTTCCTGGATCTGGTATCCGAAGCCGTCTGCGCTGGTGCCGACGGCGAGCCATGCAGGGGTCGGATATCCGGCAGCGCGGATCTTGGCGACGGCCGCGGCAGCCCGTTCGATCTGTGGAGCCCAGGAGAGGTCCGGGCTCCACTTGAGTACGGCTTGCCGGCCGGATTCGTCGCTGACGAGCCACGCTCCCGACTGGACTCCGTCGTCGAATCGGTGAAGCAGGTGGAACCGTTCGTCATGCGCGTGGTTGGCCTCGGTCAGGACTGCCTGGGCGGTGCGCGTGTCAGTGGGCTCAGACATGGTCTTCCGGGGCATGGGGAACTCCAGGGCAAGCCGAGTGGTGCCGAACGTGCGCAGGGGACACTACGAGGTACGGTCCCGAACCGCTCGTCAATTACAGGCTGTGGATGCCGCCGGCCGGGTCGGAACTGGGGCTGTTTCCGGCCTGGTTGGTGAGCGTGGACGGGCCGGCGAACGCCTTCAGCGCGGTGACCGCGGCCGTGGCGTCCTCGGCGTAGAAGCGGAAGGCGCGGGCCTCGGCGGGCCTGCCGAGGGCGCGTATGTAACGCACCGGTCCGGTCTGTTCGACGGTGACCGTCGTCTGGCCGCCGACGGCCAGGTCGGCGACGCCGTTCTCGTCCACGGCAGCCAGCCTGCTTGTCGGGAACTTACGGTCCTGGCGCACGGAGGCTATGCGGTCGGCCGGGATGCGGATGTCCAGCAGTGCGCCGTAGCGCAGGTGCAGGGAACCGTCGGATCCGATCACGTGCGGGCGCACCACGCACGAGGCGTGCAAGGCGATGACGAAGTAGCAGCCCCAGACGTCGAGTACCAGCGTGATGGCGTGCACCAGGGGCCAGGGGATGAGGAAAGCGAGGGCGACGGTCTCGACGATGCTGACGAAGAGGAAGCCGTACATGAACGACGTCTGCCCCGGGGCGTAAGGGACGGGCACGTCGCCTTCGCCCACTCCGTGCGGGCCGCGGCGGGCGACCCAGCGCGCGAAGCTGGTGGAGAGGGAGATCTCGTGGGCGGTCAGTTTGCGCACGGGCGCCGGTACGGAGTCGGCGACCGCGGCGAGGAAGGCGCCGCGACGGTCGAGACCGGTGCGGTGGTGCCGGCGCCAGTCGAGGCAGAGCAGAAGGGCTGCCGCCGACATGAGCGCGAGCGCCGCAAGTTCCACCGCCGTTCGGGCGGCCGGGGGCGGTCGCACCCCACCGGCCATGCACAGGACGAGCGCGAGCTCCCCCGGCACGAGTGCGGCGAAGGACCGGCGCACCGTCTTCCTCAACGCCTTCACCGGGCACGCTCCTGAAGCAGCACGATGGCGCGGCGCACGGCCGCGGCCTGGGCCGGGGCGAAGTCCGAGAAGAGGGCGTTCGTGAAACCGCCGCCCTCACCCACATCGCCGTCGGCAGGGATGTTCATCGCTTGCACCGCCGCCTCGGGGATGCTGTCGACGAGGGCCTGCGCCGCCTCCTCCACTCGCACGTCGTCCTCGTCGGCCTCGGCCAGTTCGTCCAACCGGGCGTAGACCTCGTAGGCGCGCCGCATGGCGTCCGGGTCGGCGTTGAGGGTGTGCATCAACGCCTCGAGCCAGCCGCGGTCGCCGCCGGGTGAACCGGTCTCCAGCAAGGCGAGCAGTTCCCGTTCCTTGGCGGCCATCGCGGGCTCCGGTCCGGTCAGCCGCGCCGAGGCGCGGGCCATGTCTTCGAAGAGCGCGGTCAGTTCGGGGGAGACGGGGCCTCGGCGGGAAGCTGCCCGGTGCCCTCGGCCTGTTCGAGCAGCAGCCGCAGACGGGTACGGCGTTGCCGGATGGCCTCCTCCTGGCGGGCCAGGTCGGCGTCCAGCTCGGTGAGGATCTCGACGAGATCCTTGCCCGCATCGTCCGCCAGCACGTCCTTGACCTCGTCGAGGCTCAGGCCGAGCTCGGTCAGCCGCCGGATGCGCGCCAGTTCTACGGCGTCGCGCAGGGAATACTCGCGGTACCCGTTGGGCTGTCGGGCAGGCT
The DNA here is from genome assembly GCF_056432625.1 of Streptomyces sp. NPDC045026. Lineage (NCBI taxonomy): Bacteria > Bacillati > Actinomycetota > Actinomycetes > Kitasatosporales > Streptomycetaceae > Streptomyces > Streptomyces sp. NPDC045026. Next base: position 228,860 of record NZ_JBWKIS010000010.1, read on the forward strand.
CGGGCAGGAGCCCGATGCGGTGGTAGTGCCGCACGGCACGGGTGGTGATGCCGACGATGCCGGCGAGCTCTCCGATTCGCATGGCACCAGTAGAAACGTTGACGTTGCGACAAGGTCAAGCGGCGCGGTGCACGGCTGGTGGCCTCCGCCGTGCGCGGGTCTGGGTGTCCGGCCCGTACGGCCGGGGCCGGTGGCGGACCGTGGTGGGGTGTCCGATGCTGGTTGCGGTGGCCGCCACGGATCTGAAGAGACGCCGTCGCGCGTCGAAGGCCGAGGGTCGAACGTCGCATGCTGAACGCCGCTCGCTGGGAGAGACCGAGATCATGGACCATGCCGCCTCGCAGACCGCCGCCGCCGGCCAGGAAGCGGTCGACACCGAGCCGCAGTGCATCGACGCACCGCTGAGCTCGGCGGCCGCCTTTCTGGTGCTGGTCATCAACGAGGGCGACCGGGCGATGGCCGCGGCCCGTTTCGTCGTCGCCGGCTCGGACGACCTCATCAAAGACGTCCGTATCCGCGCCGGTGGAGGCCTCTTCAGCTGCAACGTCGGGATCTCGCATCGTGTCTGGGAGCCACTGACCGGGAAGCCCCTGCCCAAGGAGCTCAAGCCGTTTCAGGAAATCAAAGGCGCCAAGCACACGGCCGTCTCCACGCCGGGTGATTTGCTCTACCACATTCGGGCTGACTCGGCCGATCTGATTGTCGAATTCGAAAAGATCCTGCTCACGGCTTTCGGTGATTCCGTGACAGCGGTCGATGACGTCGTCGGCTTCCGTTACTTCGACGGGCGCGACCTCCTCGAATTCGTCGACGGCACAGCGAACCCGGATGGCCTGGCCCTCAAGGTCGCCACCCTCGTCGGCGCGGAGGACCCGGCCTACGCCGGAGGAAGCTACGTCGTCATCCAGAAGTACCTGCACGACCTCGCGGCCTGGGAAGCGGAGGACATCGGTACTCAGGAAGCCGTCATCGGGCGCACGAAGTTCGACAACGTCGAAAAGCCGGACGGTACGGAAGGCCAGAAGGCACACAAGACCCTTTGCACCATCCAGGATGCCGACGGCGAGCACGACATTCTGCGCGACAACATGCCGTTCGCCAATCCAGGACGCGGCGAGTACGGCACGTACTTCATCGGGTACTCCAGGCGCCTGTGGGTCGTCGAGAAGATGCTGGAGCGGATGTTCATCGGTGATCCGCCGCCCTTGCACGACCGGATCCTGGACTTCTCCAAGGCTGTTGCAGGGGTGACGTTCTTCGCCCCTGCCCGGAATTTCCTGAGCGACCTGGGCCGATGACCGCCTTGGATGAGTGAGCGCACGACGCGCATGGGTCTGTCCGGTCCGGCGCTACTGGCGTTCCTCATCGAGCTGGTGGTCGGCCCACACGTAGGTCTCGGGAAGCAGGTCGGCGATGGCGACGGTCCGGAGTCGGTCGCCCGCACCGACAATCACCTTCAGGGCCGGGAAATAGTCGAGAAGGACCTGGCGGCACCGGCCGCACGGGGGAACGACTCCGCGGTCGCGGTCGCCCACGGCGACGATCGTGTCCAGCTCGTAGGCGCCTTGGCCTGCTGCCGCGCCGATGACGACCAGCTCGGCACAAGGGCCTCCGGTGAAGTGGTAGGCGTTCACCGCGGTGACGATCCGGCCGTCCCGGGCTCGGGCCGCGGACGCCATGGTGTGGTTGTCGGTCCGGCAGCGCGTGCGCGCGACCTGGGCCGCGGCCTCGATGAGTTCGTGGTCGACGTGATCGGTGTGCGTGGTCATCTTCTCTGCCTTCGTGAGGTGTTGGCCGTCTTGCCGTCAGTCAGCCCGGATGGTCGGGTGGCAGCTTCGCCGTCATGCGGTGTGCGGCGGCGGAACGGCCCTGCCTGCGGTAGAGGGGCAGGGCGGTGGTCCAGGCTTCCCGCGCACGAGCGTCTTCGTCGCGCTCGGCGTGGAGGTCGCCGAGTTTGGACCACGTGTCAGCTTCTCGGTTGGCGTTCCCGATGGACCGGAAGTGCAGGAGCGCCTGACCGTATGCGTGCAGGGCTCGTTCGGTTCCTCCGGTGTGCCGGGCGATGTAACCCAGAGTGTCCCAGGTGGCGGCCTGGCCCTCGCCGTCGCCGTGGTGTTGCAGCAGCGGCAGGGCCTGGCGGCAGTGATCCGCGCCTTCGGCGTAGCGGCCGAGGCGGGCGAGGGCCCACCCTGTGCCGTTGAGGATGTTGGACTCGCCGACCTGGTCGCCGAGTTGCCGGTATCCGTCGAGAGCTTCGGCGAAATGCGGCAGGGCGCTCTCGTACGCGTTGAGCCGGACATGAACCTCGTCGAGAAGGAGCTCGTTGTACTCGAGACGGACACCCAGATGCTCGGCGTCGAGGGTGAGGCGGTATCCGTCCAGCCAGTTCGACTTGAGCCCGGCGAACGGGCGGCCCCGCCACAGCGCCAGAGCCCGTTCGTACCGCTCCTTCGCCTCCTCGGGCGTCATGGTTCGCGCCCGGTCGACCTCGGACCGGAACAGGACCAGGTCCACGCTTGTCTCGTCCGTGCGCAGCAGATAGCCGGCCGGAGTACGGGCGATGTCCCATGCCTCCTTCTCGGACGGCGTCGCCCGTAGGGCGCGGAGCCGGGAGATGTAGCTGTACAGCGTGGCGGAGGCCTGACGCGGGGGCGTGGCGCCCCAGACCCGCTCGATGAGCGTGTCCATGGCCACGGGCCGGTTGGCGTCGATGAGCAGAAGAGCGAGGACACATCTTTGCCGCGGGGAGCCGGGGACGATCTCGGATGTGCCGGAGCGGATGACCACGTCGCCCAAGAGCTCGAAGCCGATGCTCATACTTCCCCTTGCTCCCTGCGCCCTCGCCGACCGGTATCGGTCCGTCGACTCGGGATGCGGTGCTGCTCTCCTTGCGTGTGCAAGAAAGTATCAAGGTCGCTGCACGACGCTTGGGGGAGTCTGGGGCACAAGGGCTTACGGGCAGGGAAGGGCAGGCTCGCGCAGCGCGCCGTGTCGTGCCGTGCGTCAGAGGGCTTGGCGGTCTGACCGGGGGCGGGGGAACCGCCGGAGTCGTGTCCGGCTCTCCGCCCACGGGGGTGGCGGGGAGCCGGGCTGCCGGTGACGTGATCGCTGTCAGTCGGACACGATGTGCAGGATCGCCGTGCCGTCCTCGCCGGTCGCCGCCTGGATCACCACTGCGTCGGGCTCGGGGCTCGGCCGGGTGGCGTCCCCCAGGCCACCGCAGGAGTTGCCTCCACCGTTGCTGCGCAGGACCGTGATGCACCCTTGTCCAGGGCCGGTCGCGCCGGCCTTGGACTGGCCGTTTCCCGACTTCACCGTGTACTCGACCTTGTCCGGGCCGACTTCGGTGACGGTCAGTGTCGCCGTACCGTTCGGGCCCTTGAAGCGGAACGTCACCGGACTGGATACCGCGATCTCGCAGTTGCCGTCCGCGCAGGCGCCGACGTCGCGCCCGTCCGCCGCCGACGCGGACGGCTGCCCGGACGAAGGCCGCGTGGACGGAGTCTTCGGGGACGGGGACTTCTGGGACGGCGAGGTCTTCGACGTCTGTTGAGGGGCGGAGGGCGCCGCCTCGCCGGAGTGGTCCGAACTGTCGCAGCCACCCACCGCCGAGGTGACCAGCGCGGCGAGCACGAGGCCCGCTACCCGCCGATACGAAAGCCCTGCTCGCCGCCTCCGTGCCGATGCCGTCGCGCTCATGAGTTCCCCCGTGTTCCAGCTCGCATGGTTCTCGGCAGCCAGTCTTCCCCCTTGCCACCGTCGTCACGCGGCCGCGGTCCGGTAAGCGGCTCTCACTCGAACGTCAGCCGGAACACCGCCCCGCCGCCCTGCGCCTGTTCCGCCGTCAACTCGGCGCCGTGTGCTCGGGCGATCTGGCGGGCCATGGCCAGGCCGAGGCCCGACCCCGGCAGGGCGCGGGCCGTTTCCGCCCGGTAAAAGCGGTCGAAGACATACGGCAGGTCCTGTGCGGTGATGCCGGGCCCGTGGTCGCGGACCGTCAGTTCGAGACGCTCACCCGGACCCGGACCCGGACCCGGATGCCGGGACGTGGTGAGTTCCATCTCCACCGGCAGCCCTTCCGGGCTGAACTTCGCCGCATTGTCCAGCAAGTTCGTCAGCAGCCTGGTCAGCCGGGCAGGAACCCCCGGGCGTACGGCCTGGGAGGCAGCCGGGGCGATGTCCAGGGTGAAGGGGGTGGTGGGCCAGTGGGCGCGGGCCGCCGTCACCGCGTGTTCGGCGAGTGCGGCGATCCGTACCTCTTCGAGGAGCGGCGCGGGTTCCTCGTCCCTGGCCAGCTCGATCAAGTCGTTCACCAGGCCCGTCACTTCGCGCAGCTGCCGTGCCAGCGCCCCCGCCGCCCGGTCGCGCTGTGCATCGGTCAACCGGTCGGCGCGGGCGAGGAGTTCCGCGTTCGTACGCAGCGCGGTGAGTGGAGTGCGCAGCTCGTGCGAGGCGTCCGCGACCAGGCGGCGCTGTGCCGTCACCGACTGCTCCAGCTCGCCCAGCATCGTGTTGAAGCTCGCGGCGAGTCGGGTCACCTCGTCCTCACGCCCCGGCGGGCCGGGCGGCAGCTCGATGCGGTGGCGCGGGTCGCGGGTCGACGCGATGCGCTCGGCGGTCGCCGTCAGCCGCGCCACCGGCGCGAGACCGGTCCTGGACACCCAGTAGCCGAGCCCGGCCGCCAGCAGAACGCCGGCCGCGCCGATCACGGCCAGCAGGCCGGCCGCTTGGCGTACGCCCTTCTCGACGCTGTCCGAACGGAGCGCGACCTGAAGGGCCTTGTCGTGGCCGAGGCGGGTCGTCAGCATCCGTATGGGCTTGCCGGAGAGCGTGATGTTGCTGAAGTAGGGGGCCCGATCGCCCGTTGCCACCTCGCGGACCGGCGCCGACACGGGCAGGAGATAGGGGTGTGCGGGGTCCTCGGCCGCCAGGGCCGGCACGATCTGGGCGCAGGCCGGAGCCGACAGGAACCGGCACTCTCCGGCCACGACCTGCGGTCCGGCGTCCCGGTTCTCCTGGAGCACCCGGGTCGCCGACTGGGTCAGATTCAGGTCGAGCTGGTGGAACATCTCGTAACGGATCACGAAGAACGCCGCCGTGCACACGCCGACGGCGACCAGTGCCACCGCCGCCGAGGCCGCCACGGCGAGCCGGGTGCGCAGCGGCCGGTGCCGCCGCCAGCGGCGCCCGAGTCTGCGCGCGCCGCTCATGCCACGTCCAGCCGGTAGCCGATGCCGTGGACCGTGTGCACAAGGCGCGGTTCGCCGCCGGCCTCCAGCTTCCGGCGCAGATAACCGACGTATACGGCGAGGGAGTTGGAGTCCGGGCCGAAGTCGCGGCCCCACACGAGTTCCAGGATCAGCTCGCGCGGCAGGACCTGTCCCGGGTGGCGCATCAGCAGTTCGAGCAGTGCCGCCTCGGTGCGGCTGAACTCCAGCGGACGGCCGGCTCGCCGTCCCGTACGGGTGTCGGGGTCGAGGACCAGGTCCGCGTACGTCAGCCCGTCCTCCGTAGGGGTCGGTGCCGCACGCCGCAGCAGCGCCCGTACGCGCGCCACCAATTCGTCCAGGGCGAACGGCTTCACGAGGTAGTCGTCGGCGCCCGCGTCCAGGCCGTCGACGCGCTCACTCACCGAGTCGAGCGCCGTGAGGACGAGTACGGGAGTACGGTCGCCCATCGCCCGCAGCTGACGGCACACGCCGAGCCCGTCCAGGACCGGCATCATCACGTCGAGGACGACCGCGTCGGGTTGCCAGGACGAGACCGCGGAGAGCGCCTCGAGGCCGTCGCGCGCACCGCGCACCTCGTATCCCTCGACGGTCAGTCCGTCCTCGACGGCCGCCCGCACTTCCGGCTCGTCATCGACTACGAGGATCTTGGTCATGCCGTAAAGAGTGCCAAACGGGACTCTTAGAACCCTCTTAGACCGCTCCACGAGTGTGGCCGCCATGCGCACACCAATCTCCGTCGTGATCGGTGCGGGCGGCACCGGCGGTCACATCTACCCCGGGCTCGCGCTCGCCGAAGCACTGCGCCGGGCCGCCCCGGACGCGGTGATCTCCTTCGTCGGCACCGAGCGGGGCCTTGAGACCAAGCTCATCCCGGGCGCCGGGTTCCGCCTGCACACCGTCGACATGATCCCCTTCGACCCCGCCCTCGGCGCCAAGCGCTACCTGCTGCCCGCCGCTCTGCTGAGGTCGGGCGCCCAATGCCGCGCCATTCTGCGCGCCCAAGGCGCCCAGGTGGCGGTCGGCATGGGCGGCTATCCGAGCGCCCCCGTCATCGTCGGCGCGCGCATGGCCGGGCTGCCGAGCGTGATCCACGAGTCCAACGCGGTTCCGGGCCGCGCCAACCAGTTCGCCGCGCGGCTCACCCCGCACATCGCGGTCGCCTTCGACCGCAGCCGCACGCACCTGTCCGGTGGCAAGAACGCCGACACCGTCGGCATGCCGATCGCCACGCAGCTCGCCACCCTCGACAGGATCGCCCTGCGCGCCGAGGCGCGGCACGCCTTCGGGATACCCGACGGCGCGCGGGTCGTGCTGTTCAACGGCGGCAGCCTCGGCGCGGCGCGGCTCACCGAGGCGGCCCTCGGGCTCGCCGCGCGCTGGCGGCACCGCCCCGACGTCCATCTGCTGATCAAAACAGGGCCCGCCGCGCTCGACGAGACCCGCCGGCGGCTCGGGGACTCGCCGGTCGCGCAGGCCGTCCCGTACCTCGACCGGATGGACCTGGCGTACGCCGTCGCCGACCTGGTCGTCTGCCGGGCCGGTTCGGCGACCGTCGCCGAACTCGCCACCACCGGCGTGCCCGCCGTTCTCGTGCCGTACCCGCACGCCCCGGGCGACCACCAGACGCACAACGCCCGCGTGCTGTCCGACGCGGGCGCCGCCCACCTCGTACCGGACGGCGAGACGACCGCCGAGCGGCTCGCGGTCCTCGTCGAGCCGCTGCTCGCCGACCCGTCCCGACTCGCGGCGATGAGCCGCGCCGCGGACCCCGGAAACCATGCGCACGCGGCCGACCTGCTCGCCGCGAAGGTGATCAGCCTCGCCGCCACCCCCAACTCGCCTGTCCACGAAATGGAGTTCACCTCATGACCACCACCGACAACCACTGGGCCGACCGCACCGTCCTCGTCACGGGCGCCGAGGGGTTCATCGGCTCGACGCTCGTCGACATGCTCGTGGAGCGTGGCGCGAAGGTCCGTGCGATGGTGCACTACAAGCCGTACGCGGAGAAGGGCTACCTGGCGCGCTACCTGAGCGACCCGCACAGCCCCGTCGAGATGATCGCGGGCGACGTGCGCGACGCGGGCCGCGTGATGGACGCTGTGGCCGGCTGCGACACCGTGTTCCACCTGGCCGCGCTCATCGGCATCCCGTACAGCTACGACTCGCCCGGCGCCTACGTCCAGACGAACGTCGTCGGCACCGAGAACATCGCCGAGGCCTGCCGCCGCCACTCCGCACGCCGCCTGCTGCACACCTCCACCAGCGAGGTGTACGGGACCGCGCTGACCGCCCCCATCAGTGAGACGCACCCGCTCCAGCCGCAGTCCCCGTACTCCGCCTCCAAGATCGGCGCGGACATGATGGCGCTGTCGCACTGGCACGCCTTCGAACTGCCGGTGACGGTGGTGCGGCCGTTCAACACCTACGGTCCGCGGCAGTCCGCGCGCGCCGTGATACCCACGATCCTGTCCCAACTGCACGCGGGCGCAACGGAGATCAGGCTCGGGTCGCTCACCCCGACCCGCGACTTCACGTACGTCACGGACACCGCGGCCGGCTTCCTCGCCCTCGCGGACTGCGACCGGGCGCTCGGCGAGTCCGTCAATCTCGGCACCGGGCGGGAGATCTCCATCGGGGACCTGGCGACCGCGCTGATCGCCGCATCGGGTCGAGACGCGAAGGTGGTAGTGGACCCGGCGCGGCTGCGGCCGTCCGGCAGCGAGGTGGAGCGGCTGCTCTCCGACAACGCGCGGGCGCGTGAGTGGGCGGGGTGGCAGCCCGAGGTGTCCCTGGAGGACGGTCTGAAGCGGACGTCGCAGTGGGTGGCCGAGAACATCGAGCTGTTCGCGACGGACCGGTACCAGGTCTGAGCCGGAGGTGTCAGGCGGCTGGGGGAGGCCGGGTCGTCGCGTGACCGGCCACGTGCGGCGCGCAAGGCCGTGATCCCTTGCGCTGGAGGCCGTCGAGCGGCGGATCTTCTTGCTTCATAGGCAAGGGCTTATGCGTTGAACGAAATGGCACGTACGGTCGATGTCATGACGCACCGCACACCCGCACCGCACGGTTCTCCCGCTCACTCCCAGCCGCAGCCGCAGCCGCAGCCGCAGCCGCAGCCGCAGCCGCAGGGGCATGGGCCTCATGGCGCAGGCCACAGCGCCCACGCCACCCACAGCCACGGCACTCCTTCCCATGAGCAGGACGGCCTCGCGGAGCTGCTCGACCTCGATGCCGATCTGTTCGCGCCGTACCTCGCTTCCGCGATGCGTTCCATCGCGGAAGCCGCCGGGGACGTCGAGAGGATCGTGGACCTCGGTGCCGGGAGCGGCACGGGGACGTTCGCCTTGCTGAAGCAGTTCCCCTCCGCCCAGGTGACGGCCGTGGACAGCTCCGCTCACATGCTGGAACTGCTGACCCGGACCGCTGCCGCCGAGAACCTGGCCTCGCGGGTCCAGCCGCTGGAAGCGGACGCCGGTACGGGCCTGCCGGGCGTCGCCGACGCGGACCTCGTGTGGGCCTCGGCCTCCATGCACCACATGGACGACCCCGCCGCGACCCTCGACATCGTCTTCAAGGCGCTGCGTCCGGGCGGGGTCCTGGCCGTCGCCGAACTGGACGGGATGCCGCGGTTCCTCGCCGACGACGCGGTACCGGAGCGCCCGGGGCTGGAAGGCCGCTGCCGCGACGCACTCACGACACTGCACGCCGAAGAGGTGCCCCACATGGGTGCCGACTGGGGCACACTGCTGGCGTCGAGCGGCTTCGCCCTTGAGGACGAGCGCACAGAGAATCTCGAACTGCGTCCGGCGGCGGGCGGCAGCGCCGGGCTCTACGCGCACGGGACGCTCAGCCGTATCCGCGGCGCCCTGGACGGCCGCATCGAGCCGGCCGACCTCGAAGCGCTCGACACCCTCTTGAACGAAGGTCCGGCGGACGTACGCCGTCGCGACGACCTGGTGGTGCGCTCCACGCGCCAGCTCTGGATCGCACGCCGCCCCACGGACAGCGGCTCGTAGCGACCCGGAGGAGCGGGCGACGTGATTGGCTGAACAGGTCGAAACACGCGATGCCGCTCCGGCGTCTGTCCTACGTCTCTCCGACGTCTCCGCTGGAGGCCATGGCCGAGGGGAGCGGGTGTGGCACGGAAGGTGCGAGACATTCGGAGGTATGGCCATGCAGACACTCACCGTCGATGTGTTCGTCTCGGTTGACGGGTATGCCGGCAGCGCAACGTCGCCCGCCTACTTCGGCTACTACGGACCCATGCTCGAGGAGTGGATCCACGAGGAGATGGCCGGACCGCAGCTGGTGCTCATGGGGCGGCGTACCTACGAGGCCCTCGCGGATCTCCCCGGGGAGACGGGTGGTGCCGGCGCGGATCCGATGCCCGGTGTGGACAAGGTCGTCTTCTCGTCGACGCTGAAGACGGTCGCCTGGCAGGACACGCGCGTGTGCCATGACGACCTGATCGCCGAGGTCACCCGGCTCAAGAGCGAGGGCCATGTGCCTCTGCGGACCATGGGCAGTCTGTCCGTGGTCCGGCAACTCCTCGACGCGGGTCTCGTGGACCGGCTGCGGCTGATGACCTTTCCGCTGCTCGTGGGGGAGTCGGGCCGCGAGCCGTTGTTCGACGGTGTGGGGTCGGCCGACCTGGAGCTGTTGAGCCATCACGACCTGGACGGCAGGGTGCTGGTGATGGAGTACCGACCCACGGGACGCGCCATCCCACGGGCCTGACGGGCAGCCGGCAGCCGACCCGGCCCGGGAGAGGTCGTTTGAGGTCGTCAGATTTCGTCAGAGGTGGTGGGCCGTTTCGTGGCGCGGTTGGTAGAGGCCCAGCTCGCCGCCGCCCGGCAGCCGGATCCCGGTCTTGATGCCCCACCCGGCGTTCGTGACCGGGGTGCACTCGACCCCCTTGGCCGAGAGCTCATCGACCGTCGCATTGACGTCATCGCACATCAGGTACAACTCGTGTGACGGTGCGTCGGCGGGGTGGACCGCTACCTCGGCAGGAGGCAGCTTGAAGATGAGCCAGCCGTCGCCGGCATCGACGTGCGGATACCCCAGGACATCCCTGAAGAAGGCGCGATCCGCCTCCGCGTCCTGGCTGTAGATGATGACGTGAGCGCCGTTGATCATGCGTGCAGGGTACTTACTGCCGGGGGCAGCGCCTGGATATGACGTCGTGTCCGAGGCGCGGCCGGGAGCGGGACCTTCCGTTACGCGGCGCTCCGGGTCCGGCGACCGATTACGCGGCGCTCCGGGTCCGGCCACCGATGAGCCCGGCCAGCGAGGCCATCGTCGTGCGCGGCGGCTGCCGCAGGTCGCGGTCCGGGCGCAGCACGGTGCGGAACGCGACCCAGGCGAGTGCCCCGAGGGCGAACCCGTAGCAGGCGACGAGCCCGTGGCCGTTCTCCTGGGTGAACCACATCGCCATCCCGAGCGCCGGTACGGCGAGGGCGAGGAGCCGGTGCTTGCGGACGGCACTGCGGCGCGTGCTCTCCTCGGGCGAGGGCGCGGTGTCGGAGTTCGCGCCGTGGGAACCCTTGCCGAGTGCCTCGCCCGCAGCGCCGTGCAGCAGCAGCGCCGCGGCCAGCGTCGCGCCCAGGAAGTACGTCGCGCCCGAACTGCCGGCGAAGTTGCGCGGGTCGGTGCTGTGCGAGGTCTGGGCCCACAGCGCGTCGATCCGCTCAGGCAGCAGAATGCCCGCGGCGAACAGGGCGAGCGTCAGCGGCGCCCCCCAGAACCACTCGGCGAAGGCCCCGACGGCAGCGAGGGTCGCGATGTTCCAGGCCGCCCCGCCGAAGCCCCCGTTCTGCATGAAGACCGAGGTGACCACGCGCCACCAGCCGGACTTCGCCGGGTCCGCGTCGAGCGCCCCCATCGCCCCCGACCAGCAGAGCTGGAGGACGACTCCGGCGAGCGCGACCCCGGTCAGGCCTACGGCCGCCCATGGGATCCGCCGCCCGCCCAGCGTGGTCTGACCGACCAGAGCCACGCCACCGTTGAACATCAGCGCCATCAGTGCCGCCGTGGTCGCGCTGAACAGCAGGCTGCCCATCGTCACCGCCCCCTTCGTTCCCCCGTCGATTCGTCGATCGTGACAGTAGCTCGACGGCGGCGATTTTCAAACAGTGTTTGAAAACTGTTGAGGATCGTTAAACTGCGGTCGTGAAGCTGACTGCAGACCGGATCGTCGACGCGGGGATGGCGGTGTTCGCCGAGACCGGCTACCACGGCTTCTCCATACGGCAGGTCGCGGACAGGCTCCGCGTACACGCCGGCAGCCTCTATTACCACGTGCCGAACAAGGCCGCGCTGCTCCAGCTCATGGCCGACCGCGTGGCCCGGCAGGCCTACGACGTCGGCACCGCGGCCCTGGCCCAACTGCCGGGGCAGGAAGGCTGGCAGGCGCGGGTCGCGGCGCAGGCCGTCGCCGTACGGCAGAGCATCCAGCGGCACCCCGGCGGGGCGATCCTGCTCGCAGACAGCCCCAAGACGCTCAGCCCCGGCGCGCTCTCGCTGATGGAACGGCTGCTCGACACCCTTGCCGAGGCCGGCGTCCCGCCGGAGCACTGCGGCACCGCTGCCGACACGGTGCTCAGCCATGTCACCGGCTATGTACTCCAGGAGCAGAGCGAGCCACCCGCGGTGCCCGTCACCGCCGAGGACATCGCCGATCTTCAGCGGCGCTACCCCCGGACGGTTGCCGCCGCGTCCGCCCAGCACCCGGACGAGAAGTTCACCCGCAGCCTCGACCTGCTCTGCGCCGGCATCGCGACGCTCATCCCGTAGACCGCGCCTTCGGTGGCCACTCCCGCAGAACAGGGCATGGAGACGCAGGTCACATGCGGCCATGTCACAGCACGCGGAGCCATTCCGTCATAGGGGTGTAGGCATCGGCAACGACCGAGGAGTTCACGATGAACGCCCGTTTGGACATGTTCGGCAACGCGACCGCCATGAAGTTCTGGAAGCACATCATCGCGGCGAACCAGGTGCTCGCCGAGTCGTCGGTGCCGCACGCGACGCTGGAGCTGGTGAAGATCCGCGCCAGCCAGATCAACGGGTGCGGTGGCTGCCTCGACATGCACACCAAGGACGCCGCCGCGGCCGGTGAGACCTCGACGCGCCTGAACCTGGTCGCGGCGTGGAGGGAGGCCACGGTCTACACCGACGCCGAGCGCGCGGCGCTGGAGCTGACCGAGCAGGGCACCCGCCTCGCGGACGCGGCCGGAGGCGTGTCGGACGAGGCCTGGGCGAATGCCGCCAAGCACTACGACGAGGACCAGCTCGCCGCCCTGGTGTCGCAGATCGCCCTCATCAACACGTTCAACCGAGGGAACGTCATTCTCCAGACGCCGGCCGGCGACTACCAGCCCGGCCAGTTCGGATAACTCGGGCAGGACGGAAGATCCTGCATGTGCCTGGCCCCGGTGGTGTCTGCGGACCACCGCCGGGCCGGCCGCCCAGCCGGTGGTGGAGAGTGTGCGCATGGAATTCTTCTGTTACCACCGCGATCGTCTCGGCTCCCTGGCGCTGCGCCAGGAGCTGTTGGAAGACCACTGGTCCTACATGGACCAGTACGGCAAAGAGATGATCGCTCGCGGCCCGACCCTCAGCAGCGACGGTGAAGAGCCCACGGGCAGTGTGCACATGGTCGACCTGCCGGATACCGCGGCGGCGCGCGCGTTCGCCTTCGACGAACCCGGCTACCAGGCCGGTGTGTACCGGGACGTGATGCTGCGCCGGTGGCGCAACACGCTGGGGCGCACCATGTGGGACTACCCCGGTGGCCCGACCGAAGGCAACCGATACCTCGTGCTCGGCCTCGGCGCGGGGCAGGCCGCCGACCTCGATGTGCCCGCCGGTCAGGACGACTTGATCGCGTACGGGCCTCTGCTGTCCGACGACGGTGCCGCCTGGCTGGGTACGGCGGCGCTGGTCCGGGCACCGGACCCGGACGCGGCATGCGCCGTTCTGACCGTTGGCCTCTACGCAGAAGTCGAGGTCCACAACTGGCAGTTCGGCGGCAGGCGGTGATGATGCACTGAGGGTGGCTGCGGAATTTCGCCTTCCGTGCAACGATCCTGGCTCGGCGTGCGTCAGTTGTCCGAGAGTTCATTTCGATGCTTGAAGGACGTCATATGCAACGCGAGTCTGTCTTCGGGATCGCAGGGGCCGTGCTGTTGGTCACAGCCGGCATCACCGCCTGTCAGGTCGACGCCGCGGCCGCGCCGACCGGAGTGGCACGGGTCGTCAAGGACACCGACGACGAGGCGGTCGTCGAACTGTCCGACGGACGCCGGGTCTCCCTGCGCTACCAGGCCGGTACGGGCCTGCTCGAACGGCACCGGAGCGCCAACGGCAAGGCCTGGTCCAGGTCGAAGACGGTATACGCCACCAAGACCGATCCCTGCCGGGGCATCGACCTGAAGGCACTTCGCGCCACCGTCACCGTGCGCGCCAACTTCGGACCGTACTGCCGGGACGGCGAGCCGCCGACGGAGAGCGTCGCCGCCGTCGGCACCGGCGGACTCGGGAAGTGGGACACCCACCTCACCAAGGACTGGGACGGCTGGGACCGGGTCGACATCGCACGCGACGGGAGGTCGGCGACGTTCTCGTCCAAGTCATCGGCCGGCACGACGACACTCGGCTGGCGCGCAGGCAAGGGCTTCGGCGAGGTCGCGACCACGTACAAGAAGCTCGGTGAACGCTTCCTCGGCACCTGGCGGGCCGAGGACGGCAGCCACGAGGTGACCTTCCGGCAGAGCGAGCTCAACGTGCCCGCCTCGGCCACGGTCGAGACGCTCAAGGGCCCCACGTGCCGGGTCCGCATGGACGTGATCAACATCTGGGAAGACAGGGTGCAGCCCAGGGGAGCCAAGGTCCTGGAGGGCGAGAAGACCACGTACTGCCCGCCCGAGGAGTTCAATTCCGAGTACGTGGTGGAGACCCCCGACGGCCCGATGGAGCTCAGGAACCTCGGTGACGCCACACCGCTGGTGACGTACCGGAAGCCGTGACGCGGACGCCGACGGCGTCGTCCACTTCCTGGCGGGCTCTCGGGCTTGCGCACCGCTGGTGGAGGAGGCGAGGATCGCCGGCATGATCAAAGGCGTGATGTTCGACTTCTCCGGGACCCTCTTCCACATCGAGTCGGTCTCACACTGGCTGGGAGCCGTCGTCTCGGAGGCCGGACTCGACATGTCAGAGGACGAACTCGCAGCATGTGCCGGTCGGTTGGCGGAGGCGGGAGCCTTGCCCGGAGGGCCTCCGCCGCGCGCGCTGCCGGCGCACCTCGACACGCTGTGGCGGGAGCGCGACCTGAGCGCCGAGCGACACCGTGCCGCGTACACCGCTCTCGCGCGGGAGGCGTCGCTCCCGTCGGTGGAGCTGGCCGACGCGCTGTACGACCGACACCGCACTCCCGCGGCATGGCGCCCCTACCCCGACGCCGAGGCCACGCTCCGTGCCCTGCGTGGGCGAGGCGTGCCGGTCGCCGTGGTGAGCAACATCGGCTGGGACCTGCGCCCCGTCTTCCGCGAACACGGTGTCCACGGCCTCGTCGACGCCTACGTCCTCTCCTTCGAACACGGGGTTCAGAAGCCGGATCCGGAGCTCTTCCGAGCGGCCTGCGACAAGCTCGGGCTGCCGCCCCGCGAAGTCCTCATGGTCGGCGACGACCGCGTCGCGGACGTCGGGGCCGCCGCGCTCGGCTGCCAGGTCCATCTGGTGGACCACGAGCCCGTCGAGCGTCGCCCGAACGCGCTGCGTGCCGTTCTCGAGGTCGTGCACGAAAGGTGAGTTGTGGTGTCTGCGCCTTCTTCGAAGAGGGTCGCGCCCGGCATGACCCCCGTCCACGCCGCAGTGAGGCGTTCCCCGGATCAGCATCTGCGTTTTGTGCGGGATGGCGGATCGCAGCGGTGAGAGTGACTCAGGATCACTAGAATGGGTGCCCATGCTGAAGTCGTGACGAGGGGTGAGCGTGGCGAGCAGAGGGCACGACGAGGACTGGTTGGACCTGGCTGACGCCATCGAGGTGTTGCGATCCCAGCTGTCGGAGGCTCAACGCCGGGGCCAGCGCTCAGAGTTGCAGTTCGTGCTGGGCGAGATCACCGCGGAGTTCGAGATCGAGCTGGTGCGCAGGCGAGACGGCGGCGGGGCGCTGCGGTTCGGCGTCGTGGAGGCCAACGGCCGGCAGGAGCGGTCGACGCGGTCCGCTCAGCGCGTGACGCTGCGGCTGAACCCGGAGCGCCGTGGCGGCGGAGACTTCGCCGTGGGCGACATCGACTAGCGCGGCGGTGGGCTGATGGAGGTGGAGCAGGTCGTTCTCGTCCGCAGCGCGGGCATCGGCAGCGGCTACCTCATCGCGCCGCGGCTCGTCCTGACCGCCGCGCATCTGCTCCCGCCGCCGGACAGGCAGGCAAAGATCACTGTGGCGCTGGGCGAGTCGGCGGCGCCGTTCCCGGTGGTGGTGCGGTGGCGCCGGCATGACGAGGCCGTGGACGCCGCCCTGTTGGAGATCCCGGCCGATGACCAGGAATGGCCGACGCCTGCCACGCTGCGCGGCGCCCTCGGCCGACGCCCGCAACGCTGGGGCTGGTGCGTGACGGCCGGTTCCGAGATGCGGGTCACTGCCACGGGATTCCCCCGCCAGCAGCGAAGCGAGGACGGCGGACGCAACCGCGAGACACTCGTCGGCCGGGTCAGGCCGCACGGTGGCAGGACCTCCGAAATCATCGACGACGCAGGTCTGTTGGGATTCGCCACCGCGGGGCTCGACCACGGGACCGCCGCGCAACTCACCCCATGGTCCGGGATGTCGGGCGCGGCCCTCTTCCGGGAACGCGGGAAGCTGCTGCTCGGCGTCGTGCGTGCGGACCGCCGGCCGCGCCAGGGCACGCGGCTGACGTACACCCGCAGCGAGGACCTGCTGGCCTGCGACGACTTCCGCGCGGTGGTGCGCGAGGTGACCTCCGTTGATCCGCAGCCCGAACCGGCCGAGCTGGCAGGCCTGTTGGAATCCGCGCTGCCCAAACGTGAGGTGGCGTCCCCCACCATGCTGTTGCGGGCCGACGCCGAGGTGGTGTCGTTCCACGGCAGGGAGGACACCCTCGCGGACCTGGAGCAGTGGTGTCTGGCGGATTCGGACGGCGCCCCCGCCGTCCGTGTCCTCACCGCCCCCGGCGGGCAGGGCAAGACCCGGCTGGCGCGGCAGGTGATGGAACGGCTGCGGAACCGCGGCTGGGTGGCCGGACAGGTCCGCCACACGCCGCGCGACCTGGAGGCGCTGCGCACCGTGCAGCATCCGCTGCTCCTCGTCGTCGACTACGCGGAGACCCGGCCCGAGCTGGTCAGGGAGCTGCGGGAGCAGACCGAGGAAGCCAGGCATCCGGTGCGCCTGTTGCTGCTCGCCCAATCGCTCGGTTCCTGGCGGACCAGGGCGACCGGCGCCCTCCCCGAGACCCGGCTGCACTCGCTCAGCACCCGTTCCGCGGACCGGGAGCATGCGTTCTTGGCGGCGGCCCGCGACCTCGCCGGCCGCCTGACGGAGGTGACCGGGGGGACGGACATCGACTGGCAGCAGCTGTCCGACGTCCTCCCGACCGCGGCCCGCGCGGCGGGTCCACGGGTCGAGACGGCGCTGACGGTTCAGATGGCGGCCCTGGCCGCGCTGCTGCGCCGCGTTCGGGTTCCTCAGCGGGCCGGGGACGGATTGGAGTCCCAAATCCTGTGGCACGAGCAGACGTACTGGCAGGATTCCGCCGAGAGACGGGGCATGGGGCGGCGGGCGCGGCCCCTGCTCGGGCAGGCCGTGGCGGCGGCCGTGCTGTGCCCCGCGCAGGACGAGCGGGAAGCGCGCGCGATCATCGCCCGCCTGCTGCCCGACGAACCGCAGTGGCTGACCGCGGACATCGCCGACTGGCTGCGCGACCTGTATCCGCCGCCCGAGGGCCGCCACTGGGGCGGGCTCGAGCCGGACCGGCTGGCGGAGTACCAGGCGTCCGAGCAGATCATCGACGAGGCGGGGCTGCTCGGCAGGCTGTTCGCCGGAGCCCCGGACCATCAGCGGGTGCAGACCCTCACCGTACTGGCCCGGTCCGCCGTGGCCCATGCCAACGAGGGCCGCACGCGCGAGGCCCGCATCGTCGTCGACCGGCTCCGCGAAGTGCTGAACCCGGCCCTCACCGGCGAGCCGCTGACTGTCACGGTGCTGCGCGCACACTCCGACGCACTGCCGGAACAGTCCCATGTGCTGTGCGAGTACGCCCTCGATGTGGCCCGCGAACTGAACCGCCTGTGCCGCGCGACGGGCGACAGCCCGCAGGCGCTGCGCGGCCGCGCCTGGGCGCTGCACAACCTGGCCGAGCGGCACCTCGCGGTCGGCGACTGGGAGGAAGCCCGGGTGGCGGCCGGTGACGCTGTCGTGATCCGCGCAACGCTGGCGGACGACGGGGCGACGACGCACCGCACGGAGTGGGCCGACTCGCTGTTGGTGCTCTCGCTGGCCCGGCGCATGACCAGGCACCTGATGGAGGCACACGACGCCGGTGACCAGGCGCTGGGTCTCTTCCGCGCAATGGCGGCACAGGGCGGCGAGGACTGGGCGAAGCGCGAGCGCGGACTGGTGCGGGCACTCATCAACCAGTCACAGGTGGTGTGGCGGCTCGACCCGAGTGCGATTGCCTTCGACCAGATCGCCAGGTCGGACGACCACACGGACGAGGCCGTCCGGCGCGCGCGCGATCTGGTGGCCCGGCACCCCGATCTGGATCCGCTCCTGCTCACGAAGGCGCTGACGGCACGAGGCGCGAACCTGTGGCGCTTCGAGCGGCATTCGGAGGCGTTGTCGCTGAGCGAGGAGGCAGCGGAGACCGCGCGCCGGTTGACGAAGGAGAACCCCGACGCCTACGCCGCCGACCTGGCGAACGCGCTGATGGGCCTGGCGGTCGACTACAGCAACGCCACGCGGCCACCCGGCGAGGCCATGGAGCTGGTACGGGAAGCGATCGGACTGCTGCGCCCGCTGTCCGGGGATCTTCCCGGCGTCCACCGCTCCACACTGGCGCAGATGCTGCACAACCTCGCCTGGGAGCAGCTCGACGCGGGGGAGTTCGCGGCGGCACGGGATTCCATCGCAGAGGCCGTCGAGCATCGCCGGGCCCTGGCGCGCCAACCGTATGGGACTCCGGAGCCCGCTCTGGCGCAGTCGGTGAGCGCGCTCGCCACCTTCCAGGCGAGCGCGGGCGAGCACCGGGCGGCGGTGGAGGGTTTCAAGGAGGCACTGGCGACCTACGAGCGGGCCGAACTACCGCTCAGCGCAAGCGACTTGAAGAACCAGTCCGGGATAGCTCTCAAACTCGCCCACTCCTACGACGTCCTGGGCCGCTCGGCGGACGCGCTCGCGGCCCTGAACGAGGCCCTCGCCGTCCGGCGCCGCCTGAGGGAGTACGCCCCCAGTCTTTACACAGTGGGGTACGCGACCGCCCTCCACGACCTCTCCGACCTGTACCGCAAGTACGACCGGCCGGTCGCGGAGCGCATCCTGCTGCGCCAGGCGCAGCCGCTCTACCGCCGGCTGTCCCATGTCACCGAGGAGGGGCGCGAGGGCCTGGCATGGTGCCTGCACGACCTCGGCACGAGCTACGCCACGTCCTGGGCGACGGCCGACCGGTCGGTTTCCTCGCTGCGGGAGGCGTACGAGCTGCGCGTACAGCTGTCGGCGAGCGACGCCAGGCACGAGCCGGACCTGGCCGCCACGTGTGCGCAGCTGGCCCGCGCACTGCTGATGACCAGTTCCTTCCGCGACTCCGTCCGTATCGCGGAGCACGAGGTGCGCCTGAGGCGCCAGTTGATCGTCGGGGACCGGGCCGGCCAGGAGCGGTCCCTGTGCTTCGCTCTCCTGAGGCTGGCCGAGGGGCAGGCCTCGACGGGGGACGAGGCCGCGGCCTGGCGCACCGCACTACAGGCGGAGGAGGTTTGCCTTGCGTTCGTCGATCGCCCCGGCGTGCCGCCGGCCGAGCGTGCGCTGGTCCTGTGCCGGCTGGCCAGAGCGCTGAGCCTGTGCGGGCGGCGCGACTGGGACCGAGCCGCCCGTGCGGAACAACCGGCGCGACGGGCCGCCCGCATCTACCACCGCCTGGTGGACGAGGACCCGAACACACACCAGGCCGACCTGGCATGGGCCCTCAAAACGCTTGTCAGGGTGCTGGACCGCCTTGGCCGCCATACCGAGGCAACCGACGTACAGCTGCGAAGAGGAGCATGACGCCGTGACATCACCCCTGCCCGACGAGGAGCGCGCCGAGTCGCTCGAGGACATCCGGCGTGATGAGGAGAGCGCCGGCCGCCCGGCAGAGCTGTACTACCCGAACGTCGCCGAATTCATCGCCGACCGGTTCATCTATCTCGTCCCCCGCCCCACCCCCGACTCCGGGCGCGTGTGGTGCCCGAGCTGGTTCACACATGCTCAGGCGTATTCCCGGCTGGACTCCCTGTGGCGCGCCTGGGAGACGCTGCGCTGGGACGGCGCCTTGGGCATGTCGAACTGGTGGGTCCATCACGTCGACCCGCATCTGAGCGCCCTCATGGACCCGGTCACGGGGCCGTTCGCCCGTTGCGCCGAAGGCCACCGGAGGGAGGAGCCGCTGCCGATCGAGCAGCCGCCGGAGGGGGCGTTCGATCAGCACACGCTGCCACCGGCGAAGGACCCGTTCGCCCTGGACTGACCGAGCCCGTCAAGTGTCAGCTCCGGGACCTCTGATCCGCCCGGCAACGGAGCCGCCGGACATCATGAATCGCACGAACTGCCGGCAGCACCAAGGGCGTGCGCGACTACGCTCGTATGTCGTGAACGCCTACTTCACGACGGAACAGTGCCCCAGCTGCGGCTGCCACACCGACGGCCTGTCCAACAGATTCGCCTGCACCTCCTGCGACACGGTATGGACCTCGGGAGATCCGGACTCGGTCGTGAGCCCGCGCGTGAGCGTCATGTGACCGTAGGGCAGCGCCGACCGGGCGGGTGACGTAAGCGGTGCGCAGGCCGAGAGCTGGCCTCCATGCGCGACCGGTGCACCCACTCCGAGCAGCCCGACGGCGCATGTGATGAGCGTCACACGCGCCGTTCCGAACTTCCGTACTCGCCGCGCATCTTGTCGGTGTCGGTCACTCGACGGCTTCGGGAACGTACTCCTCCCGTAGCCGTCGATTCCCTTTCACCGAGGAACTTTCAATGGGTTATCTGCGCGGATTCATCCCCTGGATCGTCGCCGGCGTCGTGTCGTCCTTCGACTGGCGCTGGGGCGCGGTCGGGGGTCTCGTCACGGGGCTGCTGCTCCTGCTGCAGGACCGCCGTCGCGGGGTCGGCCTCGACGCTCTGATCCTGGAGATCAGCACCGTCCTGTACTTCGTCGTGGTCGGCGCCGTCGCCGTCTCCAGGCCCGACTCCGGCCTGGCGGACCACACCGACGTCATATCCTTCGCCTGGCTGGCCGCCACCGCCTGGGGGAGCCTGGCCATCCGCCGCTCCTTCACGCTGGGCATCGCGCGGCGGCAGACACCCCGCGAGTTCTGGGACATGCCGGAGTTCATCCGGGTCAACAACCACATCACCAGTGCTTGGGGCTCGGGTTTCACCTTCATCGGCGTGAGCCTGGCTGTCTGCGGCGCGGTGGACGCCCCCGCCTGGGCGGGCATCGCGGCCCACGTCGCCGGTCTCGTCGGCCCCGCCGTCTTCACGAAGGTCTATCCGGCCCGCGCCCAGGCGCGGCTGCTGGCCGCCCAGGCCGCGACGGCGCCGGCGACGGCCTTTCCCGGCTGAGGGCGGCGCGGGCCGTCCCTTTCGCGGGGACTTCGGCGACTCCCGCGACTTCCGTGACTTCTGCGAACGCGCGGGACCAACACCAAGACCAAGCACACACAGCATGAAGGAGCTGGCACATCGTGAGCACCACACCTGAAGCAGGACAGACAGCGCACACAGGCGAGGCAGGGCAGGCCGGGCACGCAAGGAAGGCAACACGAGCAACGAGCGTCGTTCTCGTTCACGGTGGCTTCGTCGACGGATCGGGCTGGAGGGGGGTCCACGAGCTGCTGCGCGCGGACGGCTACAACGTGAGCGTCGTACAGAACCCCACGCTCTCGCTCGAAGGCGACGTCGCCACGACCAACCTGACACTCGACGCTCAGGACGGCCCGACCGTACTCGTCGGACACTCCTACGGCGGCGCGGTGATCTCCGAAGCGGGCAACCACGAGAACGTGACGGCGCTCGTGTACGTCACCGCGTTCGCGCCCGACAAGGGCGAGTCCGTGAACACCCTCATCGCCGACCCTCCGCCCGGAGCCCCCGTACCCCCGATCCTCCCGCCCCGCGAAGGGTTCCTCTTCCTGGACCGGGAGAAGTTCGCCGCGTCGTTCGCCGGGGACCTGCCCGCCGACGAGGCCCGGTTCCTCGCGGACTCCCAAGTGCCTTGGGGCGTGGGCGCGTTGGGCGGGACGGTCGGACAGCCCGCCTGGCGGTCCAGGCCGAGTTTCTACCTGGTCGCCACCGACGACCACATGATCCCGCCCCCTGCACAGCGCGCCATGGCCGAGCGGGCCGGCGCGACGGTGGTCGAGACCGGCGGCAGCCACGCCGTGTATGTGTCCCGGCCCGCCGAGGTGGCCGCGCTCATCAAGAAGGCCGCGTCAGGGGTCTCCGAGGATGCGGCCCGCACCACGGCCAAGTAGGCAGCCGGCTCCCCTGCGGATCCCGTTGCCCCCTCACGGGATCCGCAGGGGGCTCCACCGCCCCATGGCAACCGCCCCATGGCGACCACCACGAGTCTCACCACGATGCATCCGCCACAAGGCGAACGACGAAGCGACGACGAAGCGACGACGAAGCAAGGAAAGCAGCATGACCGATGGGACCACCCTTCCGATGTATCTCCGGGGCCGCTTCGCCCCGGTCCCCGAGGAGCGCGACGCGGCCGATCTCACCGTGAGAGGGTCGCTGCCGCCCGATCTGGACGGCCGCTATCTGCGGAACGGTCCCAACCCGCTGCCCGGCGAGGACAAGGGTCACTGGTTCACCGGCCCCGGCATGCTCCACGGCATCCGGCTGCGGGGCGGCCGCGCCGAGTGGTACCGCAACAGGTGGGTCCGTACAAGGGAGTTGGAGGGGCATCCGTTCATCCGCGCGGACTCCACGGTCGACCTGGCCGCGACGCCGGCCAACACTCACGTGATCCGGCACGCCGACACCGTCCTCGCCCTGTGCGAAGTGGGGCTTCCCTACTGGGTCACTCCGTCGCTGGAGACGGTCGGACCGTACGACTTCGGGGGGCGGCTGAAAACCTCGATGACCGCACATCCCAAGGAGGACCCGGTCACGGGCGAACTGCACCTGTTCGGGACCGGGTTCGCCCCACCGCACCTCACGTATCACCGGGTCACGGCGGAGGGCGTACTGCTCGACAGCCGGCCCATCGACGTGCCGGGCCCGACGATGATGCACGACTTCGCCATCACCGAGCACCACATCGTCTGGATGGATCTGCCCGTCGTCCTCGACCCCGCCCTGGCCGGGCACGGCGGCATGCCCTACCGGTGGGACGACGGCTACGGCGCACGGCTCGGTGTCATGTCCCGCACGCCCGGGAGCACCGCTGTGCGGTGGTACGAGGTCGATCCCTGCTACGTCTTCCACGTCGGCAACGCATACGAGGACGCGCAGGGGCGGATCGTGCTGGACGCGGTGCGCTACGACCGCGTCGGCTTCCAGCACGCCTGGACAGACATCGGCGGACTCGCGGGCCCGGTCGGCCCCGTCGGTCCGTTCGGTTCGGCCGGCCCGGTCGGGGTACGGGAACCGGGCCCCGCCTCCCGGGCCGATTCCGTCCTGCACCGCTGGACGCTGGACACGTCGACCGGCCGCGCGTACGAGTCCCAACTCGACGACCGCTCAAGCGAGTTCCCCACGCACAACGAGGCCCTCACCGGGCGCCCGAACCGCTACCTGTACACCGTCAACGGCGACGGCATCGCCAAACACGACCTCACGCGGAACACGGGACGCACCTATGAGACGCCCGGCAGCCGCTTCGCAGGGGAGGCGGTCTTCGTCCCGGCGGCGGATGGCACGGCCGAGGACGAGGGCTGGCTCCTGTCACTCGTCTCGAACGACGAGGGTGAGGCGGGGGAACTGCTCGTACTCGACGCCGCGCAGTTGACCGTGCAAGCAGTGGTGGAACTGCCCTGCCCGGTTCCGTCCGGCTTCCACGGAAGCTGGCTGCCGGAGCCCGCCAACCGGTCCTGACATACGGCCGGCAGAGCAGGCCAGGCGTAGCTGCCGTGGGGGACGCCGAGCGCCTGCGCGGGCGTATTTTCCTCGGCATTCGACCCTCGACCCGATACCCGAGGTCTACTCTCCGTGCATCGCCGATTGGGAAAGGGGGGATTCCAACTCCGATCCCAACCCCGAAACGAACCTCGATCCATCGTTCACACCGTCACGGAGACGTTCAGACATGGTGCCCCTCGACCCGCCCACGGATGAGGAACTCACCCGCCGGGCCCAGGCCGGCGAGACCGGATCCCTCGGGCTGCTGCTGGCCCGCCACCAGGCGCCGATGCGCGCGGTGGCGATGTGCCTGCTCGGCCACGGCCCGGACGCGGAAGACGCGGTGCAGGACGCCGCGTTGACCGCGCTGCGGCGCATCGGGGACGTGAGAGACCCCGCGGCCGTGGGAGCGTGGCTGCGGGCGGTCGTGCGCAACACCTCCCGTATGCGCCTGCGCGCCACACGGGAGACGCCCGGCCTTGACGGGCTCGGCTTCCTGCACCTTCGCGCGCACGATGCGCCGCCCCCCGATCAGCTCATCGAGCAGCACGCGATGCGTGACTGGATCTGGGACGCGGTGGAGGAACTCCCGCAGCAACTGAGACTGGTGCTGATGCTGCGCCACTTCAGCGGCATCACGTCCTACCAGGAGATCGCCGACGCGTGCGAGGTACCGGTCGGCACGGTGCGCAGCCGGCTCAGCCAGGCCAGGGCGAAAATGGCCCAGGTGCTCCTGTCGACCGCCGCGCAGGCGCACGACGACGCGTCCGCGCTCACCGAGGAGAGCAGGCACGAGGCCGTGGCGACTCTGCAGGCGTCCGAGCGTGGCTCCCTGCCCCGGGAGATCTCGGTGTTGTGGCCGGAGGAGACCGAACTGGTCGGCATCCTGAACCGGCCGGGTGAGCGCGTCCATCCCGTTCCGGTCATGCGCCGGACCCTGGAGGCCGGGGTGCGCCAGCGTCTGCGTCACGTGGTCGCCAGCCGCGACATCATCATCTGGGAAATGGACGTCACCAACCCCGTCGGCGCGGTCAATCCCTGCCCGTCGAACCTGGCCTGGCTCATGTTCCGCCGCGAGGGACGAGTCCAAAAGCTACGCGTGGTGTTCCCGGGGCCGCAGCGGCGGGCGTCGCTTCAGGAGGGTGGGTGACGGGTGCGTGGCTGACGGGTGCCGACTACCGGTTTGTCGTCCACCCCGCCTTCGCGGCCGAACTACGCAGTACATCCCCCGGGGTTGGTGAACGGGCAGATATGTTGGGCTGATGTCTGAGCCGCCATCGATCCTGTTGCTGTCCGGAAGCCTGCGGGCCGATTCCTCCAACGAGGCCGTGCTGCGCACCGTGCAGGCCCTCGTCTCCCCGCAGGTGCGCACGGTCATGTACGACGGGTTGGCCGCCCTTCCGCACTTCAATCCGGACGACGACGCGGATCCGTTGCCGACTCCCGTGGCTGGATTGCGCTCGGCGATCGCGGAGGCGACCGCGATCCTGATCTGCACCCCGGAGTACGCGGGCACGCTGCCGGGTTCGTTCAAGAACCTGCTGGACTGGACAGTGGGCGGCACCGAGATCTGCGACAAGCCCGTGGCCTTCGTGAACGCGGCCGCCCCCGGCCGGGGCGAGGGCGCGGCGGCGACGCTGCGAACGGTGCTCGGCTACACCGGCGCCGACATCGTGGAATCGGCCTGCTCGAGGATCCCGGTGGAGCGCCGGATGATCGGCACGGACGGAGTGATCACGGACCCGGCGGCGCGCGGGCGACTCGGCGAGGTGCTTGGTGTGCTGGCTGGTTTGCCTGCACCGGCCGCGGAGTCCGACGAGACGTAGTTCCATCCCGTGGCCCCGCAGGTGGCCGGTCGGCGCCTACTGCGGCTCCGTTGCGATCTGGATCAGGTTGCCGCAGGTGTCGTCGAAGACAGCGGTGGTGACGGGGCCCATCTCCAGGGGGGCCTGGGTGAAGGTGACGCCGAGGTTGCTGAGGCGCTCGTATTCCGCCTGCACGTCGTCGACCGCGAACTGGGCGAGCGGGATGCCGTCCGCGATGAGCGCGTCGCGGAAGGGCTTGACGGCCGGGTGCTCGGCGGGCTCCAGGAGGAGTTCGGTGCCGCCGAGCTCGTCCGGTGAGACGACGGTCAGCCACCGGTGCTTCTCGCCCACCGGGACGTCGTGTTTCTTCACGAAGCCGAGGATCTCGGTGTAGAAGCGCTCGGCCTTGGCCTGGTCGTCGACGAGGACGCTGGTCAGGTGGATCTTCATGGGGTGCTCTCCTCCGGTCCGGATGTGTGGGGCGCGGGCACGGGCCATCGCTCGACGATGTGCCGCAGTGGCCCTGTGTTCAGCTCGTGGAATTTGTAGCGGCCTTCACGCCTGGTCTCGACGAGCCCGGCTGCCTCCAGCACGGCAAGGTGCTGGGAGACCCCCTGGCGCGAGATGCCGAGCTGGTGCTTCATGCTGAGCCGCCCGCAGATCTCGAACAGTGTCTGTCCGGACTTCTCCGTGAGCTCGTCGAGGATGGTGCGGCGGGTGGGGTCGGCCAAGGCTTTGAAGAGATCGTCGGCCATGGCCGAATGATAGGCAACTCTTCGCTTGCCTATCAAGTCGAGGTGCCCGAGGCGGCGAATTCCGTCGCGCTCCGGGCAATTGCATTAGCGCTGTTATATTAGTGCTGTGACATCTCCTGACCCCACCGTGCTGCCCGACCCCTGGCACTCGCTGCACGAGCTGCTGGCCGCCATGGATGCCGAGATCGAGCAGGTCTACGTCGAGCGCGGCATCAAGGGGGTGCGGCCGCGGTTCGCGTACCCGCTGATCCGGCTCGCCCACACCGGACCGCTCACCATCCGCGAGCTCGCGGAGTCCCTGAACCGCTCGCACTCCGCGATCAGTCAGACCATCGCCGCCATGCGCAAGGAGGATCTGGTCACCTCCGAACCCGGGCCCGACGCCCGCACCCGGCGGATCAACCTGACCGAGCGCGGGCGTTCGCTCGTGCCGTTCCTGGAGGCCGAGTGGCGGGCCACGCACGCGACGGTCGCCGAACTGGACGGTGAGACCCCGCACGCGATGACCGCTGTCGTTGAGGAGGTGCGGCGGGCGCTGGAGCAACGGTCGATGCGCGAGCGCATCCTCCATCACCTGGCCGGGCCTCCGAAATGAAGGGGCGGGTCCGGTTTCTCGACACCCGTCCGCTGCGTCGCAGCCGACCGTTCCGCGACTTGTGGATCGGCACCTCGGCCTCCCAACTCGGCGGCCAGATAACGACCGTGGCGGTGCTCGCCCAGGTCTGGGACCTGACCGGCAGCACAGTGGGCACCGGCGCCATCGGGCTCGCCACCGGCCTGCCGATGGTGCTGTTCGGACTGATAGGCGGCACGCTGGCCGACAGTGTCGACCGCCGGGCGCTGGTGAGGGCCACTTCGGCAGGCCAACTGCTGGTCGCCGCAGGGCTGTCGACTCAGGCCCTGGCGGGCAACCGGAACGTGTTCCTGCTGCTCGCCCTGGTTGCTGCCGGGACCGCCTGTGGTGCGCTGGGTGCTCCGGCCCGGCGCACGTTCCCGGTCCGGTTGCTGCCGGCCGACCAGGTAGCGGCCGGCCTCGCGCTGACGAACATCTCCTTCCAGGTGGCGATGCTGGCCGGGCCCGCACTGGCCGGGCTGATCATCGCCCGCTGGGACCTCTCTGCCGCGTACGCCGCCCAGGCGGTGGCCACGGTGGTCTCGATGCTCGCGGTGATCCGCCTTCCGGCCATGAGGCCCGAGGGTGCGGATGCAGCTGTCGCCGAGAGGCGCCCGCAGCGCGGCGGTTGGCGGATCGTCCTGCGTCGCCCGACGCTGTGGGGCTCGATGGTCACCGACCTGTCCGCGACGCTCCTCGCCATGCCGATCGCGCTGTTCCCGCTGGTGAACGAGATCCGCTTCGGCGGCAACCCGCAGACACTCGGCCTGTTCCTCTCGGCCGTCGCGGTCGGCGGGATCACGGCCGGCCTTCTCTCCGGCACGGTGACACGCTGGCGCCGCGGCGGCCTGGTCCAGCTGGGCGCGGCTGCCGTCTGGGGCCTGGCGCTGGCCGGCTTCGGTCTCTCCGGGCCGCTGTGGCCGGCCCTCGGCTGCCTGGCCGTGGCAGGTGCCGCCGACACCGTCTCCGTGGTCACGCGCAGTGCGCTGGTTCAGTTGGAGACCCCGGACGCGTACCGGGGGAGAGTCTCCTCCGTGGAACATGTCATCGGCGTCGCGGGCCCTGAACTCGGCAATTTCCGGGGCGGGTTGATGGCTTCGGCAACCTCCGCCCCCTTCGCCCTGGTCGCCGGCGGCCTGTCCGCGACGCTGGCGGTCGCGACGGTGGCAGCGACCAACGCCTCCCTCCGCGCCTACCGCACGCCACGCACCCCCGACAATCGCCGGAACGAGGAGCCTTACGGAGGCCCGTCGTCCGAAACTGCAGACGCCGCGCTGAATTATGACGGCTCAGAGACACGATGAGGCCAATGGGTGAACCCGAGTTGGACCGCCACTGAAGAAAGAATTGGCCAATGACGGGTGCCTGTTCATCGTCATGGAGTTGCTGCGTGGCCACGATCTTGCACGACTGCCGGCCGACCACCGAGGACCTCTGCCGGTGGAGCGGGTCCTGAACGTGGCCCGGCAGACCGCGGTCGCCCTTGCCGCCGCGCACGGCTCCGGGGTCGTCCACCGGGATCTGAAGCCGGCGAACCTTTTCGTGACCGTGGCCGGCGGCGGCCACGACGGCGTGATCCACTTCTGGGACGCGGCCACCGGAGACCGGCGACTCGCCCTGACCGGGCACGTCGGGCCGGTGATCTGCGTGGCGTTCGGCCCCGACGGACGCACCCTTGCCAGTGGTGGCCAGGACCGGGTGATCCGGCTCTGGGACGTACGGATTCGTTGGACGGGGCTTGTTGCCGGTCGGGAACGGCCGGCCGCGGCGGACCCGCGGTTCAGCCCCGCGCGAGCTCGGTCAGCGCGTCGAGACGGGTGGGTGTCCAGCCGAGTTCGCGGCGGGCACGGGCGCCGGTGAACTGCTGGTCGAGGGCGAATGCCTCGGCGACCGGGCCCATCCGCCGCACGGCCTCCTCGAGCGTCAGCGAGTCGATACTGCCCGGGTACCCGACGGCCTGGCTGAGGGCTCGGGTGATGTCCGCCAGCGGGACGTTCTGGTCGCTGACCCCGGCGTAGACGGAACCGGCCGGGGCATTCAGAGCCAGTACGTACAGCTCGGCGAGGTCGTCCACGTGGACCAGGGCCCAGTGGTTGGAGCCGTCCCCGATGCAGGGCACGGCGCCGGCGGCACGTCCCGGCTCGGCGAAGAACGACTGCACAAGGCCGCCGGAGTGGCCGTAGACGAGTCCCGGCATCACCACCACCGGGCGCTCCCCGGTGGCGGCCCGCGCGAGCACGCGCTTCTCGTTCTCCAGCCGCCACGAGGTGATGCGCGGCGGGCTGAGCGGGGCGGTCTCATCGACGACTCCGTCGGTGTTGCCGTACACCCAGACCCCGCCTGTGTGTACATACGGGTGGCTTGCCGCGCCGTCCTGCATTGCCTCGGCCGCGACGCGGTCGACGTCTGCGGTGCCCTCGGCGTAGTCCACCCCCAGGTGGATCACTCCGTCGGCCTGGCGGGCCGCCTCACGAAGGACGTCGGTGTCGGTGAGTGCCCCCGCGACAGGCGTCGCGCCCAGGTCCGACACGGTGCGCGCGGAGCGTTCGCTGCGCGCCAGCGCCGTCACCTCGATGCCACGCCGGATGAGCGCCTTGATGGTGGAGCGGCCGATGTACCCGGAGCCGCCCGTGATGAAGACCTGCATCGCCCTCACGGTCCTTTCGGATGGCGGCGGGAAGTCCGCCGCTCCTCCACCCTGGCCCCGTGCCGCACCCCGAGTCCAAGACCTCTTCCGTCGTCGGTGATGCCCTCAGGGCATCAGTGCTGTGCAACGGCGATGTCGGCGAATTCCTGCAGCAGCGGCGACTGCCGGTGAGCGCTCCAGGCAAGGCACACCTCGTTGGGGCCGATGTCGTCGATGGGTACGTGGGCGACATCCGTGTGGGTGTAGTACGCCGCGGTCGAAAGCGGAAGGACGACGACGCCGCCGGAGGTCGCGACGTGTTCCAGCTTCTCCTCGACGCTGCGGAACGCGGGCGGCGGCCCGGACGCCTCGCCGCCGGTCCGGTCGGGGAGGTCGCGCCACTCGGGGACGGCGTCGGGGTCCTGGAGCAGGCGTTCGGCGGCCAGGTCCGCGATACCGATGGACTCCTTGCCCGCGAGGCGGTGATGCGCCGGCACGACGGCGACACGCGGTTCCCGGAAGACCGGGCGCAGAACGAGACCGCTGTGGTCGACCGGCAACCGTACGAAGCTCACGTCGAGAAGCCCCTCGTGCACCGCCTGAACCTGGTTCTCCCAGGAGGTGCGCACCACCTCCACGCCGAGCTCGGGATGTCTGGCGGCGAAGGCCCGCACCGCGCCGGTCACGGTGATCCCGGGCATGAAGCCGACTGTGAAGGTCGACGTCCCGTGCGCGGCCCGCTGGACACGAAGCTGGAGCGCCTGCGCGCCGGCCAGCAGGGGACGGGCGTCCTCCAGCAGCTGGCGGCCTGCCTCCGTCAGCTCCGTGGACTGTTTGTTCCTGGCGAACAACCGCGCGCGCAATTCATGCTCCAGGGCGCGGATCTGCCGGGAGAGCACCGGTTGCGTGATGTGCAGTCGCTCCGCGGCTCGGCCGAAGTGCAACTCCTCGGCCACGACCACGAAATAGCGCAGCTTGCGCAGATCGACATCCACTACATTTCCCACCGTTCCCGCAGTGCAGACGCCATGCGCCCAGGCTAATCCTCCGTACCTGCGTCGTGATGCGACGCTCTCACGCCGGGAGCATCGGGGGCAGAATGAACCGGGTGAAGTACGTGCTGCTTATCTGCGACGACGAGAAGGTTTCTCCCAGCAACGAGGAGCTCGAGGCGGATCCGACACACCAGGCCTGGCTCGCGGCTCTCGACCGACGGGGCGGCATGCTTGTCGGCGCGCGGCTGCGTCCGGTGGTGGACGCGACCACGGTCCGGGTCCGGGACGGCGAAACCCTGGTGTCGGACGGCCCGTTCGCGGAGACCAAGGACTTCGTCGGCGGCTTCGTCATCGTCGAGTGCGCGGACCTGGACGAGGCGATCGCGATCGCCGAGGGCCATCCGTACGCGCGCTGGGGTGGCGTCGAGATCCGCCCGGTCTGGGAATGACCGCGCCGGACGACCGGGTCCGGACGGCCGTCGACGAGGCGTTCCGGGACGAGTGGGGCCAGGTGGTCGCGACCCTGATCGGGACGACGGGCGACTGGGACCTGGCCGAGGACTGCGCGCAGGACGCGTTCGCCGCAGCGCTGACGACCTGGGCGCGCGACGGCGTGCCGCGCCGCCCCGGCGCATGGCTCACCACCACCGCCCGCAACCGCGCCACCGACCGGCTGCGGCGCAACGCCGCGGGTGCGGCCAAGCTGCGCCGGCTCGCCGTGATCACCCGCGACCCGGAAGAACCGCCGGTGGAGGACATCCCGGACGAGCGGCTGCGGCTGATCTTCACCTGCTGCCATCCGGCGCTGCCCTTCCCCGCACGGGTCGCACTCACCCTCCGTACGCTCGCCGGGCTGAGCACCGCCGAGATCGCCCGCGCCTTCCTGACGGCCGAGCCGACGATGGCGCAGCGCCTGGTCCGCGCCAAACGCAAGATCGCCGAGTCCGGCATCCCGTACCGCGTGCCGCCCGCCGACCTGCTCCCGCAGCGACTCGCCGCCGTCCTCGCGGTGCTCTACCTGATCTTCAACGAGGGGTACGACGACGAGGGCGCGGACGCCCGCCGGGCGCTGACCGCCGAAGCGATCCGGCTGGCCCGGGTCCTGATCCGGCTGATGCCCGGCGAATCCGAGCCACGCGGGCTGCTGGCCCTGATGCTGCTGCACGAGGCGCGGCGCATGACCCGTACGTCCGACGGCGTGCTCGTCACACTGGAGAAGCAGGACCGGAGCCGGTGGGATCAGGGGCTGATCGCCGAGGGGGTGGAGACGCTTGACGAGGCGCTGGCCACGAGGCGCAGTGGGCCGTACCAGGTACAGGCCGCGATCGCCGCCTGTCATGCCACCGCGCCCGACGCGGAGAGCACGGACTGGCCGCAGATCGCGGTGCTGTACGCGGAGCTGGCCCGGTTGGCCCCGTCCCCGGTGGTCGAGCTGAACCGGGCGGTGGCGGTCGCGATGGCGGACGGCATCCCGGCCGGCCTGGCGCTGGTCGACGAGCTGGCCGCATCCGGGCGGCTCGACGGTTACCACCTGCTGCCCGCGACCCGGGCCGACCTGCTGCGTCGCTCCGGCCGGAGGGCCGAGGCCAGGCACGCGTACGAGGAAGCGGTGAAACTGGCGCCGACGGAGGCCGAGCGCCGCTATCTGACAAGCCGGATCCGGGAGCTGACCAGCGGAAACGGCGAGCTGTGACTAACGTCGTGCACATCCGGCGAACTTTTTCGCTGGCGGTGTCGATCCGGGGGGTCCGTCTTCGTCGGTGGGGTGACAGTCGCTCCGGAGTGAGCCGGAGAAAGAGGCTCCTGACAAGGACATGAAGGGATGAGTTCTCATGAGCACCGAAACGAGCGCACCCGCCCCCAAGGCCGTCGACCGAGCCGCCTACCAGGCGGAACTGGACGCGCTGCGGATCCGGGAGAAGGCGTATACCCGTGAAGGCGACGCGATCGCGGCGGCCCGCCGCCGGCTGCCCATGGTGGAAGTGGACGCCGGCGCCCCGCTGACCGGCCCGTCCGGTCGGGTCACGCTGCTGGACGCGTTCGAGGGCCGCACGCAGCTCATCGCGTACTTCCAGATGTGGCACGCCGACCACCCCGCCGCCGACCAGTGCGAGGGCTGCACGTTCTTCAACAGTCAGGTCCGCGAGCTGTCCTACCTGCACTCCCGTGACGTCACCTACGCGACGCTGTGCCAGGGCCCGTACGAGGTGAGCGTCCGATACCGCGACTTCATGGGCTGGGACGTGCCCTGGTACTCGGCCGAGGAGTCGATCGACACGCTGATGGCGGGGCGCGGCCCGTTCATGCTGGCGTGCTATCTGCGGCAGGGAGACCGCGTGTTCGAGACGTACTGGACCACAGGCCGCGGCGTCGAGGCCATGGATCAGACGTACAGCCTGCTGGACCGGACGGCGTACGGGCGGCAGGAGCCGTGGGAGGACTCGCCCACAGGCTGGCCGCAGATCAACGGTAGCTACATGCGCACCGACGGACGCCCCACCGCCCAGTGGCCCTGCCTGGACGCAGGACGCTCCGACGCGCTGGAAGCCGCCGGGAGCTAGGGTCTTTCAACCGCCTTACGGCTGACGGGAATTCATATCCACCCCCGGCGCGCCGCGATTACCCCCGCCTGGAAGCGGTTCGCGGCGCCCAGCTCCTCGTGGAGGCGGCTGATCCGGCGCCGCATCGTCCGTACCGACCAGCCCAACTGGCGGGCTATCGCCTCGTCCTTGAGGCCGCCGACGAGGAGGGTCAGCATCTGGCGGTCCTCCTCGCCGAGCGGGTCTTCCTCGGCGGGGGCACCCAGTGGGGTCGCGGTGCGCCAGCACAGTTCCCAGTAGTCGATCAACCCGTCGAGCAGGGCTGACGGGCGGATGACGGCGGCGCGTACCTCAGTGGTGAAGTCGAGGGAGAGCGGCATCAGGGCGAGGCGGCGGTCGGAGATCGCCAGCTTGATGCGCAGGCCCGGCAGTACGCGGGCCTGCTCGCCGTGCGCCACCAGCTCGCGGATGTCGCCCAGGACGCCGGGCCACTCCAGCGCATCGGGGGCGTAGACGGCGCGATAGCGGACACCCCGAGTGAGGGCCGTCGCCTCGACCGGGTTGGAGGTGGTCAGCGCGTACGGCGGACGGTCCAGGGTGATGACCTCTTCGCGTGCTTCCTGCTGAAGCTGTACGAACCAGCGGCCCAACGCCTCGCCGCCGGTGATGACTTCGACCTGCTCGGAACCGCCCTGCCGGGCCGTGGCGAACAGCCGCGACAGCTCGCCCGCCGCCGCCCGGACACCGTCGAGATCGGCGGTCCGGGAGCGGACCAGGGATTCCAGGGCCGCGCCCGGCTCAATGGCCGCGTACCGGCGGCGCGTTCCGGCCAGCCGCCCGACCAGGCCGTTCTCGCGCAGTCGGTCGAGGGCGCGGGCGACCCGCTCGGTGGAGCAGGACAGATCACCCGCAAGGTCGGCGGGCGCGGCGGTGTGCCGGACGAGGATCGCGCGGTAGACGCTCTCGTCGAAGGCTTCGATTCCTGCGGCGGTCAGCTGAGGCATGGGCGGATCTTGGCCCGTGTGTGCCAGCGGCAGCAATGGGCCAGGCCAAATCGTTGTCCAGACCACTCGCGTCCGATTAATTCGTCTGGCATGACCCCTCGAAGAACCTTCACTGCCGGACTCACGGCCGCCGTCATCGGCGGTCTGCTGTCCGCGGTGCCCCAGTCCGCCGCCGCGGACCCACACCAGGACCCCGAGCAGCACGTCATCGTCACGCTGTCCGGGGATGCCGCCGCGACGGGAAAGGGCCGGCTGCGGTCCGCCGACGCGAAGGAGATCGGCGCCGACCGCGCCTCCCTCGCCGCCCGGCAGAAGACGTTTCTCGGTGACGCGAAGGGCGCCGGGCTGCGCGTCGCCTCCCCGCGCCGCCTGAACCTGCTGCTCAACGCGGTCGCCGTGACCGTGAAGGCTTCCGAGGTCGCCGAGCTGAAGCAACTGCCCGGGGTGGCCTCCGTCGTCCCCGACACCAAGGTGCACCTCCTCACCGACGACAGCGTGCCGCTGATCAACGCGCCGCAGGTCTGGCAGCGCAAGGACCCGGCGGGCAACGGCGCCGACGGCAAGGGCGTCACCGTCGCCGTCCTCGACAGCGGCGTCGACTACAGCCACCCGGACCTGGGCGGTGCCCTCGGCAAGGGCCACAAGGTCGTCGGCGGCTACGACTTCGTCAACGGCGACGCCGACCCGATGGACGACAACGGACACGGCACCCACGTCGCCGGCATCATCGCGGGCAAGGCCGCCGAGAAGGGCGGCGTCACCGGTGTGGCGCCGGGTGCGAACCTCCTCGCGTACAAGGTCATGGACGCCGCGGGGGAGGGCTACACCTCCGACATCGTCGCCGGCATCGAGGCCGCGATCGACCCGGCCAATCCGCACCGCGCCGATGTCATCAACATGAGCATCGGCGGCTACGGAGACGGCCACGACCCGCTCGGCCAGGCCGCAACAGCCGCCACCAAGGCCGGAGTTGTCGTCGTCGCCTCGGCCGGGAACGAGGGCCCGGACAGCGGCACCGTCGGCTCCCCGGCCGCCGCCGACGGCGTCATCGCGGTCGGGGCCTCGATCAGCGGGCTGCGCATACCCGGCGCCACCTACAAGGGCGGCAAGAAGATCCAGACGTACCGCGGCATGATCTCCGCGAACCCGCCCGCCAAGCCCGTCACCACCGAACTCGTCGACCTCGGCCAGGGCACCCCGGAGGACTGGGAGCGGGCCGGAGACGTCAAGGGCAAGGTCGTCCGCATCGAGATGCTGGTCGCGGCCGTCCGCGACGACCTGTACGCCTCGGAGATCGAGACGGCCCGTGAGGCGGAGCGCCGTGGCGCGATCGCCGTCATCGGCGGGCTGGGCTCGGGCGGCGGACCGGTGCTCGCCGGGGGGCCGGACGCGGCCGGTCAGCCGGGACGCTCGGGTCAGGCGGGTGGCTCGACTCAGCCGCCGCCCGGCGCGGACGGCACCGTGCCGCTCGACCCGGCGACGTCCGTCAAGGAGTCGGGCGACTCGCTGCGTATGGACTCCATGGTCATGCTGGGCGTCGACGCCACCCAGTTCGCCGAGCTCGGCCGGCGCCTGGCGGACGGCAAGGTCGAGGTGACGATCAGTGGCACGGACGTCACCGACAAGATCGCCTCCTTCTCCTCGCGCGGCCCCGACCTGAACTGGAACCTCAAGCCCGACCTGGTCGCCCCGGGTTACGACATCCGCTCGACGGTCCCCAAGTCCCTTTACGCGCCCGGCTATTACCGCATGTCGGGTACGTCGATGGCGGGACCGCACGTCGCGGGCGCCGCCGCCCTGCTGCGCCAGCTCCACCCCGGAGAGGCCCCGGTGAAGGTCACCTCCGAACTCGTGGGCAGCACAAAAGAGTTGAAGGACTACGGCGCGACGACCACCGGTGCCGGACGGCTCGACGTCGCCGCGGCCGCGGACCGGGCGGACGCCGCCGTCACCACCACTCCGGCCACCCTTTCGTACGGGCTCGCCGACCTCGCCCGGCCCACCGTGGGCGGCAGCAAGAAGCTCGCGGTCAACAACTCCGGCACCCGCACCCGCACCGTCCGACTGAAGGTGAGCGGTGAGGCCCGGGTCAGCCCGAGCACCCTGCGCGTCCCGGCCGGCGGCAGCGCCACCGCGACCGTCACTCTCAGCGCCGACCGTCCGTCGGGCGAGGCCGAGATCAGCGGCACGGTCACGGTCACCCCGGAGCGCGGCGCGGCCCTGCGCGTCCCGTATCTCCTGGTCGTACGGCAGCTGTTCGTCCAGGCGGGACCCGACCCGAGCGACGGCAAGTCCACCGCGGTCGTCTTCACGCCCGCCCCGCTGGCGAAGCCGCCGGTCCTCACGGTGACACCGCCGCACGGCAGGCCCTACACGGTCACCACCGGACTCCGCTCCGGGAACGTCTACCAGGCGGAGATCACCGGCCGCGGCGTCGGCGCCCACCTGGTCTCGGTGACCGGCCGGACCACCGACGGCATGACCCTGACGGGCAACCGCGACGGCTTCGAGGTCACCCCCGAGGACACCCGAGACTCCCGCTGGCAGCCGGTCGGACCGAACTCGGAGAGCGGCGACATCACCACCGCGGGAAGCGACCCCAAGGCCGCCCTCCTCACCCAGTACAACAAGCTCGGCCCCTGGTCGACCGACGACAAGGGCGAGACCTGGAAGCAGCACTCCAGGCTGCCGATCGGCGACGTGGCCGGCCAGGCCTTCACCGTCGTCGACCCGAAGAACGCGAAGCGCTGGTGGTACGCCGCCAACACCTCGTCCGGCATCCCCCGTACGAGTTCGATCCTGCGCACCGAGGACGGCGGCCGCACCTGGGAGACACTGGACACGCCCGACGTCCCCCTCACCACGTTCCTCTCCGACGAGGCGGCGAAGAACCTCGTCGCTGTCACCCCCACCGACCTCCTGATCAGCAAGGACGGCGGCGACACCTGGGCGAAGGAACCCATCGGCATCCCCGTCGACGAGGTCTACGACGTGGCGATCGGCGGCGACAGCCTCTACTTCTCGGCAGGCAACACCCTTTGGGAGCGCGACGGCCTCTCCACCGGCACACTCGGCCCGGCCACCAAGATCCACGAATCGACGGCCGGCAAGGTCTCCGTCACCGTCGCCGCGGACAGCCAGGTCGTCGCGATCTACGAGATCGGCTCGGGCGTCGTCGGCTCCTTCGACGGCGGCAAGACCTGGGCGACCCTTGACGACTACGGCCTCGGCGGTACCGGAATGACCCTCACCGGCGGTGACATGTACGTCAGTTACGGCGGTGACATCCGGGTCGGCCGCGACCACGGCCGACAGTGGACCACCATCCCGAGCGTCAACAACGCCTCGACGGCCTCGGACTTCGACCGCTGGGCCGACGGTTCACTGACCGTCTCCGCGGACTCCGCGGGTGTCTACCGTGGCACGGCCGAAGGCAAGGACTACCGTCGCCTCGGCGTCCAGGGCGGCACCGTCAACTCCCTTGCCGTCAGCGGAAACCAGCTCCTCGCGGCCGGTGACCAGGGCACACACCGTGCCCAACTCCCTGTGTCGGGAGCGGAGTGGGGAAACACCGGCGGCGAGGGCATCATCGGCCTCTCGACCCGCCTGCTCCAGACGTCCGCCAAGGACTCACGGATCGTCTGGCGGGTGCGCAATGACGCGTTCGGCGGCTTCCACCTGGGGCGCAGCGGCGACTCCGGCGCCACCTGGGAGGAGAAGGGCGTCAGCAACGGCAACGTGTTCGCCCTCGCCGTCCACCCCGCCGACCCCGACCGCGTCTACGTCTCGTACGGCAATCTGCAGGGCATGGGGCTGTTCTCCACCGAGGACGGCGGTGCCACCTGGAAGAACGTGCTCAACGACCGGACGTACTTCACCGCGGTCGCGGGCGACCCGAAGAACCCGGACCGGCTGTGGCTCGGCGCCCCTGACGGCCTCTACCGCTCGGACAACGGCGGTGACGACATCACCAAGGTCGCCGAGGGACGCGTCGACACCATCGAGTTCACCGGCTCCCGGATGCTGACCGGCGGCGACGCCGTCAAGGTCTCGACGGACGGCGGGAAGACCTTCCGCACCGGCGACACCGCCAAGCTGCCGACGCGGGTGAGCGATCTGCTCCAGGTGGGCGGCACGCTGTACGCGGCAACCACCAGCTACTGGGAGACGGCCCTGCCGCGCGGCGGCCGCGGGGTCCTGCGCTCCACGGACGGCGGCCGGACCTGGCAGAACATCTCCACCGGCCTGCAGAACCTCGACGCGACCACCCTCGCGGCCAACGGCGGCTGGCTGTACGTGGGCACGGTCCAGGGAGGCGTGCACCGCCTGAAGCTCTGACCACCCCCGAATACGCGCCGCACGTGGCCCCTGGGGGTGGGGGCGCGTGCGGCGCTTCGTGGCGCTACGGGCGTTCGCCGACATCTGCAACAGGGGCTTTGTTTGGGGCCAGTTGTCGTGGTGGGGGAGTGGCATCGGCGTTGCCGTCCGCGTGCCGAGGCAGCAGGAAGGCGGGAATCAAGCCGAGGAGGGCGAGGAAGGCCAGGGGTACCAGGCTGCGGCTCATCGGTGCGGTGGAGGCGCTGGTCGCGCCGGCTGCGACGGCGATGCCGAGCGACGGACCGATGTTCATCGCCGTCTGTTTGAGCCCTCCGACGACTCCGGCGTAGCCCGGCGGCGCGTCGCCGACGACTGTCCCGGTGGCGGTGACCATCACCGTCGCGAACCCGGCTCCGAGTGCGGCGAAGGCGGCTGTCATGGACGGCCACGGGCTGGTCGGACCGAGCGAGGACAGCTGCGCGATGCCGGCCACGACGAGAACCGTGCCTGCGATGGCGGTGTGACGTGGGCCGTACCGTCGCAGTGCGGCGCCGGCAACGGGCGCGCCCAGGACCATCAGCGCGGTCAAGGGCAGGACGCGCAGGCCTGTGGCGAGGGGGGCGAGCCGCAAGGCGTCCTGGAGGTAGAACGTGGCTTTGAACAGGGCGCCGAACAGACCTGCGCTCATGACCAGGAGGAGCGCCATGGCCGCGGTCACCGGGACGGACCGGGCCACGGCATGCGGCACGATCGGGTGTGCGGCACGGCGCTCGTGCAGAACGAGTACCGCCAACAAGGCCACGCCGCTGGTGAGTTCAAGCAGCGTTGACCCAGCGGTCCACCCGCGCCCCGGCACGTCAGTCAGAGCGTGGACGAGGATTGCCAGTGCCGCCGTGAGCAGGGCCGTGCCGGTGAGGTCCAGCCGTTGCGAACCCGCGCGTTCAGGCATCGGCGTACGGACGGCGAGGGTGAGCGCGGCGATCACGAACGCGACGGGCGCGTTGACCCAAAACACCGCACGCCATCCGAAATGTTGCACCAGAATCCCGCCGAGGACCGGACCGATCCCGGCCGCCACCGCGATCGCGCTGGTACGGATGGCGATGGGCGTGCCGAGCCGGTCCGGCGGATACGCCAGCCGCAGCAAGGCGAGCGTCGCAGGCTGGAGCAGCGCACCGAAAACGCCCTGAGCGACGCGCAGTGCGATCACCCAGCCGATGGAGGGTGCGAGCGCGATGCCGGTCGATGCGACCCCGAACCCGAGGACGCCCACCAGGAGCAGCCGTGTGTGTCCGTACCGGTCGCCGAGGCGACCGGCGACGACGAGAAGCGTGGCGACGGCGATCAGGTAGCCGGTGCTCGTCCATTGGACTTGAGCCACGCTCGCGTCGAGATCGTGCCGCAGGCTGGGCTGCGCCACGAGCAGGATGGTCCCGTCCAGTGCGACGATCATCGCTCCGGACGCGGAGGCCAGGAGAGCGAAGGGCCGCCTCGTGGCAGTGCTCACGCCGTCACCGGCCCCAGGTGAGCGTCCAGGACTGCCGCGACGAGCTGGTCGCGTTCCTGGTCACCCGGCGGGGGAGTGCCGAGGGCCAGTTGCAGGCTTCCCCAGGTCCACAGCTGGGCGATGCCGTGCAGCCCGGACCAAAGGGCGGCGGCGGTCACCGCGGGCGATACGGCCGAACTGCCGGGCGAGTCGGGCCGATGTACGGCGTCCAGATCCTGCCCGCACCGGCCGACCAGCTCGACCATCCGCATGAACAGCGGAAGCGTGGAGGTGCGCAACTGAGGCCGGCCGGCTTCCTGTTGTGCGCCATCGAGCAGGTCGTGACGGAACATCAGCTCGAACATGCCGCGGCGCTCCATCGCGTACTCGATGTACGCCCCGGCGATTCGCTTCAGTTGAGCGCGTGGTGGTGCCTCGCGGTCGACGGCGCCTTCGAAACGGGCCGCGAGGTCCTCGAAGCCGCGCTGGGCGATGGCCGCGAGCAGGGCGTGGTGCGTGGCGAAGTATCTGCGTGGCGCCCCGTGTGAAACCCCCGCCCGCCGGGCGATCTCCCGCAGCCCCACGGATGCGGAGCCTTCGGTGAGGGCCAGGTCCACACCGACGTCGATCAGCCGCTCGCGAAGGGAGTTCTCCTCAGTCATAGACACTGTCTACCATTGAGGCGTAGACAGTGTCTATGTAGCGAGGGGAAGAGCGGGCGGGGTCTCAGGCATCAGCGGGTCTGGGGCACCCGGAACCTGCGGCGGTACTCCGTCGGTGTCGTGTTCAGCCGCCGCCGGAACGCCCGCACCAACGTGTCCGTCGTACCGAACCCGCAGGTGGACGCGATGCGTTCAAGGGTGGCGTCGGACGATTCGAGGTCGTGGCGTGCCTTCTCGACGCGGACGGATTCGATGTAGGCATGCGGGGTCATGCCCAGTTCCGTCTTGAAGAGCCGGGTCAGGTGCCGGTCGCTGACGTGCGCGACCTCCGCGAGGTCCACGACGGTCAGCGGCCGGCTGATGTTGCGCATGATGTGGTGGCGGAGATCCTCGATGCGCCGCGTCGTCGAGAGCTGTTCCAGGGGAACGCTGAACTGGCTCTGCCCGCTCGGCCGCTTCAAGTACATGACGAGCTGCCGGGCGACGCGCAGCGCGATGGCTTCGCCCAGGTCATCGGCGATCAGGGCGAGCGACAGATCGAGGCAGGCGCTGATGCCCGCTCCGGTCCACACATCGCCTTCGCGGATGAAGATCGGATCGGCGTCGACCTTCACGGCCGGGTGGTCCGCGGCCAGTTGGGGCGCGGTCGACCAATGCGTGGTGGCCCGCTTGCCGTCGAGGAGTCCTGCCGCGGCGAGGAGATGCGCTCCGACGCACACGGACGTGACCCGGTGCGTGCGGTCGGCGAGGGTCTTCACCCACCTGACCAGCGCGGGGTCGACGAGCGCGCGTACGCGGCGCTCGCTGTCGACCTCCACCGAGCCGGGCACGATGAGCGTGTCGATGCTTCCCTCGGCAGCCTCCCGGAAGGTGATGTCCGGGAGGATGCGAACTCCGGCGGAGGTGGTGACCGGATCCATGCTCTCGGCGGCGAGGACGACGTGGTAGCCCGCCGCGTCCTCCGTCTCGCGTCGGGCCAGAGAGAACACTTCCGGTGGCCCGGTGACGTCGAGCAGGTCGACGCCTTCGAAGAGGACGATGACGATGAGCCGTCTGACGATGTCCTGCACGAGTCCCCCTGGTGAGCCGTCGCCGGTCGGCGACGCGCGAGCGGCATGTCCATATCGGCATGTCCGAATCGGCATGTCGGTATCTGCATGTTAGACGTCATTGTCGACACGCCTGCTGGGTCATAGCGTTCTACTCGCAGCCCACCGCATCGCTCGGGCTGCCCATCTCACGCGAAGACCGAAGGCGGTACACCCATGTCCAGAACCACGCTGCGCGAGCTCAACGGCTTCGACGAGACGCCCGCGAAGCTGGCCGACTCGACGCTGATCCTGATCGACTTCCAGAACACCTACACCCAGGGCGTGATGGAACTCGACGGGTGGGAGGCCTCGCTCGACGCCGCCGCGCAGCTGCTGGCACGGGCCCGCCAGGAGGGCACGAAGGTCGTGCACGTCATCAACGACGGCGGCGCGGGCACCCCGTACGACATCCGGGCCGAGATCGGTCAGATCCACCCCCGCGTCGCGCCGGTCGAGGGTGAGGCCGTCGTCGTCAAGCAGGTCCCGAACGCGTTCGTCGACACCGACCTGGGCACGCACGTCCCGGACGGGCAGGACGTCATCATCGCGGGCTTCATGACGCACATGTGCGTGGCGTTCACCGCGCAGGGCGCGTTCCTGCGCGGCAACCGTCCCACGGTCGTCGCCGACGCCACCGCCACCCGCTCGCTGCCGGTGGCCGGCACCGACCTCGACGCGCGCCAGGTGCACTACAGCGCCCTCGCCACCATCGCCGACCTGTACGGCGTCGTCGTTCCGACCCAGAAGGAGATCGTCTGATGAAGCTGCTGCGTCCAGCCGCCGCGCTGAGTCTCGCCACCGTGCTCGCGGCCACCGCGACGGCGTGCGGCAATGGCTCTAAAGCCGCGTCGAGCACCGACCGCAAGCCGTCGCCCGCCGTGGAGAACGCCGCGCAGAAGAACGTCGCGAAGGACACGACGACGCTGCGGCAGCTCAACAAACTGGACGAGACCCCGGCGAAGCTCTCCGATGCGACGCTGATCCTCGTCGACTACCAGAACACCTATACCCAGGGTGTGATGGAACTCGACGGGTGGCACTCTGCGGTGAACAACGCCGAGGCTCTGCTGAAGCGCGCCCGTGAGGCGGGCACGCCGGTCATCCACATCGTCGACAAGGGCTACGACCTGAAGTCGAAGGCGGGGCAGATCATTCCGGCGCTCAAGCCGGCCAAGGGCGAGCCCGTCGTCGAGAAGACCGTCCCCAACGGCTTCCACAAGACCAATCTCGCCGAAGAGGTCAAGAAGGCCGGGCGCAAGAACGTCATCATCGCCGGCTTCATGACCAACATGTGCACCCTGTTCACCACCCAGGGCGCGTTCCTCAACGGCAACGACCCGACCGTGGTCGGCGACGCCTCCGCGACCCGGCCGCTGCCGCTCAAGGGCAATCCGAACGGCATCCCCGCGAAGCAGGTTCACGAGGCCGCGCTGGCCACGGTTCAGGACCTCTACGGAGTCGTGGTCCCCAAGCAGAGCTCTCTCAAGTAGCCGGTACTTGCCCGGTACTCGCCCGGTACTCGCCCGGTACTCGCCTCGCTCGGAGTTCGGAGGGGGAAGGAATGCGCATTCTTTTCCCCTCCGCCCCCTGTGATCCCCCCCCCAAAAGAACCCCCACAAGTAAGGCCCCCCACAAATGACTCACTCGACCACTGGATTTCCCCCCATGCCCCAGATGCCCCCCATGCAGATGGTTCCCCAACTCACTCAACATTCGCGCTCAGAACCGCTACGGAGAAAACGAAGATGGCTACGCGCAGAGGATTCATAGGCAGCGCTTCCGGTATCAGCACCGCGGCGCTGCTGGGCTACTCGGCTTCCCCGAGTGCCGCGGACACCCCACTGACCGACACGACGAGCACGGGCGCCGCGTCGACGGTGACCCAGCAGCAGGCAAAGGACTCGATCTTCGCAGTCAACGCCGGCATGCGCTCCAACTACGCCACTCTCAAGGCGGAGTTGGTCAAGCACCTTTCGCCGGTGATCGTGGTGCAGAACGACGCGAAGGGCGGCAGGTTCACCCTCGTGACCGCGAACGGCCAGGAGTCCGTCAACCCCGTGGCGGAGACGTTCGAGCTGGCGAAGTCCATCGCTCACGTTCCGCTCGGCTGCTTCTCCGTGATCGCCTCGTACCTCGCGGACAAGATCCCGAACCTGCCGAACGCCGATCGCATCGACCCGCACGACCTCCTGCTGGTGGCATTCAACGACGACAAGTCCACCGCGTGGATCGAACCCCTGCAGGCCTACGCCGCCACCCTCACCACGGCCCGCAAGAACCTTCCCGCCGCCGGTCTGCCGGCCACGCTGACCACGTCGTGCGGCAACATCCTCGACGCCGCGCTGAAGTTCATCAACGCCTCCGTCACGGCGAAGGTGTTCGACATGAAGTCGTTCGAGGACTTCTCCGGCAGCGTCTACCCCGACATCCGCGTCAACATGGAGCACGCCGCGCAGGCCCAGATCAAGGGCGTGCAGGAGACCATGAAGACCTGGCGCGCGAAGGTCGGCGAGGCGGCATGGGCGGACCTGTACTGCGTCGTGCTGTCCCAGTGGACCACCAGCGTGCTCAACCAGAACACCATCATCATCAAGGACTGCATGAACGCGGCGAAGGTCGCCACCCACCTGATCGATCTGCCCGGCCTCGAGACGCCGAAGGACTCGATCTTCACCGCGCTCGACAATCTCGCCCGGATCGTGCAGGACAACATCGCCGCGGAGATGGTGTTCCCGAAGGACACGAAGGTCGCCGACGCGCTGAAGGGCAAGGAGGACCTGCTGTCCGACGAGATCCTCATCCAGCTCGGCGGCAGCGCGGCGACGACGCAGAGCGCCCCCACGTACAACACGCTGTCCGAGGGGATGTGCCCGGTCAGGAAGTAGTCCCTCGCCTCCCGCGGGAGCCGGGCGGCGCCGTCCGCACAGGAAGAGTGCGGGTGGCGCCGCCCGGCGTAGTCCGTCCTGCGCGTCAGAAGACGAACGGACCAGGTGCTTGGGCGGTTGTGGCGTTACAGGTCACGGTGATGCCCATGACCACGACCTTCAGGGACTTGGCCTCCAGGCTGTCCCCGGCGGCGACGGTCCCGTTCAGCGGCCCGGTGGACACGGGGCTGCCGGCGGGGATCGCCGGGTTGGAATTGCCGGTGAACGTGGACGTCCCGGTGCCGTTGTTGGTCAGCGTGAGTGTCGAGTTGACCGAGCCCGCCGCGACGTCGATGGGCGCCGAGATGGCGGAGGTGGACACGCTGATCGTCGCGGCCGTGCCGTCCTGGGTGGCCGTGAGGGTCGCCGTGCCCGACCCGTAGATTCCGCAGTCGAACGAGATGGTGGCGGTGTCGGGGGTCACCGCGGTCGCCACGGGTGCGAGCGCGAGTGCGCTCACGGCGACCACGCCGACGCCC
Source organism: Streptomyces sp. NPDC045026 (assembly GCF_056432625.1). Taxonomy (NCBI): domain Bacteria; kingdom Bacillati; phylum Actinomycetota; class Actinomycetes; order Kitasatosporales; family Streptomycetaceae; genus Streptomyces; species Streptomyces sp. NPDC045026. The sequence goes on from NZ_JBWKIS010000010.1 coordinate 273,722, forward strand.
AGGGCCGAACCGATACCGAGCCTTCTGCCATACCTCATGGGGAGCCTGCCTTCACTGTGCGAGTGGGGGGAAAGTGCAGGTGCGGATCCCGGTGCAGATGCGGATGCAGTTACGGGAGTGACGTGCTGAAATCGTCGCCCATTGAGACACAGGCCGCGTGAGGCAGCAAGACCGATCCCATGATTGTTGACATGCTACGGCTAGAACCGGCCTTGATCGGCGACCGCGGTCCGCCGCCCGGTACGGAGAGGCGGCGCCGTCACGCCGGAACGACGCCATACATAACACACGGCGGCCGAGGTCGGACTGGTCGTCCACACCATCGCGGACATAGCCGCCGCATTCACGCCCTGGGATCCGAACTCCCCGCACTGGAAGGTGATCCGCATGACTGTGCCGAGCCTGCTCGCGGTCTTCGCCCACCCGGACGACGAGTGCCTGCACGCCGGAGGAGCGCTCGCCCGTCACGCCGCTGCCGGCGCCCGCACCGGAGTGGTCACGGCGACGTGGGCCGAAGGCACCCCACGCGCCGCGGAGTTGGCCGAGGCGCTACGGATCCTCGGCGCCGGCACACCACGGCTGCTGGGCTACGGCGACGCTCGCGCTCCGCAGTCGGCTCCCGGCGCGGTGCGATTCCTGGACGCGCCGATCGACGAATCGGTGGGCCGACTCGTCGCGCATCTACGGGAGTTCCGCCCGCAGATCGTGGTCACCCATGACGCCTACGGCGGGCTGACCGGGCACCCGGACCATGTGCACACCCACCGGATGACCATGCTCGCGGTCCAGGCGGCCGGGCTCGAGCGGCTCTACCCGGACGCCGGTGATCCCTGGCAGCCGAGCGCCCTGTACTCGGCGTCACACCCGCACTCGGCGATCCGGGCGTGGGGCGGACACGTGGCCGCCACGGGCAAGGCGATGCACAGCGTTCCGGACGAGCGGATCACCGCGACAGTCGATGTCGGTCCCTGGCTCGAGCAAAAAGTCGCCGCCGTGCTGGCGCACCGCACCGAGGTGGAACGGGGAGCCGTCCCGGCCCTGATCGCGAGCCTCCCAGCCGCCGACCGCCACCGACTGCTCTCCACCGAGTGGTACATCCGCCACGACCCCGTCTCCACGGCGGCAACGCAGACGGAGCTCATCGCCGGGACGTGATTTGAGGGCCTTCCGCGCGGCACAGTTTGATGTGGCAGGGACGGCGTAAGGACTGTCCCGTAAATGATCTCCGAGTCGATGTGGGACGTGGTTGGTCCCGGTCTGGCCTGCACGTCGAGCCGCCCCATCGCGCCACGGATTGCGACGCTTGCGATCGCCCATGTGGCCGTCGTGCTGGTGTGGCTGCTGTTCTGGACGTCTGTGGTCGACGCTGCGCGCGCGGCGATCGGCACACCTCGATTCCGACGTGGGATGAGTCGTCCGGCGGGAGCCGTCCTGGTCGCCGTCGGGGATCGAACGGCAACGGCGAGCTGAGTCCGCACACCTTGGCTGTCCCATAGCTGCTTGGAGGGCCGTGCCCTGCTGGTCGCGGCTTACTGGCGCACGAACTTGACGATGCGGCAGATCTCACCACTCCTCGGAGTGTCGAAGTCCGCGGCCGACCGGATCATCGACCACCTCGGGCCGATGCTCGCGCCCTGGAACTGCGGAAGCCGCTCGGGGAACGCGTTCTCCTGGACGCCCTCACCGGTCAACCAGTCCCTACGGGGCACTCAACGGTCCGTCACCGAGCTGGTCTTGACGGCAGCAGAGTGCGGCTCTCCCTCATTGGGACCGTGTCCTGCATGTTGAGTTGGCGGAGGTGTTATGGATCTCCAGGACGAGCTGGACGAGCTGGACGAGCTCATCGACAGACCGTACGACGTATACGCCCGCCTGCGTGACACCTCGCCGGTGCATCGCATCGCCGGGCCGAACGGCGACCCTGCCTGGATCGTGACACGGTACGCCGACGTACGCGCCGCCCTCGCCGATCCCCGGTTCTCCTTGGACAAGAAGCACGCTTCGGACGGGGCCTACCGAGACTTCTCCTCACTGCCGGCCCTCGATGCCAACCTGCTCAACATGGATCCTCCCGACCACACCCGCATCCGTCGGCTGGCCGGCCGCGCGTTCGCTGCTCACCGCGTCGAGCAACTCCGAACGCCCATACGCGAATCCGCGGACCGGCTCCTCGACTCCCTTGGCCCACACGGCAGTACGGATCTCATCGCCACCTACGCCGGACCTCTGCCGATCGTCATCATCTGCGAGCTTCTCGGCATCCCGGAGGACCGGCGCCCGGACTTCCGCGCATGGACCGACACGCTCGTCGCCCCGGATCCCGGCCGCCCCGGGCCGCGAAGGAGGCCGTGGTGGCGGTGCTCGACTTCTTCGTCGAACTCCTCGCCCACAAGCGCGAGCAACCCGGCGAAGATCTGCTCTCCGACCTGATCAGGGTGCGCGACACCGGCGGCGACCGCCTCGGCGAGGACTAACTGACCTCGCTCGCCTTCCTGATCCTTTCGCCGGGTACGAGAACACGGTGCAACTCATCGGCAACGCCGTCCCTGCCCTGTTGCGTCATCCGGAACAACTGGCCGCACTGCGCAAGGACTCGTCCCAACTCCCGGAAGCCGTGAAGGAGTTCGCACGCTACGAAGGGCCTGCTCTTCTCGCCGTCCGGCGCTTTTCGACCGAGGACATGACCATCGGGGGCGTCCCTGCCCCGCGGGCGAGACGGTCCTGCTGTCGCTGTCCGCCGCCAACCGCGACCCCGCCCGCTTCGCCGATCCGGACCGCCTCGACCTCGAACGCGACGCCGGTGGGCACGTGGCACTCGGGTACGGCATCCACTACTGCCTCGGCGCGCCGTTGGCCCGCGCCGAGACCGAGATCGCGCTGGCAGCCCTCCTCGACAGGTTCAAGAAGATCGAGCCGGCGCAAGAGGACCTGCAACGGCGGCCATCCATGCGCGCCCGCGGCCTGCTCACACTTCCGGTGACCTACAGCAGCTGACGGAGGTCCTCGGCCTGACCCGTGGCGAAGCGGATGGCCCCTCCCTGCCCGGCGCGGTCGCGTTCCTGGCGTGCGTGCTGCCGATCGCGCTCGCCTCGAACCGGCTCGGGCAGCTGCGCGCGACACGTTACGGCGTCGGGCATGGCGCTGGGCCCGGAGATTCTCGGCACGTCGGTCGGCCTGACCAGCTGGCGCTACATGCTTCTGAACGCCGCCGTCTTCACTGCCGTCACCTTCCTCGTCTTCACCCGCCAGGCCCGCCGCGTCCCGGAGGACGCCGACGCCCGCTCCGCTGCTCCCCATTGGTCCATACCCATTGACGAAAGGTCTGGACCTCTCTACCGTGCGTCGTGCTCACGCCAACCCCACTCGCCCGGCGATCCTGCGGAGGCCCCCCATGTCCCGTCGCAGTCGTACGTCCCGTCTCCTCGGCGCAGCCCTCGCGGTGGCCGCCTCCCTCTCCACCGTCCTGGTCGCGGCGCCCGCCGCCCCCGCCGCCGACACCTGTGCGACCAAGCAGAAACCGGCCGGCAAGGTTCTCCAGGGCTACTGGGAGAACTGGGACGGTGCGTCCAATGGCGTGCACCCGCCGTTCGGCTGGACCCCCATCACCAACCCCGAGTTGGCGCAGCACGGCTACAACGTCATCAACGCGGCCTTCCCGGTGATCCGCTCCGACGGCACCGCGCTGTGGGAGGACGGCATGGATACGAACGTAAAGGTCGCGACCCCCGCCGAGATGTGTCAGGCCAAGGCCTCGGGCCAGACCGTCCTGATGTCCATCGGCGGCGCTGCGGCGGGCATCGACCTCAACTCGACCGCCGTCGCCGACCACTTCGTCGAGACGATCGTCCCGATCCTGAAGGAGTACAACTTCGACGGCATCGACATCGACATCGAGACGGGCCTCACCGGCAGCGGCAACATCAGCCAACTCTCCACCTCCCAGGCCAACTTGATCCGCATCATCGACGGCATCCTCGCGCAGATGCCCGCCGGATTCGGCCTGACCATGGCACCCGAGACCGCATACGTCACCGGCGGCAGCGTCACGTACGGATCGATCTGGGGCGCGTACCTCCCGGTCATCAAGAAGTACGCCGACAACGGCCGCCTGTGGTGGCTCAACATGCAGTATTACAACGGCAGCATGTACGGCTGCTCCGGCGACTCGTACGAGGCCGGCACCGTCCAGGGCTTCACCGCCCAGACCGACTGCCTGAACAAGGGCCTCGTCGTCCAGGGCACCACCATCAAGGTCCCCTACGACAAGCAGGTCCCCGGCCTGCCCGCCCAGCCCGGCGCGGGCGGAGGCTACATGGCGCCGAGCCTGGTTTCGCAGGCTTGGAACACGTACGGCGACGGCCTCAAGGGGCTGATGACCTGGTCGATCAACTGGGACGGGGCGAAGGGGTGGACCTTCGGGGACAACGTGAAGAGCCTGGAACAATAGCCGCGCCGAGCCGTGGGTGACGCCTTCACCCCACTGGGGTGGGCGGGCGGCTCGACGGGTCAGGATTGGAGAAGCGCAGTTCGCCGGGCCGCTACTAACGTGGGGCTATGGACATCACCATTCACACGACCTCGCTCCCGCACGACGACCCGGACGCTTCCCTGGCCTTCTACCGCGACGTCCTCGGTTTCGAGGTCCGCAGCGACGTGGGGCAGGGCAAGATGCGCTGGATCACGGTCGGCCCCGTCGGCCAGCCCGGCACCTCCATCCTCCTCGCACCGCCGGCGGCGGACCCCAGCATCAGCGAGGACGAGCGCCGCACCATCGCCGAGATGATGGCGAAGGGCACCTACGGCTGGATCCTGCTGGCCACCCGGGACCTGGACGGCACCTTCGAGAAGGTGCAGGCGGCCGACGTGGATGTCGTCCAGGAGCCCACCGAGCAGCCGTACGGCGTCCGCGACTGCGCCTTCCGTGACCCCGCGGGCAACATGGTCCGCATCCAGGAGCTTCGCTGAGCCCTGCCGCGCCAGGCGGCCCCTGTGGACCCTGGCGCTCGCCCATACCCACGAAGGCAGGTGCCGTATGTGTCATCCCGGCTGGGCGCGCGCACTCGCCCAGGAGCAGCGACTGAAGGACCTGGTGCGCCTGCGCCGTGTCCGTGACCGGATCGACCGGGAGTACGCGCAGCCGCTGGACGTGGAGGCGCTCGCCCGCGAAGTGAACTGGCCGGCTGGGCATCTCGGACGGCAGTTCCGGCTCGCGTACGGCCGGTCGCCGTACGCGTTTCTGACGGCGCGACGTGTCGAGCGGGCGAAGATGTTGCTGCGCCGTGGCGACCTCGCGGTCACCGAGGTCGGCTTCCTGGTCGGCTTCGCGTCGCAGGGAGTCTTCCGCGCCCGCTTCACCGAGCTGGCCGGCCTGACGCCCGACGCGTACCGGCGCGGGACGGCGGCCGCCGCGACAAGGACGCCGTCGGGACCGGTCAGGAATGGAGAAGCATCCCTGACCGAGCCGCAACTAGCGTGATGGCCATGACCTCCATCGAAACCATCACCCTCGAGGTGGCCGACCCCACGGCCGCTCACCGCTTCTACACCGCCGCGTTCGGCCTGGGCACTCAGGTCGGACTGTGCGCCTCCGATGCGCCGACGACCGGCTTCCGCGGTTTCTCGCTGTCGCTCACGGTGTCCCAGCCGGCCGACGTCAAGGCGCTCATCGACGCCGCCCTCGACGCCGGAGCCACGCCCCTCAAGCCCGTCACGAAGTCCCTGTGGGGCTACGGCGGCGTCGTACAGGCACCGGACGGGACGATCTGGAAGGTCGCCACGTCCGCGCGGAAGGACAAAGGCCCGGCGACCCGGCAGTTCGACAGCATCGTCCTCCTGCTGGGCGTGGCGGACGTGGCCGCGAGCAGGCAGTTCTACGTCGACCGCGGACTCACCGTGGCGAAGAGCTTCGGCCGCAAGTACGTCGAGTTCGCCACACCGTCGAGCCCGGTCAAGCTGGCGCTCTACGGGCGCCGCGCGCTTGCCAAGGATGTCGGCGTCCCCGTCGACGGCACCGGATCGCACCGACTCGTACTCGGCGGCGACGCCGGGACCTTCACCGACCCGGACGACTTCGCCTGGCAGGCCACCCCGGTCGCCTCAACCGCCGGTCTCTGACCGGGAGTTGATTCCGTCCGATCGTCTCCGCCCTCGACGGCAGCATCTAGGGTGAGGGCCGAGATCGTGATCGGCGGACGACAGGAGAGGGACCGTGACAAGCGACGCACGCCCCGGCGGCTCCGGCAGCAGGATCGACACCAGCAGGCCGCACACCGCACGGATCTGGAATTACTGGCTGGGCGGCAAGGACAACTACTCCGTCGACGAGGCAGCGGGTGACCAGATCCGGCAACTCCACCCGGGCATCGTGGACTACGCCCTGGCCGACCGGGCGTTTCTGGGGCGCGCGGTGCGCCATCTGGTCGACGAGATGGGGATACGCCAGTTCCTGGACATCGGTACCGGCCTGCCCACGGTCGACAACACCCATGAGGTCGCCCAGCGCATAGCCCCGGACGCGAAGATCGTCTACGTCGACAACGACCCTCTCGTCCTGAGCCACGCCCAAGCCCTCCTCACCAGCACACCTGAGGGCAGAACCGACTACCTCGACGCCGACCTGCGCAACGTCGAGCAGATCCTGGAGTCCGCCGCCAAGACCCTCGACCTCACCCGGCCCGTGGCACTCATGCTGCTGGGTGTGGTCATCTTCGTAGGCGACGACGAGGACCCGTACGGCATCGTCCGAAGCCTGCTCGACGCGCTGCCCTCCGGCAGCCATCTCGTCCTGTCCCACACCATCACCAGCCCGGCCATGCCGGACGTGGACGCGGCCGTGGCGTTCTGGAACGAACACGGCACACCGAAGCTGAACCAGCGCACCCCGGAGCAGGTCGCCCGGTTCTTCGACGGCCTGGAACTGCTTGCCCCGGGCGTGGTCTCCTGCTCACGCTGGCGGCCGGAGGGTGGTGCCGTCGCCGCGGTGCCTGACGAAGTGGCGATGTTCGGTGGGGTCGGGCGGAAGGGGTAGGGACAGTCTTGTGCTGACGATCTCGAGACCTACGGATGTGTCAGGCATCGTCTTCATCGACATAGACGGCACGCTCGTGCCGGCTCCGGGCTCGGCCGTCCATGTCGCCCGCTACTTGGGGACCGAGGCGGCCATGGCCGAAGCTGAGGCCGACTATGCGGCCGGAAGGCTGACCAACCCTCAGGTTGCCGCTGTCGACGCGAAATCCTGGTCCGGCCATACGGAGCGGGAGATCGATGACTGGCTGGCCGGCGTTCCACTCGTCGATGGCATCGAGGAGACCGTCGTGTGGTGCCGAGGGCAGGGGCTCATCCCCGTTCTGGCCACCCTCGCCTGGCAGTCCATCGGCAAACACCTCTGCCACCGGTTCGGGTTCGACGCATACTGCGGACCCGAGTTGGAGACGGCGGAAGGACGATTCACAGGCCGCGTCCTGGCAGAGCTCGACGAGTACGGCAAGCGTGACTTTGCCGTCCGCTACGCCGGGTCGCTCGGCCTTTCCCCTCAAGACTGCGCTGCCATCGGCGACAGCCGTTCAGACCTGCCGCTCTTCAGGGAGGCAGGACTGAGCATCGCGTTCAATGCCGACCAGCAGGCACGTGAGACAGCCGACGTCTCTGTGGAGGGCGAGGACATCCGAGTCGTCATCCCCCTGCTGGAGGAGTGGCTCAAGGTACGTGGAACCAGGGCCCCTCGTCTGGATCATGCCGGCCGGTCACTCCCTGGGCGCTCGGCCCATGAGCCGTAGCCGCGTGGGCAGTTGGTGTGTCAGCGGGGGCACGCGCGGGCCAGCGCCTCCTCGGCCTGTGTGGCCACGGTGGCGACGAGGTCAGCTGCCGAGGGGAGGTCGGTGATGAGGTCGACAGCTTCGCCGGCCCAGACCGGCAGCGGGGGGATGGTGCCGCGGGCCACGTCGTCCTGGTAGTCCTGACGCGCTTGGGGGTCGGCGGCGAGTTCGGCCTCCCGGCCGCGCCAGCGGTCGAGATAGGGATGGCCGAGAGTTCGGGCGAGGTACTTCGCGGGCCATCGGGAGCCGCGGGCAATGTCCAGTAGCGTGCTGCGCTCTGTGTCCTGCCCGCGCCCTTCGACGATCGCCTTGGCGATCGAGGGGTCGACCAGGGACTCTGTGGTCGCCTGGAAACGGGTTCCGATGAGGGCCCCAGCCGCGCCCAACACCAGTGCGGCCGCCAGGCCACGGCCATCGGCGATCCCGCCGGCCGCCAGTACCGGCACCGGATCCACGAGATCCACGACCGCGGGCACGAACGGCAGCGTGGAGCGCCCGCGCAAGGCTCCGTGCCCACCGCTCTCCGTTCCCTGAGCCACGATCACATCGGCGCCCAGGTTCGCGGCCTGCTCGGCCTCCTCCAGGTCCGTGACCTGAAGGATCAACAGCGCCCCTGCCTGGCGGACACGCTCCGCGTAAGGGCTCGGATCGCCGAACGACAGCATCACAGCCCTCGGCCCGTACGCCAGCGCACGCTCCACCACGCCGACGTCGATGCCCCAGGTCAGGAATCCGATACCCCACGGGCTCTCGGTGCCCGCGACGATCGGCACCTCGCGCGCCAGCCATTCCGGATCCCCGAACGCGCCGCCCAGGATCCCGAATCCACCGCCGCGCGAGACAGCCGCGGCCAGTGCGCCGCCGGCCGACCCACCCATCGGCGCAAGTGCGATCGGGTACCGCACGCCGAACATCTCTGTGAACGCCGTCGAGAACGCCATGGCCACATCATCACTCCTCGCCCAATGGACGGGCGCACGAATGCGGCAGGAAATGCGCGGTCAGCGGGGATGCATGCGCTACTTATGGCGGCCATAGGCGAAGCCATGCGCCGATCAGGAAGCGTCGACCGGTCGGCCTGGCTTACATCTGTGGCTGGCGGGCCTTCGGGCTGATGAGTCGGCCGATCGGATATCGACACAGCGGAACGGTGAGCCATCATGACTTCAGAACTGTCCGGCACCACGGCACTGGTGACCGGTGCGACCAGCGGCATCGGCCGTGCCACGGCGATCGAGCTGGCCCGTATCGGCGCGAACGTCCTGGTCTCGGGGCGTGACGAGACTCGGGGCGAGCGGGTCGTGCAAGAGATCCGCGCGGCTGGTGGCCAGGCGCAGTTCCTGGCCGGCGAACTGAAGGACGCGGCCTCCGCACGTGCCCTCGCCCACCGCGCCAAGCAGGAGGCCGGCCAGGTGGACATACTGGTGAACAACGCCGGCATCTTCCCCTTCGGGCCCACGGAGCAGACCAGTGAGGAGGAGTTCGAGGCGGTCTACTCCCTCAACGTCAAGGCCCCCTACTTTCTGGTGGCCGAACTCGCGCCGGACATGGCCGCACGAGGCCGTGGCGCGATCATCAACGTCACCACCATGGCCGCCGAACTCGGCGCCTCCGGCATGAGTTTGTACGGCTCCAGCAAGGCCGCGCTGACCCTGCTCACGAAGGCCTGGGCCGCCGAGTACGGGCCGCGCGGCGTGCGGGTCAACGCGGTCAGCCCCGGCCCGACCCGCACCGAGGGCACCTCGGGCACTCCGGGTGCGGAGGACGACCTCAACGCTCTGGCCGCGGCCGGTCCCGCGGGCCGCCCCGGCACGGCCGAGGAGATCGCCTCCGCCATCGTCTTCCTCGCCACCGACAGTGCCGGCTTCACGCACGGTGCCGTCGTGCCTGTGGACGGCGGCCGTACGGCCGTCTAGTACGCCAGGGCCTGTCCGGCGGACCAGGATGCGCCGGACAGGCTCCGAAAACCAGTGGAACAGCGCCACTGCGGGCCACTACCGTGCTGCCGAACTGATTCGCCCAAGCTAGGACGTGCCGTTGTACACCCTGTGAGACCTCCCAAGCGCTGATTTGTCGCGCGTCGCGCATATGCGCCGCGCTCCTTTTTGCTGCGGACTTCTCACTGAAACCGGTGTACTTCTGTGCTCAATAGCTGGGTGGTCATGCCCACCTGCCTGCCGCTCGTTCTCCGCCGTTGCCACGCGTGCGCGTCCGAACGCTTCCGGGCAAACGGTAAATTCCGCGTCAACGCCAATCACAAGCTCATCGACGCCTGGCTCCTCGCGCTCTGTACCGCTTGCGGGGAAACCACAAAGCTCACGGTCCTGGAGCGGATGAACGTGCGCTCCGTACGGCCCGAAGTGCTGGACCGGATGCATGACAACGACCCTGGCCTGGCAGCCGAGTTGCTGCAGGATCCGGTCCTGCGGCGCCGTAATCGAATCGCCCTCGACTGGGACAACGCCTGGCGCCTCGACACCGGCGGATCGGATCACCTGGACCGCGAGGTGATCGACGTCCTGGTCCGCTTTGCGGCGCGGATCCCTGTCCGGCCGGTCCGGCTGAAGGCTGCGGTCTGTCGCGGACCGGGGTCGAGAGACTGGTCGAGGAGGGGAAGCTCGTTTCGGCAGTCCGGCTGAGCGGCAAGCTCTCCGGCGACTTCACCTTCACGCTCAAGCGCTGAGCCCTCCTCACGACAGGCCAGGTCGCTTCCTCCGTTGCTTGCAGTGGGGGAAGCGGCCAGGCCAGTAGTGGCGTCCGGGTTCCCGAATCAGTTCGGTCCGCGGAAGTCGAGCGCCGCGAGGAGGTGTCCCAGGTCGCGGCGGTGAGAGTCGGCGTCCCACACCGCCCAGGTGCGCCGCACCAGCGGGTGGCCCACCAAGGGGAGCCACGTGACCGTGTCCGGCAGTGACTGGGACCAGTCGGGGGGCGCCAGCGTGAAGGCGCGGCCGGCGCTGACGGCGGCGAGTTTGACCTCTGCGATCAAGGTCTGGCCGTCCGGCGGCGTCGGGCCCACGGCAATCCCGTGACTGCGCAGGGTGGCGGTGAGTTCGTCGTACCACGCGGGGCTTCCCGAGCGCGGGAAGCCGATCCATTCCAGACCGGCCAGAGCGTCAAGACGAATTCCCTGAGGGCCGACGAGGCCGGCAGCCCGTTCGGCCGCGAGCAGTACCCCCAGGCGTTCCTCGACGACGAGCATCGCGTCGAGATCCTGGCCGATCGGGCGCTCGCGCAGGAGCCCGAGATCAAGATCATGGCTTTTCAGCTCCGCGAGCTGGGCCGAGGTCGACAGATGCCGGGCCTGGACTCGGGGTGGCCGGGCAGGCCTCGGCGAGGTCGGCCAGTGCTTTGGACAGCAGGTCGGACGGCAGCTCCAGGGGGATGCCGAGCCGCAGGGTCGCGGCACCGGCTGCGGTGCGAACAGCCATGGCGGCCAGAGCCTGGTCGTGGCGGGCCAGAACGCCGCGGGCCTCGCCGAGCAAGGTCATCCCGGCGTCCGTGGCCTCGACGCCGGTGGTGCTGCGGACCAACAGCTGGACGCCGAGTTCGCGTTCCAGCGCGTTCATCGTCTGGGACAGCGCGGGCTGGCTGATGTGCAGTCTGCGTGCAGCGGCGGAGAGCCCGCCCTCTTCGACGACCGTCACGAACGCGCGCATGGTCCTGATCTCCATGCGGCCATCGGACCACGTTCTCCCGCGCAGCGGCTCGTCATCGCGCGACAACGCAAGAGGTCAGGCCTGAGGCTCGGATGAGGGACGTCCACGCCGGTCAGGGTTTCGGCACAACGATCGGTTGTGTTCTCATGGCAGGTCGGTTGTTTGATCTCGTCGTCTGCTCCTCGCTTTGATGTCGGTGGTCAGCGTGTGGTTGTTCGGGGCGGCGAGAGGTGCGGTGGGCGTGAAGGGCAGGAGGGCGCTGGGTCGGCGGTTCGGGTGGTTGTGGGCGGCGTTCGCGGTCAGCTCGTACGGCACAGGATTCGGGTTCGGCGCGTTTCCCTTGATCGCGATCCTCGTGCTGCACTCCGGGCCGACGCAGGTGGCGGCGCTGGCCGCCGCGGGGCGGGCCGTGGGGGCCGTGGTCGCCGTGCCGCTCGGGCCGTGGATGGAGTTCCGCCGCAAGAGGCCCGTCATGATCGCGATGGACCTGATCCGGTTCGCGGCCCTGATGAGCATCCCCGCCGCGTTCGCCCTCGGCCGGCTCAGCTTCGCCCAGCTCCTCGTCGTCGCCGTCGCCGTCGCCGCGGCCGACATCGCCTTCAAGGCGGCCAGCGGCGCGTATCTGAAGGCGCTCGTGGCGCCGGAGGACCTGCTCGTCGCGAACGGCCGGTTCGAGTCCACCACATGGACCTCGATCGTGGTCGGGCCACCGCTCGGCGGAGCCGCGATCGGGATGCTCGGACCGGTGACGACCGTGGTCGCCGACGCCCTCAGCTACCTGCTCTCGGCGCTGGGCATCCGCGCCATCGGCGGGACGGAACCGCGCCCCGCGCGGGCCGCGGCAACGCGGCTGCGGGCGGGTGATCTGCTCGAAGGCTGGCGCTACATCCTCGGCCACCGCACACTGCGCCCGCTGTTCTTCAACTCGATCGTCGTCAACGGCCTCATCATGGCGTCCGAGCCGCTGATCGCCGTACTCATGCTGAGCCGGCTCGGCTTCGCACCCTGGCAGTACGGGCTCGCGTTCGCGGCCCCGTGCATCGGCGGACTCATCGGCTCACGCATGGCGCACCCGCTCGTGGCGCGGTTCGGGCAGCGCAAGGTGATGCTCACCGTTGGGGCGCTGCGTGCGTGCTGGCCTCTGGGATTGGCGTTCGTCCAGCCCGGTGTTCCCGGAATCGTGCTCGTCATCGCCGTCCAGCTCGGCCTGGTGACCTGCTGCGGCCTGTTCAACCCGGTGCTTTCCACCTACCGTCTCGAACACGCCGACCCCGACCGGGTCGCCCGCACGCTGTCCGCGTGGTCGGTCAGCAGCAGCCTCTCGATCGCGGCCCTGACCGCCATGTGGGGTGTGATCGCCGCCGTCACCAGTCCTCGCACCGCCATCGCGATCGCCGGAGTCGTCCTCCTCGCCACCCCGCTACTGCTCCCGCGCCGCGAGAAGGCGCCCCGGAGCGCGGGGGAGCAGGCCGCGAGCCTCACCTGACGGGGTCAGCCCCGGAGTCCTTGGCGTTCAGCACGGTCGCGCGGAAGGACGCGACGACCGGGCGCAGATCGATCTGGTGCCAGGCGGCCCAGAGGCGTACGGACCTTTGGAACCAGGGGAGTTCACGGACGGTGACCCCTGGGGTGTCGCCTCGCAGCATGCTCGCCTGGACGAGCGCCATGCCGAGGCCGGATGCGGCCAGGCCGAGTGCGGTGAGGGGTTCGGGAGCTTCGAGCCGGATGTCGGGGGTGAACCCGGCCGCCGCGCAGGAGGCGACGAAGTCGTCGCGCCAGGCGGGCTGTTGGCTGTCCTCGATGGCGATCCAGGGCTGATCGTCGAGGTCCTCGGGCGCAATCTCCGCCTGCTCCGCAAGTGCGTGGCTGCTCGGCACCGCCAGGAGCAGGGGGTCTTCGAGGAGGAGGGCGCTGCGCAGGTCGGGGTCCGACTCGGCGGGCGCCTCCGGCACGAGGGCGATGTCCAGGCTGCGTTGGCGCAGGCCCTCGAACTGCTGGGCCGCGGTCAGGTCGTAGAGGGCGATGTGGATGCCGGGGCGCTCGTCGTGCAGGGCGCGCAGCGCCTGGGGCAGGATCCCGGTGTGCATGGCATCGCCGACGTATCCCACGCACAGGCCGCCTTCCTCGCCGCGGCCCAGGCGCCGCCCGAGGTTTTCGAGCCGGTCCGCATGGCGCAGCAGGGCCGTGGCCTCGGTGAGGAAGACGCGGCCGTCGGAGGTGAGGCGCAGGCGCTGCTGGCTGCGCTCGAACAGGGTCAGGCCCAGGTTCTTCTCCAGCTGGGCGATCTGCCGGCTCAGCGGTGACTGGGAGATGTGCAGGCGATCGGCGGCACGGCCGACGTGTTCCTCCTCGGCCACGGCCACGAAATAGCGAAGTTGTCGCAGGTCAAGCATGTAAGACCTCAAGGGACTCAAGTGTGTCCAAGCAAGTCTTGGACAGTCTGACTCCTCGATCCTAACCTCGACAGAGCAAGAGCCGCGGAGCAGGCGAAACTGGCCTGAACTTCGCATTACGCACCAGACAGAAAGGTTCCTCTCATGGGTATCAAGTCCCTCCTGCCGGGCCCCCTCGGCTTCGGTACCGCCCCGCTCGGCAACATGTTCCGCAGCATCCCTGACGAGGAGGCCGCCGCCACCGTCGAAGCCGCCTGGGACCAGGGCATTCGCTACTTCGACACCGCGCCCTTCTACGGTGCGGGCCTGTCCGAGCTGCGCCTGGGAGAAGTGCTGGCCGGCCGGCCGCGTGACGAGTACGTGCTCAGCACGAAGGTCGGCCGCGTCATCCTGGACGAGCTGGAGGACCCCGCCGACCGCGACCTGGGCGAGAAGGGCGGCCTGTTCGAGCACGGCCGCGCGAACAAGATGGTCGACCTCTACACCGCGGACGCCACCCTGCGCTCCATCGAGGACAGCCTCAAGCGTCTGAGGACGGACCGCCTCGACATCGTCTGGGTGCACGACGTCGCCCAGGACTTCCACGGCGACGACTGGCTGGCCGTCTACGAGACGGCGCGCACCGGCGCCTTCCGCGTCCTTCAGAACCTCCGTGACGAGGGCGTCATCAAGGCCTGGGGCCTGGGCGTCAACCGCGTGGAGCCGATCGAGCTGACCCTCGACCTGGACGAGCCCAAGCCCGACGCGTTCCTCCTGGCCGGCCGCTACACCCTGCTCGACCACAACCGGTCCCTGCAGCGCCTGCTGCCCGCCGCCACCGAGCAGAACGTCGACATGGTCGTCGGCGGCCCCTACAGCTCCGGCATCCTCGCCGGCGGCCAGCACTTCGAGTACCAGAAGGCCCCGGCCGACATCATTGCCAAGGTGGAGCGGATCAAGGAACTCGCCGCCGCGCACGGCGTCAGCATCAAGGCCGCCGCCCTGCAGTTCGCCCTGGCGCACCCGGCATCGGCCGCCGTCGTCCCCGGCGCCACCCGGCCCAGCCGTATCGCCGAAGACATCGCCGCCCTCGACGAAAACGTCCCGGCCGCCTTCTGGACCGCCCTGCGCGACCAGCAGCTCATCGCCGCCGACGCCCCCACCCCCACTATCTGACAACCACCCTCACGGCGCGAGCAAGGAGCAGCACATGGCCACCACCGCCACCGCCACCATCGACCTCCCCCGATCCGCAGACGACGTCTGGCAGCTCATCGGCGGCTTCGACTCCCTGCCCGACTGGCTCCCGTACATCCCCAAGAGCGAGCTGAGCGAGGGCGGCCGCGTACGCCACCTGACCAATCAGGACGGCGGCGTCATCGTCGAACGCCTCAAGGCGTTCGACCACGACAACCGGACCTATTCCTACGCCATCGAGCAGGCACCGTTCCCTGTCACCGATTACCTCTCCACCCTGACGGTGCACGAGGTACCCGGCGCACCCGGAACGTCGCGAGTGGAATGGACGGGCTCGTTCACGCCGGTCGGCGTCAGCGAGGCCGACGTCGAGGAGCTCTTCCACGGCATCTACGCGGACGGCCTCGCCGCACTCCGCAAGACCCTCAACGTCTGAGGACCGACAGGGGTGTTGGACCGGTCGGGCACGCATCGGCCCGCCGCGCCGAGCTGACCATCGTCCGGCCGTGCCAGGGCGGTCCGCTGCTGCCGTCGATCGAGCCGCCTCCGCCCCCGCCACCCTCTCTGCCGCCCGGATCGGACGTAGGCGGGTCAGCCGGCGACGGAGACCAGCGCGATCGTGACGTTGTCGGGACCGCCTGCGGCCATCGCGGCTTTCCACAGCTCGAAGACGGCCCGGCCGCCGTCGTGGGCCCGAAGGATGTCGTCGATTTCATTCTCGAGGACGGGGTCGGTCAAGCCGTCGCTGCACACCAGCATGCGTGTATCAGGGGTGAGCGGTGACGAGCTGATGTGCGGCGTGATCGCGCTGAACGCGGGTGCGCCACCGAGCGCCTGCGTGACGATCGACGTGGTGCGCCGGCCCTCGGGGACCGGCGGGCTGTCGTCCACACTCACCTGGTGGAGCGTGTCGTCCGTGGCGGTCCGGGCACCGGTGGGGCCACCGTCGCCACTCGAGTCGCTGCCGCCACCGGACGGGCCCACTTCGATCACCCTGCTGTCGCCGACGTTGAACACGATCAGTTCCCGTTCGAGGATGACGACACCCGCGACGGTCGTCCCCATCGTGGACAACTCGGGGGCGCGGTCGGCGGCCGCGTACACGGCGTGGTTGCACATCCCCAGCGCGTCACGCACCGCTTCCTCGCCGTCCAGAGCCGGCCCGAACATGGCGAGCCGGCGGACGACGAGGCTGCTCGCCACCTCGCCGGCCGGCTGCCCGCCGATGCCGTCGGCGACAGCGATCACGAGTGGACGGCCGAGCGGGAACGCCATCGTCTGCGGATTCTCCGTCACCGTTCCGCACAGCGTCCACGGGCCGACGACCAGGCTGTCCTCGTTGTGCTCGCGCCTGAGTCCGGGGTGGCTCAGCGCAGTAACCGATATGTACGGCATACCAGGGTGCCGCCTCTCCGCGAAGGAGCGCATCATCCGCACCACCATTGTCGCGCCGGACGGCCGCTCGGGTCGCGCGGTGCACGCGTTCCGAGTTGCGCGGCGCCGCGAACGGGGTTAGCCCGGAGGTAAGAGCAGGAAATACCTGACGTCACCTGCGAGGGCTCCGAGAGGGGCGAGCGCCGTGCGGTTCACGGATCGTACCGATGCCGGGCGGCGGCTGGCCGCAGCGGTGCAACACCTGCGTGACGAGGAGCCGGTCGTCCTCGGGCTGCCCCGTGGCGGCGTTCCGGTGGCCTTCGAAGTGGCGCGTGCGCTGGGCGCCCCGCTCGACGTGATCGTGGTCCGCAAGCTCGGCGTCCCCTACCAGCCGGAACTCGCGTTCGGCGCGATCGGCGAGGGCGGCGTGCGGGTCCTCAACGACGACGTCGTCCGCCACTGCGGAATCGAACCGGAACACATCGCGGCCGTCGAGCGCACGGAGCGACAAGAACTGGAGCGGCGGGCACGGCGGTACCGCGGCGGGCGGCCTCCAGCGGCCGACGAGGCGCGAACGGTGACCGGCGAGGCCCGTACGGTGATCGTGGTGGACGACGGGATCGCCACCGGCGCCACGGCGGCGGCCGCGTGCCAGGTCGTACGGGCGCAGGGCGCGGCGCGCGTGGTTCTTGCCGTGCCGGTCGCGCCGCCCGACGCGGTGCGCCGGCTGAGGGCGGTGGCGGACGACGTGGTGTGCCTCTCCGTTCCGCCCCTGTTCGGTTCTGTCGGTGAGTGGTACGGCGACTTCTCGCAGACCACGGACGAGGAAGTGGCCGCGTGTCTGGCCCGTGCAGGGGCGGATCCCGCACGCGTCCGGCCGGCGCCGGTCCCGACCGAGGTCGAGGTGGAGGCTGCCGGAGTCCGGCTGGCAGGAGACCTCGCACGCCCGGAAGGGGCAGCGGGGCTGGTGATGTTCGCCCACGGCTCCGGCAGCAGCCGGCACAGCCCGCGCAATCGTGCGGTGGCGGAGGTGTTGCAGGAAGCGGGCCTCGGCACGCTGCTGTTCGACCTGCTCACGCCCTCCGAGGAAGCCGACCGGGACAACGTCTTCGACATCGGTGCGCTCGCCGGCAGGCTGGCCGGAGCCACCCGCTGGCTGCGCGAACGTGAGCCGGCACCGATCGGATACTTCGGTGCCAGCACCGGGGCCGCGGCGGCGCTACGGGCCGCTGCCGACGACCCGGACATCGGCGCCGTGGTGTCCCGCGGCGGACGGCCCGACCTCGCCGGGCCCCGCCTCGACGACGTACGGGCACCGACCCTCCTCATCGTCGGCGGGGCAGACACGAGGGTCCTCGACCTCAACCGTGCCGCCCAGGCTCAACTCCGTTGCGAGAACCGGCTGGAGACAGTCCCGGGAGCCACGCATCTCTTCGAGGAACCCGGAGCGCTCGACCGGGTCGCCGACCTCGCGAGGTCGTGGTTCACCACGCACCTGACGGCAGGCGGCGACCCTCCGACGTCGGCGCGCCGGGAGCCCCGTTTCTGATCCCCGCTCTACCGGTTGCCCACCGCGAAACGCATCAGCGCCCCCTCGTCCCCCTGCTTGATCTTCCCCGTCTCGTTCAGCACCTCGAGCTTCCAACTGCCGTCGACCCGGACGGCCTTGGCCACACGGCAGCCGTTGTCGTTGGTGAGCAGGCTCGGCCAGATGTCGGCGACCTGCGCGGAGGTGCCGCCGGTCGCGTCGTACACCTTGAAGCTGATGTTCCGCGCCTTCTGGAAAGAGCTGGACCTCTTGTACGCCGCGGCCACGAACACGATCGAGGTGATGTTCGTCGGGATGCGGCCGAACTCGACGGTCACGGTCTCGTCGTCCCCGTCGCCGCGCCCCGTCTGGTTGTCGCCGCTGTGCACCAAGGAGCCGTTGCCCAGCGGGTCCAGGGAGTCGAGGCCTGCGAGCCGTACCGGGTCTGCGCCTTGCAGCGCGATGGCGATGAGGTCGAGGTCCGTGCCGGCGTTGCGGCGGAGCTTGCCCATCAGTCCGCCGCTGGCTCCGGCGGTGGGGTCCCAGGACACGCCTATCGACAGGTGGGTCACACCGTCGAGATCTGCCGGTCCGTCTTCCTTGGTGAGCGTGATCATGTGAATCCCTCGTGATGGTGGAGTGCAATGCATGAAGTCTGCCGATATCACTCGCCGCTCGATACACCAGGTCCGAAATTGGTGTCGGCCGGAGGCGGGCTGCGGCGCATACGCTGTGCGCCGCAGCCCGCGGGGCAACCGCTCAGGCCACGCTGTTGCGCATCTGCGCGAGGCTCTCCTTGGTCAGGTGCCGCGGTGTGCTGTCGGGGTCGACGAGGACGACCGTGCACGTGGCGGAGTGGGTGAGAGCGGTGGTGAGACTGCCGTCGGCGAACTGGGCGAGAGGGCCGCGCGGTGAGTGCCCGATGGCCACGGCGCGGGCGTGTACGTCCGCCGCGTGGAGGGCGAGGGCACGGCCCGCGGCGGCGTGGTCGCCCACGCTCGTCAGGATCTGGCCCGTGGCGGCGATGCCGTCTGCGCTGAGGCGGTCGAGGTGGGCGGTCACAAAGGCGCGGGCCTGCTCGTCCGTCTCGGTGTCGACGGCCTGCTCCTCGACCACGGCGGTCTGCTGGACGTGGACGACCTCCAGCGGACTGCCGGTGTCGCGAGCGAGCCTCGCCGCGGCGTCGACGATGGAGGCGGCCCTGCCGTGGGCTCCTACGGCGACGATGACGGGCTGCGCGTCCGTCACGGCGGCCGTGTTGCCGACAGGGGTGAGCGACGGGGGGACGGGCTCACTCTCGCCCAGGTGCGCCTCGGCCTTGCGCAGCAGACCGTGGCCGCTGGCCAGCACGGGTATGGCCAGGAGGAAGGTGGCGGCGCCCAGGTAGAAGGGCACGCTCAGATCCGTGGCATCGGCGAGCTTGCCCGCGACGAAGGGGGCCAGACCGCCGCCGATGAAGCGCAGGAACCCGTAGGCGGACGAGGCCACGGGGCGCTCGACGGGGGAGACGAGCATGACGGCCTGTGTGGTCAGGGTGTTGTTGATGCCGATGAAGGCGCCGCTGACGATGACGGCCACGATGACGACTGTGGGGGTGGCGACGCCGGCGGCGATGATTGCCATCACGATGCCGAGGCCGAGCAGGTTCGCGTACAGGACGGGAGCCGTGCGGAAGCGGGCTTGCAGACGCGGGGCGAAGAAGACGCTGAAGGCGGCCACCAGCAGGCCCCAGCCGGTGAAGACAAGACCGAGCTCGTGTGCGTCCAGCTTCATCGGGTACGGGGCGTAGCCGAGCATCGTGAAGAAGCCCCAGTTGTACAGCAGGGCCATGATGCCCATCGTCAGCAGACCGCGGTGGCGCAGCGCCTTGAGCGGCGCGATCGGTGAGGTGGGGCGCTTCGGCTTGGGCAGCGAGGGTACGAAGGCGAGGGTCGCGACCAGTGCGATGGCCATCAGCACGGCGACCCCGAAGAACGGGCCGCGCCAGCTGATGCCGCCCAACTCCCCGCCCAGCAGCGGGCCGACAGCGATCCCGAGGCCGAGCGCGGTCTCGTACAGGATGATCGCGCCGCCGAAACCGCCGCTGGCGGAGGCGACGATGACGGCGAGGGAGGTGGCGATGAACATCGCGTTGCCCAGGCCCCAGCCGGCGCGCATTCCGACGATGCCGTCGACGGAGCCGGCTGTGCCGGCGAGGGCGGCGAAGACGACGATGACGACCAGGCCCACGACCAGGGTGCGCTTGGCGCCGATCCGGCTGGATATCCAGCCGACGAAGAGCATGGCGACCGCGGTCACGATCAGGTAGCTGCTGAAGAGCAGGGAGACCTGGCTGGGTGAGGCGTGCAGGTTCTCGGCCAGGGCGGGCAGGATCGGGTCGACCAGGCCGATGCCCATGAACGAGATCACGCAGGCGAACGCCACGGCCCAGACGGCCTTCGGCTGCTTGAAGGGACTGGCGGCCTTTCCATGCGGTGCACTCATGCGCGGTTCTCTCCAAAGTGTCGAGAAGAGGGGGCTGGGAGGGGGTGGTGAGGCGGTGCGGGAAAGCGGACAGGTTGCGGTGTGGGTGGGTGGTTCGTGGGTGGGTCAGTCGCGGGCCTGGCGGTCCTGGATGGCGCGGGCCAGGGCGGGCAGCGCGGTGCGCACCGCGTGCTGCTCCGGCTCGGTCAGCTCATCGATGAGCAGATCGAGTGCATGGGCCCGTTCGGCGCGCCGCTGCCGGAAGACTTCGAGACCACTGTCGGTGGCTTCCACGAGGACGGCCCGACCGTCCTCGCGGTCAGCCACACGGCGTACCAGGCCCGCACGTTCCAGACGAGTGACGAGCTGGGTCATGTTCGGCTGGGAGACACCTTCGGCCCTGGCCAGCTCGCTCAGTCGATACGGGCCCTCGCGGCCCAGACGGCCGATCGCGGACGATGCCGCTGCGCTCAGACCGCCGGTGACGGCACTCTGCCGCACGTAGCGGACCATCTGCTCCACGGCGATCATCAGGCTTTCGGCCTGGCCGCCAACTTCCCCGGACCGCTTATCCATAAGCGCATTATGCATCTACGTGTAGCGTGAATCAATACCGTGCGGGCGGAGCGGCGCGTCCCGTGGTAGGGCTGTTCCAGGGCGTGAATCGACACGGACGGACGTCATCTGGGACAGAAGTCGCCCATTTGCGGCGTGCGGTGCCTGCGGGTGTCGTGCGAGTGTCGGTGGTGTGATCGATCAGGGCGGGTCGGTCACCGACCACTCCGCGAGCTCCTGACCGCCTGACCAGAGGAGAAGCACATGCCCCACTCCTTCGATCCGTACAGCGTCCTGCCCTCTGTGCCGGAGTTCGGCCTGCACAGCACGGACATCGCGGACGGGAAGCCCCTCGATGTCGCGCAGTGCAGCAGTCTCTTCGGAGGCCCGGGGGAGGATCGTTCCCCACAGCTGTCCTGGGAGGGCTTCCCGGCCGACACGCAGAGTTTCGCGGTGACCTGCTTCGACCCGGACGCGCCGACGGTGAGCGGCTTCTGGCACTGGGCGGTGTACGACATCCCGGCGTCGGTGCACGAACTGGAGGCCGGTGCCGGGGCGCCGGGCGGGAAGTACCTGCCCTTCGGCGCGAAGATGCTGGCCAACGACGCGGGCGGGCACAGCTTCCTCGGCGCCGTCCCCCCTGCCGGGCACGGCCCTCACCGCTACATCTACGCCGTCCATGCGGTGGACACGCCCGAGCTGGATGTCCCGGCAGCGGCCTCCCCGGCCTGGCTGGGCTTCCAGCTCTTCACCCACACGGTCGCGCGGGCCGTGATCACCCCGATCTTCGAGAATCCGGCCTGAGTTTCGAGACTCCGGCCTGAGCACACACGACTGACGGGGTGTGAGCCCAGGAGCAGCCCGGAAGTCCAGGAGCCGCCCGGAAGCCCAGGAGGACGTCCTCCTGGGCTTCCGGGCCGGTCCGTCCAGGAAGAGGGGCGGCGCTCAGTCCTTGATTTCGCAGATGGTGGCGCCGGAGGTGATGGAGGCGCCGATTTCGGCGTTGAGGCCCTTGATGGTGCCGGTGCGGTGTGCGTTGA
>NZ_JBWKIS010000011.1:0-144127 GCF_056432625.1 Streptomyces sp. NPDC045026
TGCGAAAAGTCGGTGGTCATGCCCCTAATCAGCGGTCAGTCAGTGCCTCCGGGACCGGTGACACCACCCCCCGGATCATGGTTAACAAGGGGGGGGAAGTCATGCCGGCCTCGGAGGCCGGAAGCTCCGTTGCGGAGCCAACGAAGACGGTAATGGGGGGGGAGAGAGCGGGTGGGGGGAGAGGGAAGGGGCTCGGAGCGGGGCGTCCGGGCGGCAAAGGCAGCCGAGGCTTTCGGGCGGCAGCGGTGACCGGGGCTTCCCCGCGGCAAAGGTGACCGGGGCGTTCCGGTGGCAACGGATCCTGCACGGGGTGTGGCCGCCGCTGTTCGTGGTCGTCCTGCCCAGCTCGCTGGGGCTGATTCCGGTGGCGGCGCTCGCGATGAGGGCGCCTCGCCTTGACGGGCGCCTCGCTGTGAGAGCGCTCGCTGCGACGGCGCCTCGCGGTCGTCGCGGCGAACCTCTCGGGCTGGGCGGGCGGGTGGCCGGCAGCGCCACTTTTCTGCGGCTGCCAAAGCTGCTCGGCGCGCTGTAGGCGTTGCCCGCCGACCGCGACGTGCGGCTGGAGCTGGGTGAGCTGAGGCGCCTTGATCACGTGTGCGCCACTGCGCTGGAGGGATGGGTGGCGGGACGGTGGGCGCGACGGGTGGGCGGTACGGGTGCGGACGACGGCGCCGTGATGGCTGTCGGTACGGCCGCCGGCGCCGTGATGGTCGCCGGTACGTCCGCCGGCGCCGTGATGGGTCGTCGGTGCGGCCAGCTGTGTCCTGATGGTTGTCGGTACGGCCCGCAGTGTCCTGATGGTTGTCGGTCAGGTGCGGGTGGCCACCAGGAGTTCGACCACGTAGGCCTCCTCCACCGTGCCGTCCGGGAAGAGGTCGCTGAGGCGGGTGCGCTCCTCGGTGAGGAAAGCCTGCGCGGCGCCCTCTTCGAGGACCAGGAACGCCGAGTGGCTGCCGATGTTGGCGAGGTGCGTGTCCAGCGGGACATGCCGGCTCCACCGCACGTGGCGCAGCGTGACCTCGCCCCGTCCCGGCAGGTCCGTAAGGCCCGACAGTTCGGTGGCGCGGGCCTCGTCGGGGCGCTGCCTGGCGCCCGTCTCGACGCCTACGTGGCGCGCGATGCGATCGTGCTGCTCGGCGATCCACGGGACGTCGAGGGCAACGGTGTTCCACCACAGCGCGAGCGCGCCCCCCGGGCGCAGGACCCGCATCGCCTCGGGGGCCGAGCGGGCTGGCTCGGTCCAGTGCCAGGACTGGGCGTAGGTGAGGAGGTCGAGGGAGGCGTCGGCGAGCGGGAGGGCGTTGCCGTCGCCCCGCACAATCGGTACGCCGGGCAGCGCCCGGCGGAACTCGACCGCCATGCCCTCGCCCGGTTCGACGGCGACCACGCGTGCGCCGCGCGCGTGCAGGAGGGCGGTCGAGATGCCGGTTCCCGCGCCTACGTCGGCCACTCGGGCGCCCGCGAGCGGCCGTCCCGCGACTTCTTCGACGGCGTCGAGGAGGGCGGGCGGGTAGGACGGGCGGTTCGCGGCGTACTGGGCAGCCGCGGCGTTGAAGGAGTGGGCACGCGAGACGGTGGTCATGCCGCCATCCTGTCCTGCGCCGGGGACTCCCGTCAGTACGTGGCGCCCGGCTCGATCGGCACCCCATCCCCGGCGACACGTGTACCTGGGCGCCGCGTGTACCTAGGCGCCGCGTGTACCCATATGCGTCAGCCCCTGCGCTTCTTCTTCGACGGGTTGCCGGTGCGGCGGGTGCTGCGGCGTTCGTACTGTTCGCGGGCGGTCGCGTACTCCTGCCTGCGGAGTTTCTCGCCCGGTGCCTCCGAGAAGCAGCGCAGGAAGTAGGCGAGCAGGACGCCGACGAAGCCGATCGACATGAAGCCGCGCAGGGACGCCTGCGCTTCGGGGTCCGGGCGCTTCGAGAAGCCGTCCCACGTGCGGCGGAAGGCGAGAGCGCTGCAGATCGCGAACATCAGGACGACGAGTACGTTCACGAAGGAGCCGACATCGGCGATGGCCAGGCCCTCGTACGCGAAGCGGAGCACGAAACAGCCTGCCGCCGCGCCGGCGAGCGCTCCCGCGGCGACCGCGACGCGGCGCCGGGTGTAGCCGCCGTCGTGCTCGACCCAGGTCCTGCCGAAGAAACGGATCTCCTCGGGCTGGGGGCCGACGGGGATGCCACCGGCGGCTTCCTGGGTCTCGGGGGCGGGGCGGGGGGTGCCGGATTCGTCGCTCACGGGTCAATTATGGCGGGGCCGCGGGGTGGGGCGACGGCGTGGGGCAGGCACCGTGGGTATCCGTGGGTACCCACGGTGCCTGAGGATCCCCGCGGGATTGTCGTACCCCTCCCCTACCTTGGCCGTATGACGGAATACGTACTGGTCGCCGGCGCGTGGCTCGGGGCGTGGGCGTGGGACGACGTGGTGCCGGACCTGCGTGCGGCCGGGCATGGCGCGCACGCCGTGACGCTCACCGGGGTCGCCGACAAGCAGGGCGTTCCGGCCGGGCAGAAGACCCATGTCCAGGACATCGTCGGCGAGGTGGAGCGCCTCGGGCTGCGCGATGTCGTCCTGGTCGGGCACAGCTACTCGGGCATCCCGGCCGGTCAGGCCGCCGAGCGGATCGGCGACCGGCTGAAGCGCGTGGTGTTCGTCGACTCGAATGTTCCGGCGGACGGGGAGTCGTTCGTGTCCGCGTGGTGGCAGGGGCCGGCGGCGCTGGAGGCCGTACTCGCCGCGAACGACGGGTACTGGCCGCCGCTGACAGCACCCGACTGCGAGGGCCAGGGACTCGACGACGCGCAGATCGCGCGGATGGTGCGCGGGGCCACGCCGCACCCGGGCGCGTCGCTGTCGGAGCCGGCCGTGGTGTCCCGCCCGCTGGGCGAGCTTCCGGCGACGTACATCAAGTGCCTGCTCGACGGTCCCGAGCCGACCGATGACGTGGCCGAGCTGCTGCGCGGCGAGAGCTGGCGGCTGCGGGAGATGGACACGGGGCACTGGCCGATGTTCTCCCGGCCGGAGGAGCTGGCGGGGATTCTTCTTGAGGAGGCGGGGGGCGCGGGCGGGGGCTGAGGGACGGTAGTAGCCCCGTAGGCCGCCGCCGAGAGGACGGCAGCCGAAAGCCGCCGGAGGAGACGGTGACGCGGGCCGGCGGTGAAATGACGGGCCCGGCGATGAAATGACGCGGGCCAGCAGTGAAATGACGCGGGCCGGTCGCGCGCGTCGGAGTGCGCGACCGGCCCCCGCAGTCCGCTACGCGCAGCGCGGCGCCACGTAGCCGTCGCTGCCGGTCTTCACGTACGCATCGGAGACGTACTCGCCGACACCGATGTTGTCCCAGATCTTGGTCGTGCCGTAGGGGCCGCTGACGGTCTCCCCCGGGCGCTGGCAGAAGATCGGCACGGTGGCGCCCTGCGGCAGCACACGGACCGGCCGGTAGTGCGTGCCAGGACCACTGCGGACGTTCAGCGTCGTGCCGGGCGCGACCGCGTAGTAGCGCTGCGCCGCGGCCTCCACGCCCTCAAGGGCCTCCACGGCCTCTCCTGAATCCTCTTTTTCCTCAACCGCCATGCGGGCCTCCCCCGTTGAACTCCTGAGCCTTCCTTGCGCCGAACCCGCTGGAACTCCGTCAGAGCTCGTTCAGAGATCGTTGAGCCCCCGTTGAAACCAGTGTGTTCAGCTGATGCACGCGGAGGCTAGCAAGCCTCGTCCGTCTCGTACGAATCATCGACTAGGCTCCGTGCGTCGCTCGTGCGAACGGCTGCACGCGGGGCGCTCACGGATGACAGCCACGGGGGTGGACCATGCCGCCAGGCCGCAGCGCCGGACCCGGCGCGGAAGCGGAACTTCCCGAGTACGCGGGCGATTACCGCCTTGAAGGACACCTGGGTTCCGGCGGCATGGGAGTCGTACATCTGGCGCGGTCCGCCTCGGGAATGCAGCTCGCGGTGAAGGTCGTGCATGCCGAGTTCGCCAGGGACCCCGAGTTCAGGGGACGCTTCCGACAGGAGATCGCGGCCGCACGACGAGTGAGCGGCGCTTTCACCGCGCCGGTCGTGGACGCCGACCCCGATGCCGAACGCCCATGGATGGCCACGCTGTTCATTCCCGGCCTCACCCTCGCCGAGCATGTGAAGCGGAACGGGCCGCTGCGGCCGGCCCAGTTGCGTCAGGTGATGGCCGGGCTTGCCGAGGCTCTGCGGGACATCCACCGCGCCGGGGTCGTGCACCGCGACCTGAAGCCGAGCAACGTACTGCTGGCCGAGGACAGCCCGAAGGTGATCGACTTCGGGATCTCGCGGCCGAAGGACAGCGAACTGCGCACCGAGACAGGCAAATTGATCGGTACGCCGCCCTTCATGGCGCCGGAGCAGTTCCGCCGGCCGCGCGAGGTGGGACCGGCGGCCGACGTCTTCGCACTCGGTTCGGTCCTGGTGCACGCGGCGACCGGACGTGGCCCCTTCGACTCCGACAGCCCCTACCTGGTCGCCTACCAAGTGGTCCATGACGAGCCCGATCTGACGGACGTCCCGGACGACCTGGGCCCGCTGATCATGCGCTGTCTCGCCAAGGAACCCGAGGACCGTCCGACCCCCGACGAGCTGATGAAGGAGCTGCGCCGGGTCTCGGCGCTGTACGACACCCAGGCGTTCATACCCTCACAGCGCAGGGCCGGAGCGGGGGCGGGAACCACAGTTGGAGCCGGGGACCGATGGCCGTCCCACGGCGTGCCCGCGGCGCCGCACAGCCACTCGTCCCGCGCCCCCTCGGCACCGCACAGCCACTCGTCCCGCGCGCCCGCCGCCGAGACACACATCCGCTCGTCCCGCGCACTCGCCGAAGATCCGACCGACGACAACCCGTCGGCCGACAGGCCGGCGGACACGGGCCACTCCCCCGACCATCCCGGCCCCCACTCCACGGAGGCCGCCGGCAGCCGGGCAACCGGTGTCGCCCGTCGGCGGCGCGCTCTGATCGTCGGCGGTGCCCTGACCGTCGTCCTCGCGGTCGCCGCGGCGTCCGTCGCTCTCACGTCGCTGAGCGATGGCGGGCCCTCAAGCGCGCGCTCTGCCCCCACGGCCGGTCACGCCGCGCACGGATTCAGGCCCTGGGTCCGCGGGCTGGGCAGCGGATCGGGTGCCTCGGCCGCCGTGATGCCGACGTGCTCGTACGGCGGCGGAGCGCTGCGATGTGCACTGCCCGGCGTGCTCGCCGCGTCCGTCGATCCACGCGACGGAAACGTGCTGTGGAGTCGCAGGTCCACCGGCACCGGCACCGGCGGTGATCCGGGCGCTTCGCCGACGGCGACGGCCCCCGTGTTCTCCGGCGGCCTCGTCCACACGATCAGTGCCGACGGCCTGCGACTGCGCGCGCTCGATCCCCGTACGGGCAAGCCCCGATGGGACATGGACGTCGCCGCGTACGACGGCCGCGTGCTGCACGCGGGCGGGACGGTGCTGCTCACCGCGGCCGACGGGACGGTCACCAGGGTCGACGGCGCCACGGGCAGCAAGGTCTGGAGCCACCGCCTGCCGGGTCAGACGCAGCCCACGTTCGCATACTTCGGCAAGGGCCTCGCCTATGCGACGACCGTCTCCCCGGACGGTTCGAGTACGCAGGTCAGTGCCGTGGACCCGGAGTCCGGGGCCGTTCGGTGGCAACGGCGGCTCAACGGGAACCTGGCCCCGGTCGGCACCTCGAAGGGCACCGTCTGCTTCACCGAGCGCAACACTGCCAGCGAGACCGTTGCCCTCGTCCGCTACGTGCCGACGAACGGCAGCGTGCACCGGTCGGCGCTGCCGACCGCCCTTCCTCAGGCAACGGCCACTCTGCACGGCAACTCCGTGTATCTCCTCGCCGTGGGCGGGGCCCTCGTGGCCGTGGACACGGCGACCGGCACTCAGCGGTGGCGGCTGGAAACCTCCATCAGCAGGGGCTCGGCACCCGCGGCCGACGACCGCCACGTCTACCTCACCGCCCCTGACGGTCGCCTCCTCGCCACCGACGTCCGCACCGGCAAGCCTCTCGGGCAGACGCGACCGCGGCTCGGGAGTGAACCCGGGCGGGTGGTCGGAGAGCTGCCCGCGCCCGTCGTGGGTGAGGGAGGGCGCGTCTACGGGAGTGCGCCGGACGGGAGTGTGTTCGCGGTGGACGGGCGGGAGCCGGGACGCTGGTGACTCGGGCCGGGACGCTGGTGACTCGGGCCAGGGCGTTGGTGACTCGGGCAGGGGCGCTGACTTGCGCCGGGACGCCGGTGAGTCGGAGCGGGGCTCCGGATACTTGCGCCGGAACGCCGGCGGCTCGGGCCGGGACATCACGCAGGCAAGGTGCAGTCCTCGTACAGATATGAGCCCGCCCGGCAGCGAAATCGCCACCGGGCGGGCTCATATCGGCGTTCGTCCAGGCGGCCTCGGGCAGAGTCGGGCCGCCGGTCCTCAGCCCAGCTTCGAAACGTCCCGCACCGCACCCTTGTCCGCGCTCGTGGCCATCGCGGCGTAGGCGCGGAGCGCGGCCGAGACCTTGCGGTCCCTGGCGGCCGGGGCGTAGACGCCGTTCAGGGCGTCGCCGCGGGTGGCCAACTCCTCGTCGGAGACGAGGAGTTCGATCGAGCGGTTCGGGATGTCGATGCGGATGCGGTCGCCGTCCTGGACGAGGGCGATCGTGCCGCCGGACGCCGCCTCGGGCGAGGCGTGGCCGATGGACAGGCCCGACGTGCCGCCGGAGAAGCGGCCGTCCGTGACCAGGGCGCAGGTCTTGCCGAGGCCGCGGCCCTTGAGGAAGGAGGTCGGGTAGAGCATCTCCTGCATGCCGGGGCCGCCCTTGGGGCCCTCGTAGCGGATGACGACGACGTCGCCGTGCGTGACCTGCTTCTTAAGGATCTTGTCGACGGCTTCTTCCTGCGACTCGCAGACGACCGCCGGGCCCTCGAAGGTCCAGATCGACTCGTCGACGCCCGCCGTCTTCACGACGCAGCCGTCGACCGCGAGGTTGCCCCTGAGGACGGCCAGGCCGCCGTCCTTCGAGTACGCGTGGTCGGCGGACCGGATACAGCCGTTCTCGGCGTCCTCGTCGAGGGCCTCCCAGCGCTCCGACTGGGAGAACGCCTCCGCCGAGCGGACGCAGCCGGGGGCCGCGTGCCACATCTCGACGGCCTCGGCGGACGGGGAGCCCGCGCGCACGTCCCACGTCTTCATCCAGTCGGAGAGCGACGGGCTGTGGACGGCGTGGACGTCCTCGTTGAGGAGGCCGGCGCGGTACAGCTCGCCCAGCAGGGCGGGGATGCCGCCGGCGCGGTGCACGTCCTCCATGTAGTACGTGCGGTCCTTCGCCACGTTCGGGGCGACCTTGGCGAGGCACGGCACCCGGCGCGAGACCTCGTTGATCTCCTCGAGGCCGAAGGGGACGCCCGCCTCCTGGGCGGCGGCCAGCAGGTGCAGGATCGTGTTGGTGGAGCCGCCCATGGCGATGTCGAGCGCCATCGCGTTCTGGAAGGCCGCGAAGGTGGCGACGTTACGCGGCAGGACCGACGCGTCGTCCTCGTCGTAGTAGCGGCGCGTGATGTCCACGACCGTGCGGCCCGCGTTCTCGTACAGCGCCTTGCGGGCCGTGTGCGTGGCGAGGACCGTGCCGTTGCCGGGGAGGGAGAGGCCGATGGCCTCGGTCAGGCAGTTCATCGAGTTGGCCGTGAACATGCCGGAACAGGAGCCGCAGGTCGGACAGGCGTTCTCCTCGATACGGAGGATGTCCTCGTCCGAGATGTTGTCGTTCACGGCGTCGGAGATCGCGTCGACCAGGTCGAGCGTGCGCACGGTGCCGTCGACCAGCGTGGCGCGGCCGGACTCCATCGGGCCGCCGGAGACGAAGACCGTCGGGATGTTCAGGCGCAGGGCCGCCATCAGCATGCCGGGCGTGATCTTGTCGCAGTTCGAGATGCAGATCAGGGCGTCGGCGCAGTGCGCCTCGACCATGTACTCGACCGAGTCCGCGATCAGGTCGCGGGAGGGGAGGGAGTACAGCATGCCGCCGTGGCCCATCGCGATGCCGTCGTCGACGGCGATCGTGTTGAACTCGCGCGCGATGCCGCCCGCCGCCGTGATCGCGTCGGAGACGATGCGGCCGACCGGCTGGAGGTGCGTGTGGCCGGGCACGAACTCGGTGAACGAGTTGGCCACGGCGATGATCGGCTTCCGGCCGATGTCCGCACCGGGTACCCCGGAGGCGCGCATAAGGGCACGTGCGCCCGCCATGTTGCGTCCGTGGGTGACTGTGCGGGACCTCAGCTCGGGCATCGTCGCTCGCTCCTTCAAGGGCCCGGTCAGGGACCCGTGCGGCAGATAGGGCTGATACCGAGCGTACGCCGCCGATCCAAGATCCGGACAGGGTGTCCGGAATGCGGGACGGGCGTCTCGCTGTACGTGCCGCCCGTCCTTCCCACCGCCCGTCCTCCCCGCCCCCACCGGCCCCCGCAGGGGCGGGCGTCACTCGCCGCAGGGGCGGGCGTCACTCCCCCGTCAGATGTCCCTGCACCACAGGTGCCACCCGCTCGACGATCCGCTCCATGTCCGCGGACGCCAGCGGTTCCACCTTGATCACGTAACGCAGCATCGCGATCCCCACGAGCTGCGCCGCCGCCAGCTCCGCCCGCAGCTCGGCCTCCTCGGGCGGCAGGTCCAGCTGCCGGGCGACCTTCCGCAGCAGCTGTACGGCGACCAGGCGCCGGAAGACGGCCGCCGCGGTCTCGTTGTTCACGGCCGAACGGACGATCGCGAGGAGCGGGGCGCGGGTCGCCGGGTTCTCCCACACGGAGAAGATGAAGCGGGTGAGGCGCTCGCCGACGCCGTCCACCGGGCCGTCCTCGATCGCGGCCGGCGCGTTCAGGGCGGGGGCGAAGGCGCCCTCGATGGACGCCTCGAAGACCTGCTCCTTCGTACCGAAGTAGTGGTGCACCAGCGCCGCGTCCACGCCCGCAGCCTTGGCGATGCCGCGTACCGAGGTCTTCTCGTAGCCGCGCTCGGAGAACTCCGCGCGGGCCGCCTCCAGGATGCGGTCGCGGGTCGCGGGGCCCGCCGCCTCCGTCTGCATACGGGAGGGCCGGCCCCTGCGGCGTACGGGAGGGACGTCGTCCGGGCCGGTCATGAGCGGGGGACCCGGACCGCCGACGCGAGGTGGAGGCGGGTGAAGGCGAGCGCCTCGGCGAGGTCGGCCTCGCGTTCGGCGCTGGACATGGCGCGGCGGGTGTTGACCTCGATCACGACGTGCCCGTCGAAGCCGGTCAGCGCGAGGCGCTCCAGGAGCTCGGCGCAGGGCTGCGTGCCGCGTCCGGGGACCAGGTGCTCGTCCTTCGCCGATCCCCTGCCGTCCGCGAGGTGGACGTGCCCGAGGCGGTCGCCCATGCGGTCGATCATCGACATCGCGTCGGTGCGGGCCGTCGCGGTGTGGCTGAGGTCGACCGTGAAGTGCCGGTAATCGTCCTTGGAGACGTCCCACTCGGGGGCGTACGCGAGCATCTCGCGGTCGCGGTAGCGCCAGGGGTACATGTTCTCGACAGCGAAGCGGACGTCGGTCTCGTCGGCCATGCGCCAGATGCCGTCGACGAAGTCACGCGCGTACTGGCGCTGCCAGCGGAAGGGCGGGTGGACGACGACCGTGGACGCGCCCAGCTTCTCGGCCGCCGACTTCGCGCGCTGGAGCTTGGTCCACGGGTCGGTCGACCAGACGCGCTGCGTGATCAGCAGACAGGGCGCGTGCACGGCGAGGACCGGGACCTGGTGGTAGTCGGAGAGCCGGCGCAGGGCCTCGATGTCCTGGCTGACGGGGTCGGTCCAGACCATGACCTCGACGCCGTCGTAGCCCAGGCGTGCCGCGATCTCGAAGGCCGTCGCCGTCGACTCCGGATAGACCGAGGCCGTCGACAGGGCGACCTTCGCATCCGGGATGCGCACCACTGGTTCTGCCACGCAGACAGAGTACGGGCCACGGCTGAGCCCCGGGGAGTTGGCCGGCGCGCGGGCGCTGTGGGGTGCGCCTCAGTGCGGCGGCGCCCGGAAAGTGCGGGGCCGCCGCTGCCCGTACGTGCGTCACACCTCCCGCATTCCGTGCGTCACACCACCGGCATTCCGTGCGTCACGCCACCGGCATCCCGTGCGTCACACGCCCGGCATGTGGTCGAGCCGCCGGAGGATCACGCCTTCCCGGAGCGCCCAGGGACAGACCTCCAGGGTCTCGACCCCGAAGAGGTCCATGGCCCCCTCCGCCACCAGCGCGCCCGCGAGCAGCTGGCCCGCGCGGCCCTCCGAGACCCCGGGGAGCTCGGCGCGCTCCGCCTCCGTCATCGCGGCGAGGCGCGGCACCCAGTCCTCCAGGGACTTGCGCTTCAGCTCCCGCTGGACATACAGCCCCTCGGTGGAGCGAGCCGCTCCGGCGAGGCGCGCGAGCTGCTTGAACGTCTTGGACGTCGCTACGACGTGATCAGGTCTGCCGAAGCGCGCGAACTCTCCGACGGAGCGTGCGATCTGCGCCCGCACGTGCCGCCGCAGCGCCTTGATGTCGGCGGCCTCCGGCGGGTCGCCCGGCAGCCAGCCCGCCGTCAGGCGCCCCGCCCCGAGCGGCAGCGAAACCGAGGCGTCGGGCTCCTCGTCGATGCCGAACGCGATTTCGAGGGAGCCGCCGCCGATGTCCAGGACGAGCAGCTTCCCGGCCGACCAGCCGAACCAGCGGCGGGCCGCGAGGAAGGTGAGCCGGGCCTCCTCCTCGCCGGTGAGGACGCGCAGCTCGACGCCGGTGTCCTCCTTGACCCGGGCGAGGACCTCGTCGGCGTTGCTGGCCTCGCGTACGGCGGAGGTGGCGAAGGGCACGAGGTCCTCGACGCCCTTGTCCTCGGCCGCCTCCAGGGCGTCCCGCACGGTGGCGGTCAGCCGGGCCACGCCGTCGGCGCTGATGGCACCCCGGTCGTCGAGCAGTTGCGCGAGCCGCAGCTCTGCCTTGTGCGAGTGCGCGGGCAGCGGTCGCGCGCCCGGGTGCGCGTCCACCACAAGCAAGTGCACCGTGTTCGAACCCACGTCGAGGACACCGAGTCTCATATACGGAACGCTACTGCGCGCGGGGCGGGCGTCAGTCCCCGAGGGCACTGCAGCGCGCTTACCCTGGAACCGTGCCAAAGACGAAAAAGGTCAACGCCGACAAGAGCGACAAGCGCGGTAAGAGCGACAAGGAAGCCAAGTCGGCCACGAAGCCGTCGAAGGCGCCGAAGTCGAAGGAATCGAAGGAAACAAAGGAATCAGGCAGCAAGGAATCAGTAGGTAAGGGGTCACCGCTGAAGAGGTCATCGGCGAAGGAGTCGTCTTCGAAGGGTTCGGCGAAAGGTTCCGTCCCCGACGAGAAGGGGCTGGACTTCGCCCGAGCCTGGGTCGAGTTCCCCGACCCCGCGGACGACGAGCAGGTCTTCCGCTGCGATCTGACGTGGCTGACCTCGCGCTGGAGCTGCATCTTCGGGAGCGGCTGCCAGGGCATCCAGGCGGGCCGCGCGGACGACGGCTGCTGCACGCTCGGCGCCCACTTCTCCGACGAGGACGACGAGAAGCGCGTCGCCGGCTTCGTGGCGCGGCTCACGCCCGACATCTGGCAGCACCACGAGGTCGGTACGCAGACGGGCTGGGTCTCCACGGACGACGACGGCGAGCGGCAGACCCGCCCGTACAACGGCTCGTGCATCTTCCAGAACCGTCCCGGCTTCAAGGGCGGCGCGGGCTGCTCGCTGCACATCCTGGCGATCAAGGAAGGCCGCGAGCCCCTGGAGACCAAGCCGGACGTGTGCTGGCAGCTGCCGGTCCGGCGGACCTACGAGTGGATCGACCGGCCCGACGACACCAGGGTGCTCCAGGTATCGATCGGCGAGTACGACCGCCGCGGCTGGGGTCCGGGCGGCCACGATCTGCACTGGTGGTGCACCTCGGCGACGTCGGCCCACGGCGCGGGCGACCCGGTGTTTGTCTCCTACCGGCCCGAGCTGACCGAGCTCATGGGCAAGGAGGGCTACGACCGCCTCGCCGAGCTGTGCGAGGAGCGCCTGGCCTCCCAGCTGCCGCTGCTCGCACCGCATCCGGCGGATCCCGCCACCGCTTCCTGAGGCGGTCCTCTTCCTTGGACCGTCCTCGCCTGTCCGTCGGCTGTCCGCTGTCCGTCGGCGATCAGCTGGTGATCCGCTGGCTATCCGCCGCTGGGGCTCGCGCCGCTGCCGCCGCCGCTCGGTGGCGGTGACGAGTCCCCGGGGGCCGACGGACTCGGTGACGGATCGGACGGCGTAGGGCTCTGGTCGGACGGGGTGGGGTCCGGGTCCGACGAGCCCGGGTCCGACGGCGTGGGGTCGGGGTCCGACGGTCCGGGGCCCGGGTTTCCCGTGTTCGACGGGTCGGGGCCCGGATCCGAGGTGCCGGGCTGCGAGGGGCCCGAACTCCCGTATCCCTCTATTGAGATGACTGCCCCGGAGGGGTCGATGCCGATGCGCGCCGACCAGTGACCGGCGGGCTCCCGGTCATGATCGACGTACACCCGGATCGTGAACGACTCGCCTGGCCGCAGGGTTCCCGACGTGCTCGTCAGGTAGAGCCAGCCGGCTCCGGTGTGCGCGGACCAGTGGACCGGTGAACTCCCGGACGCCGTCAGCGTGATGAGGGTCGCCGAGCCGCTGGGCTGCGCCTCCACGGTGAGCCGTCCCGGACCGGAGTGCGAGGGTCCGCCGGGGCTGATGACCTCCACGGAGACCTCCGGCGAGCGGCTGCCCGCGGTGAAGCGGGGGTCGGGGGTCGTGCGCGCGTTGCCCGCGTTCTCGTAGGCGCCGTCCGCGCGGTTGCCGTCGAGCCCGCCCGGGTCGCCGGCCTCGCTCGCGCTGATCGAGCGCCCGTCCTGGCCCTCGCCCGTCTGCGGCGCCCCCCGGTACGCGGCCCACAGCGCCAGTACCGGGGCGGCCACGACCGTGGCGACGACCGTCGTCGTGACGGCACGCGCGCGTAGCCGGTCGCGGCGGGCGGCGCGGTCCTTGGGGTCCATCGGGAAGCCGCGCCGGTCGAAGCGGGGTACCGCGCCGCGCTGGGAGCGACTGCCGTGGGCCATCGCCCGGTGCAGAGCCGCGCGCGGGGCCGTCGCAAGGGGCAGGGCGGCCGGGGTGACCACGGTGCCGGGCCAGGCGCCGGGGGCGGCGCGCTCGGCGGTGCGGCGGCAGCGGGGGCAGTCGTCGACGTGTCGGACCAGTTCGCGGCGCAGGGCGGAGCTCAGCAGCAGCTGGTTGTCCCCGGTGAGGCGCGCGACGCTCGGGCAGTTGCCGGTCTCCACGACGGCCAGCGCGGCGCGGGTGCGTTCCACCTCACAGGCAGCGGAGGCCAGCAGCTCTCGGGTGAGTCCCGGGTCCGTGCCGAGTGCGGCGGCGACCTCTCGGGGCGACAGCTGGTGCCGTACGGCCAGTTCCAGCGCCTCGCGCTGCTCGGGCGTCGTACCGGCGGCCTCCGGCCAGGCCAGGAGCGCCAGCTCGCGGCGGCGCTGCGCCTGGATCTCCTCGGAGGGGCCCTCTTCGGAAGGGGGCTTTTCGGAAAGGGCCTTTACGGAAGGCGTCTTTGCGGAGCGAGTCTTTACGGAAGGGGTCTTTTCCGCGGGCCGGGTTTCGGGGCGGGGCCTGCCCGAGGCGTGCACCCCCTGTCTGCGGCGCCTCGCCTCCGTCAGGGCCCGCAGGCACGACCAGCGCGCGAGCGCGTACAGCCACGCCTTACGGTCGCTCTCGACTTCAGGGCCGCGGGAGCCGCGGCGTTCGGCGAGCGCGAGGGCGTCGCCCAGCGCCGCGATGGCGTCGTCGTGATCGCACAGGACGGACAGGCAGTACGTGAACAGGCCGTCCAGATAAGGCTCGTAGCGCGATGTCGGGCGCTGGGGTACGGTCCGCGGCGCAGGTCGCCCGCGACCGTCGCGGTGCGCCCGGTGTGCGCCGGTGGTCTGCGTGGGGGTTTCCGGCCTGCTGGTCATCACCCGTGCGACCGTAGGCGGATGGTGGCGCACCCTTCCTCCCCCTTGGGGACATTTAATCCGTACGGGTGAAACGATCCCTCAAAAGGGGACGGGAATAGCAAATTCCGTACGGGGGAACATGTGCTCGGTGCATTTATGTGCGCTGGGGCGCACGGGCGCACACCCGGCGCGGAGGCCCTCCGGCCGGCGGCGGAAGGCGGCGGGTGACGGTCGGCGCCAGGTTGTCAGTGGTCTCGGTTACGGTTCGGGGCATGGCTGTCCGTACTAAATCCGGCAAGGACCGGCCGTCCTACCGCTGCACCGAGTGCGGCTGGCAGACGGCGAAATGGCTGGGGCGCTGCGGCGAGTGCCAGGCGTGGGGGACGGTCGAGGAGTACGGCGCGCCCGCCGTGCGGACGACCGCGCCCGGCCGGGTCACGACGTCTGCCGTCCCGATCGGCCAGGTCGACGCCCGGCAGGCCACCGCCCGCTCCACCGGCGTGCCCGAGCTCGACCGGGTCCTCGGCGGGGGCCTCGTCCCCGGCGCCGTCGTCCTGGTCGCGGGCGAGCCCGGCGTCGGCAAGTCCACCCTCCTGCTCGACGTCGCCGCCAAGGCCGCCAGCGACGAGCACCGCACCCTGTATGTCACGGGCGAGGAGTCGGCCAGCCAGGTCCGGATGCGCGCCGACCGCATCAAGGCCATCGACGACCATCTCTATCTCGCCGCCGAGACCGATCTGTCCGCGGTCCTCGGCCACTTGGACGCAGTGAAGCCCTCGCTGCTGATCATGGACTCCGTGCAGACCGTCGCCTCCCCCGAGATCGACGGCGCCCCCGGCGGCATGGCCCAGGTCCGCGAGGTCGCCGGCGCCCTGATCCGCGCCTCCAAGGAGCGCGGCATGGCCACCCTCCTCGTGGGTCACGTCACCAAGGACGGCGCGATCGCCGGACCCCGTCTCCTCGAGCACCTCGTGGACGTCGTCCTCTCCTTCGAAGGCGACCGGCACGCGCGCCTGCGTCTCGTACGCGGCGTGAAGAACCGGTACGGGACGACCGACGAGGTCGGCTGCTTCGAGCTCCACGACGAAGGCATCACCGGACTCGCCGACCCGAGCGGACTGTTCCTCACCCGCCGCGACGAGCCCGTCCCCGGGACGTGCCTCACCGTCACCCTGGAGGGGCGGCGGCCTCTGGTCGCCGAGGTCCAGGCCCTCACCGTCGACTCCCAGATCCCGTCCCCTCGGCGTACGACCTCCGGTCTGGAGACGTCTCGCGTCTCGATGATGCTCGCCGTGCTCGAGCAGCGCGGGCGGATCAGTGCGCTGGGGAAGCGGGACATCTACTCCGCGACCGTCGGCGGTGTGAAGCTCACCGAGCCCGCCGCGGACCTCGCCATCGCGCTCGCCCTCGCCAGCGCCGCCAGCGACACCCCGCTCCCCAAGAACCTCGTCGCGATCGGCGAAGTGGGCCTCGCGGGCGAGGTCAGACGGGTGACCGGCGTGCAGCGCCGGCTCTCCGAGGCGCACCGGCTCGGCTTCACCCACGCCCTCGTCCCGAGCGACCCCGGCAAGGTGCCTGACGGTATGAAGGTCATCGAAGTCGCCGACATGGGGGACGCTCTGCGCGTGCTGCCCAGGAGCCGTCGCCGAGAGGCCCCACGGGAGACGGAGGAGCGCCGGTAGACTTTGCCCTGGTCTCGCCCGTGCGTACGAACCCTGGGCGTTCAAGATCTGCAAGTTTCGCAGGATCCGCGACATCTGCGGCACTTGTGACATCTGCGATATCTGCGACATCTGCGAGCGGAGGAGTGCAGTGGCAGCCAACGACCGGGCAGCAGCTCCCGGCAAGTCCGGCGGGAGCTCCGGTGCCGATGGGCTGATGCGCGCCTCACTGAGCGCCGTCGCGCCCGGTACGGCGCTGCGTGACGGCCTCGAGCGCATCCTCCGCGGCAACACCGGCGGACTCATCGTTCTCGGCTGGGACAAGACCGTCGAGTCGATGTGTACCGGCGGTTTCATCCTGGACGTCGAGTTCACCGCGACGCGCCTGCGCGAGCTGTGCAAGCTCGACGGCGGCATCGTCATCGACAAGGACATCACCAAGATCCTGCGGGCGGGCGTCCAGTTGGTGCCCGACCCCACGATCCCCACGGAGGAGACGGGCACGCGGCACCGCACCGCGGACCGCGTGAGCAAGCAGGTCAGCTTCCCCGTGGTCTCGGTGTCGCAGTCCATGCGGCTCATCGCCCTCTACGTGGACGGGCAGCGGCGAGTCCTCGAGGACTCGGCCGCGATTCTCTCCCGTGCGAATCAGGCGCTCGCGACTCTTGAGCGGTACAAGCTCCGCTTGGACGAGGTGGCCGGGACGCTCTCCGCCCTCGAGATCGAGGATCTCGTGACGGTGCGGGATGTGACCGCGGTCGCGCAGCGGCTCGAAATGGTGCGGCGGATCGCTACGGAGATCGCCGAGTACGTGGTGGAGCTCGGCACCGACGGGCGGCTGCTCGCCCTTCAGCTCGACGAGTTGATCGCCGGGGTCGAGCCCGAGCGGGAGCTCGTCGTTCGGGACTACGTCCCGGAGCCGACGGCCAAGCGGTCCCGGACCGTTGATGAGGCCCTCTTCGAACTCGATGCGCTGACGCATGCCGAGCTCCTCGAACTGTCCACCGTGGCACGCGCGTTGGGGTACACCGGGTCTCCGGAGACCCTCGACTCTGCCGTTTCGCCGCGCGGGTTCCGGCTGCTGGCGAAGGTGCCCAGGCTGCCTGGGGCCATCATCGACCGGCTCGTCGAGCACTTCGGCGGCCTGCAGAAGCTGCTCGCCGCCAGCGTCGATGATCTGCAGACGGTGGACGGCGTCGGTGAGGCCCGTGCCCGGAGCGTGCGGGAAGGGCTCTCGCGCTTGGCCGAGTCTTCGATCCTGGAGCGGTACGTCTAGTCGGGCCTGGAGTGGGGCGTCTCGCGGTGCTCCTGGTCGGGCCTGAGGCGGGGCGTCTCGCGGTGCGGCTTGCCGGTGGCTTCTCAGCGCCGTCTTCGGGTGCGGGGCCGCGCCGGGATGTACGTGCTCGCTGTTCTACGGGGCTTCGTCGCCGGCCCAGTTACCCGCATGTGGTGCTGGTGGCTCCGCGCGCACATCCCGCCACGGCCCCTCCCGTCTCGTACGCGGCTTGCGGCCGGTGGGGGCTGCCCTCCGGCCCTTTCGTACGCGACTGATTGCCGGTGGGGCCATCGGGGGCTGCGGGTGTCAGTCCTTGGCCAGCACGAAGGACGTCTGCGCCTTGGGGAGTTGGGCCGCCTTTGCCTCTACGAGGTAGGTGCCTGGCGTTGCCGGGCCCGCCGTCGGGGTGGCGCACTGGGGGGCGCTTGCCTTGCGGTCCCACTCGATCGTGCGCGTGATGTGGGCACCCGCCGGTACGCGCAGCAGCAGGCTGCCGGAGCCCTTGGGGCAGTCTCCTGAGGACCAGATCTCGTTGTCACTGGACGCCTGAGTGATCGTCAGGACCGCGTTCTTCGGACCCAGATCGACCTTGCAGTCCTTCGCCGTCGTGTTCTTGGCCGTCAGCTCGAACTTCGGCTTCTCGCCCGGCGCGTACGAGTTGTGGACGCTGCGCAGCGTCAGTGTCACGCCGCCTGTCGTGCAGTCGGGGAGGCTCGAACCCGCGGGGAGTCGGTCGCCGGCGCCTGTGCCGCCCTTCGCGCCGTCATCGGTTCCCGCCCCTGAGCCGGCCCCGTCGGAGCCCGAACCTGAAGCGTCGCCGTTGTCGCCGTCGGAGGAACCGCCACCGCCGCCGCCCGACTCGTCGCGGCCGCCCGGGTGTTCGCTGATCGCGGGTCCGGACCCTGAGGGGCCGGGCGTGATGGACGAGGGCGCGGTGTTCTTGTCGTTCGCACCACCGGCGCTGTTCCTGCCGCCTCCGCCACCGGAGTTGACGGCCCATACGATCAGCAGCGCGAGCAGCGCCACCATGGACAGCAGAACGGCCCTCCGTCGCCAGTAAATGGTGGAGGGAAGCGGCCCGATCGGATTGCGCAGAGATCCCACGGCGCAAACTGTACGAGAGATCCGTCCGTTCTCCCGCCCCCACCCGCCGCCACGGCCCGCGAGTTTTGCGGATCATAGTCCCGGGCAGCCGTTTCGGCGCGCGGACAACCCCTGTCTTTCGTCAGGTACGGGACGGGACCATGGCCGGATGTGACCGCGTACGGACCTTACGTACCGTCCTAGGCATGGGAACCTTCGACTCCGATCTCTATCTCGACATCACCGGCTTCGCCCACGACACCCCGTCGTGGTTCCAGCACCTCATGGAAGTGTTCACCGAGCTGGGGCTGTTGCTCTTCGCCCTGCTCTTCGTCGTGGCCTGGTGGCGGGCCCGGCGCGGTGATCCACGGGCCCTGGCCGTCGCGGTGCTCGCCCCGCTGGCCACCGGCGTCGCCTATGTGTGCAGCGAGCTGGTCAAATCCGGTGTGGACGAAGAGCGCCCCTGCCGGGCCGTCTCCGGCGCCCTGAACTCTCTTGTCGCCTGTCCCCCTCATGGCGACTGGTCGTTCCCCAGCAACCACGCCACCATCGCCGCCGCCTCCGCCGTCGGCCTCACCCTCGCCTGGCCCGCCATCGGCCGGCTCACGATTCCCCTCGCCCTCCTCATGGCCTTCTCCCGCGTCTTCGTCGGCGTCCACTACCCGCACGACGTCGCTGTGGGGCTGGTGGTGGGGGCTCTTGTCTCGTTCGTCGTGGTGCGTCTTTGTACGGGAGGCGGGGCGCGCGTCACTCTCGCCATGCGAGGGTCCGGGAGTGGGGTTGTCCGCTGGTTCGCCGGGCCGGGGGCCGTCGTTGAGTACGCCGTTGTCGGCGGTCATCGGCGGTGATCAGACCAGGCCCGCCTCGTACGCCACGATGGCCGCTTGCACTCTGTTCCTGACCTCCAGGCGCTCCAGGACCGCACTGACGTAGGCCTTCACCGTGCCCTCCACCAGGTGCAGGCGGCGCGCGATCTCCGGGTTCGAGAGGCCCGCGCCCACCAGGCCCAGCACCTCGCGTTCGCGCGGGGTGAGGGTGGCCACCCGGGCCCTGGCCGCCGCCTCCCGACCCAGGCGCTGCGCCCCGAAGCCGTCGATGACGTGGCGCGCCACCTTCGGTGACAAGAACGCGGCACCGTCCGCCACCGCCCTGACCCCCGCCATCAGTTCATGCGGGTCGCCGGACTTGAGGAGGAATCCGGTGGCCCCGCCGGCCAGGGCGCGAGCCACGTACGCGTCCTCCGAGAACGTCGTCAGCATCGCCACCGCCGTACCCGGCACGGCTCGTACGATCTCCTCCGCCGCCGCCAGGCCGTCCAGGCGTGGCATGCGGATGTCCAGGATCGCCACGTCGGGGCGGTGGGCCTGCGTCAGGCTCACCGCCTCGCGGCCGTCCGCCGCCTCCGCCACCACCTCGAAGTCGCCGCCCGCCGCGAGGATCGCGCTCACCCCCGCCCGGATCATCGCCTCGTCGTCCGCCAGCAGCACCCGGATCATTTCGCCCCCTCTCGCTCGCTCCGCCATCGATGCCGTCCTCCTGTTCCTGCACCTGCTCCATTGCGCCTCATTCGTTACTTCTTGTTCGTTACACCTGGTCCATTTATGCCCGGTTTGGGGATCACGCTCTTTTCCACGAGTTCGTGGTTGTTGTCTTTGTTGAAGCAGAGTCTGAAGTGGTCCACCGGAACGAAGAGTTCGCCGCTCGCCCTGTAGTAGCGGCAGTCCGTTCCCGGTGGTGGCGGTGTCGGGGCGCGGTCCACCGGCGGGTCGCTGATCGTGCGGTCCGGCAGCCGCGGGACCGTCTCCTCCAGCGGAGTTCCGGTCTTCAGGCTCGTGTACGCGGCCGGCGTCAGCACCGCGTGCGTTTTCGTGTACGCGTACCAGGCGAACGCCCCGCCGATCAGGACCGCCCCCACTGCCGCCGCCGCTCCGAACGCGACACCTACCCGGCGGTGCGCCAGGCGCCGCGCCGAGGTGAAGACGGCGCCGGGTGTGGTGTCGGGGGCCGGTGGGTTCTTGGTGGGGATGCCGGCGCTGACGCGGTAGCCCTGCCCGTGCGGGCCCGCCTCGAACGAGCCGCCCAGCGCCGTCACTCCGGCGCGCAGGCCGATGAGGCCCGTCCCGCTGCCCGGCGGGCCCGGACGGTGTCGTGGGCGGCCGTTCGTGATCTCCACCGTCGTCCCGGCTTCGTTCTGCGTGTGTTCGACGGTGACGGGCGCGCCCGGGGCGTGTTTCGCCGCGTTCGTGAGTGCTTCCTGCACCACTCGGTAGGCGGTGCGGGTGGTGGTGGTGCTGGCCGTGGTGGTGTTCTGGGGGCGGTGCAGTTTTACGGGGAGGCCCGAGGCCGCCGCTCTTTCGATCAGCTCCGC
Source organism: Streptomyces sp. NPDC045026 (assembly GCF_056432625.1). Taxonomy (NCBI): domain Bacteria; kingdom Bacillati; phylum Actinomycetota; class Actinomycetes; order Kitasatosporales; family Streptomycetaceae; genus Streptomyces; species Streptomyces sp. NPDC045026. The sequence goes on from NZ_JBWKIS010000011.1 coordinate 20,381, forward strand.
GATGCTTTCGCCCGGTGGGGACAGGGGCGCCGGCTCGTCGTCCTCGCGCAGCAGGCCGACGATTCCGTGCAGGCGGTCCGTCGCGTCCGACGCCGCCGCGCGCAGCTCTCCCGCCGCCGTGCGGTGCGCCTCGCCCAGGCCCGGCGCCACCTGGAGCGCGCCCGCGCGCAGTGCGATGAGGCTCAGCTCGTGGCCCAGTGAGTCGTGCATGTCCTGGGCGATCCTGGCCCGCTCCCGCAGTCTCGCGCGGTCGGCGACGATTCTGTGTTCGCGTTCCAGCTGCTCGGCCCGCGCCCAGCCCGCCGCCGTCAGCTCCCGGCTCTGGCGCCAGTAGCGGCCGATCAGCCAGGGGAAGACGGCGCCGAACAGCAGCGTGCCCATGAGGACCAGCCACTCGGCGGCCGGGTCGACCTGGCGTACCGCGATCTTGACCGTGCCGGCCGCCGCCACCGCCGCGAACGAGAGCAGCGCGATGCCGGTCGCCGTGCCGCGCAGGCCGAGCAGGAAGGCGAAGGCCGCCAGCGCGCAGCCGTACGACGTGGTGAAGAGGGAGGCGGACGTGGCTAGACCCGGCGCCGCCACGAGCAGGAACGCCGTCGCGGGCCAGGTGCGGTGCAGCGCGGTCGCCGCGGCCAGGATCGCGAGGCCGCTGAGCTGGGCCCACAGCGGGGTCCGCTCGTTCAGGCCGAGACGCTCCGCGGCGACTGCGGGGACGGCCAGGGACGCCCAGAGCAGGGGGCCCGCGCTGCGGGCTGGTGGTCTCACGTCTTCCGAAGGTACAAGCGGCGGTCCGGCCGCCGCCCCTGCCGATCGTCAGGGGTGGGCGTCAAGCGATCGAGGCCGAGCCAACCCGTTTGCGTCGCAGGGTGTCCGCGCCGTCCCCGCTCCCCGTGGCAGGATCGTCCTGCCATGACTGCGCCCACGAACACCAGCACCGAGTCCCTGCACGCCCCCGTCATCGACTGGTTCGCCGAGAACGCCCGCGACCTGCCGTGGCGCCGCCCCGACGCGGGCCCCTGGGGCGTGATGGTCAGCGAGTTCATGCTCCAGCAGACGCCTGTGAGCCGCGTCCTTCCCGTGTACGAGCAGTGGCTCGCACGGTGGCCACGTCCCGCCGATCTGGCCAAGGAGGCGCCCGGCGAGGCCGTGCGCGCCTGGGGCAGACTCGGCTATCCCCGCCGCGCGCTGCGGCTGCACGGCGCCGCCGTCGCCATAACGGAGCGGCACGGCGGCGACGTACCCACGGCGCACGGCCAGCTGCTCGCGCTGCCCGGCATCGGCGAGTACACGGCCGCCGCCGTGGCCTCCTTCGCGTACGGGCAGCGGCACGCCGTCCTCGACACCAACGTGCGGCGCGTGTTCGCGCGGGCGGTGAGCGGTGTGCAGTACCCGCCGAACGCCACGACCGCGGCCGAACGCAAGCTCGCCCGCTCCCTGTTGCCCGAGCAGGAGTCGACGGCCTCGCGCTGGGCCGCGGCCTCCATGGAGCTCGGCGCCCTCATCTGCACGGCGAAGAACGAGAGTTGCCACCGCTGCCCCATCGCCGCCCAGTGCGCGTGGCGGCTCGCGGGCAAGCCCGATCACGTCGGTCCGCCGCGCCGAGGGCAGACGTACGCGGGCACGGACCGGCAGGTGCGCGGGAAGCTGCTGGCCGTGCTGCGGGAGGCCGTCTCGCCCGTTCCCCAGGCGGCGTTGGACCGCGTGTGGGACGAGCCGGTGCAGCGGGCGCGCGCCCTCGACGGGCTCGTCGCGGACGGGCTCGTGGAGCCGCTGCCGGACGGCTTCTACCGGCTGCCGACGAGCTGACGGGCGTACGGGTTTACCCACGTCTTACGTCTGTTACACAACCGACGGACAGCCGTGCGCCCGCCGCAGGCTGAAGCGGACACCCCCGTGACAACGCCTCCGTAGCTTCCTCCGTGTACCGATCACCTACAGGTGACGGACAGGGAAAGCGCGAACGGTTCGCGAACGGAAGGCGGTTGGCATGGCGCACGGCGAGGTGCTCGAGTTCGAGGAGTACGTCCGCACTCGGCAGGACGCTCTGCTGCGCAGCGCCCGGCGCCTCGTGCCGGACCCCGTCGACGCCCAGGACCTGCTCCAGACCGCGCTGGTGCGGACGTTCGGCCGCTGGGACGGCATAGCCGACAAGCGCCTCGCCGACGCCTATCTGCGCCGCGTCATGATCAATACGCGTACGGAGTGGTGGCGCGCCCGCAAGCTCGAAGAGGTGCCCACCGAGCAGTTGCCCGACGCGAGCATCGACGACTCGACCGAGCAGCACGCCGACCGCGCGCTCCTCATGGACATCATGAAGGTGCTGGCTCCCAAGCAGCGCAGCGTCGTGGTGCTGCGACACTGGGAGCAGATGTCCACAGAGGAGACGGCCGCCGCCCTCGGCATGTCGGCCGGAACCGTGAAGAGCACGCTGCACCGGGCGCTGGCCCGGCTCCGCGAGGAGCTGGAGAGCCGGAACCGCCACGAGTCCGGTCACCGCGCGCTCGAACGGGAGGAGACGGAGCGTTGCGCGGCCTAGGCATACGTGCCGGTCGGGTCCTGAAGGCGGGGAGTACGGCGGTGGCCGCGCTCGCCGCCCTCGGCCTTTTCCTCGGCGCCCTCACGGCCTGCTCGGCCGGCGGCACCGGCGCCCGTGACGAGGGGCCCGCCCGCTCCGAGCCGGGGGCCTCGGCCGCCCCGAAGGTGTCGTCCTCTCCGGCATCCCCCGCGCCCAAGCAGGTGAACGCGGTCCGGCTCGTCAAGGACGACCCGGCGGTGAGCACGGAGGTCAAGCGCGACCTCAAGCCGTGCGTGGGGAAGGAGTACCCGGTCGACGTGTCCTACGGAAACCTGACGGGGAACACGTCGAACGACGTCGTGGTCAACGTCATGACCTGCGGAGACGCCGTCAGCATCGGCAGCTACGTGTACCGCGACACCGGCGGGAAGTACGAGAACGTCTTCAAGGCCGAGGAGCCTCCGGTGTACGCGGAGATAGACCGGGGCGACCTCGTCGTCACCAAGCAGGTGTACGAGAAGGGCGACTCGGTGGCGTATCCCTCGGGTGAGGACGTCCTGACGTATCGCTGGACGACGGGCCGGTTCGTCGAGCAGGACCGGACGCACAACGACTACAGCAACGCGGTGAACGGGGACACGCCCGAGCCGTCCGACAACTGAGCGGCGGGGCCGGGCAGCACCGACCATGCAGAGCAGATGACGGCACACGGCGGCACGTGACGGCATGACGGACCAGACCACTTTCGGACGACGTATCAGGAGCAGCGGATTCGGATGGCAGAGCACACTCACGTCCTCTTCGTCGAGGACGACGACGTCATCCGCGAGGCCACCCAGCTCGCCCTCGAGCGGGACGGCTTCGTGGTCACGGCCATGCCCGACGGCCTCGCGGGCCTCGAGGCGTTCCGCGCGAACCGGCCCGACATCGCGCTGCTCGACGTGATGGTGCCGGGCCTGGACGGCGTGAGCCTGTGCCGCCGCATCCGTGACGAGTCCACCGTCCCCGTGATCATGCTGTCGGCGCGGGCCGACTCGATCGACGTGGTGCTCGGCCTGGAGGCGGGCGCGGACGACTACGTGACCAAGCCGTTCGACGGGGCCGTGCTCGTGGCCCGGATCCGGGCCGTCCTGCGGCGCTTCGGGCATGCGAACGGGTCGGCGTCCGGCGCGGCGCCGGCCGCCCCTGACCACTCCGGCGCCACGGGCGGTGTCCTGCACTTCGGCGATCTGGAGATCGACACCGAGGGCATGGAGGTCCGCAAGGACGGCGCCACTGTCGCGCTGACGCCGACGGAGATGAGGCTGCTGCTCGAGTTCTCGTCCGCGCCCGGCACGGTCCTCTCCCGCGACAAGCTCCTCGAACGCGTGTGGGACTACGGCTGGGGCGGGGACACCCGCGTCGTCGACGTCCATGTGCAGCGGCTGCGCACGAAGATCGGCCAGGACCGGATCGAGACGGTCCGCGGCTTCGGCTACAAGCTCAAGGCCTGACGGATCGTGCCGGGGCGGGGTGTTGCGTCGGAGGCGGGTGTCGGGTCGGACACGGGTGTCGGGTTGGAGCCAGGTGTCGGGCCGGGGCCGGATGCCTTGTCTGCGCCCGGTGTCCGGAGAACCGTTTGCCCGGTCGGTCCGTGGGCCGGCCGGGTCATTCGCTGTCGAACGAGGGACGGGATCGGGATATGAGGGGGGCCGCCGCGACCGTGCGCGCCCGGCTCGGGCGGCCGCTGCAGCTGCAGCTGCCGCTGAGACGGCTGCGCCCGGTGCTGCACACCGGCGTGCGCTGGAAGATCAGCGTCGCCATCGCCCTGGTGGGGGCGCTCGTCGCCGTCGCCCTGAGCCTGGTCGTGCACAACGCGGCGCGCGTCTCGATGCTGGACAACGCGCGCGACGTGCAGGACGAACGCATCCAGTTCGTGGCGCGCCAGTACGAGGCCACCGGGCGCGGCCTCCCCGTCGGCTTCAAGGTCGACGACCCGGGCATACCCCCTGACCTGCGCAAGAAGGCGATGGCGGGGCGGCGCGCCACCTTCGTCTCCGAGGAGGCCGGCGGCGTACCCGACATCTGGGCCGCGGTCCCGCTCGGCGACGGGCGCCTGCTGTCCGTGCACACCCGCTTCACCGACCGCAGCGCCACCGTCATGAAGGACCTCGACCAGGCCCTGATCATCGGCTCGATCTCGGTCGTCTTCGGCGGGTGCGCCCTCGGCGTGCTGATCGGCGGGCAGGTGTCACGGCGCCTGCGCAAGGCGGCGTCGGCGGCCAGGGAGGTCGCGCAGGGGCGGACCGACGTACGGGTCGGGGACGCCATCGGCGGTGTCGTGCGCGACGAGACCGATGATCTCGCGCAGGCCGTCGACGCGATGGCCGACGCCCTGAAGCAGCGTCTTGAGGCCGAGCGCCGGGTCACCGCGGACATCGCGCACGAACTGCGTACGCCGGTGACCGGACTGCTCACCGCGGCGGAGTTGCTGCCGCCCGGACGCCCGAGCGAGCTGGTCAAGGACCGGGCCCAGGCGATGCGCACGCTCGTAGAGGACGTGCTCGAAGTGGCGCGTCTCGACAGCGCCGCCGAGCGGGCCGAGCTCCAGGACCTGCTGCTCGGCGAGTTCGTGACGCGGCGGATCGGCGCGCGCCACGCGGACGTCCTGGTGAGCGTGGTGCACGAGTCGGAGGTCACCACCGACCCGCGCCGCCTCGAACGCATCCTCTTCAACCTCCTCGCCAACGCCGCGAAGCACGGCAGGCCGCCGGTCGAGGTCAGCGTCGAGGGCCGGGTGGTGCGCGTACGCGATCACGGCCCCGGGTTCCCGGAGGAGCTGCTCAACGAGGGGCCGAGCCGGTTCCGTACGGGCGCTGCGGACCGCGCGGGCCATGGGCACGGTCTGGGCCTGACGATCGCGGCGGGCCAGGCGCGCGTCCTCGGCGCCCGCCTCACCTTCCGCAACGTGCGCTCGCCGGACGCTCCTGCCGAAACTCCGGCGGAGGGCGCGGTCGCGGTGCTGTGGCTGCCGGAGCACGCGCCGACGAACACGGGAAGCTTCCCGATGCTGCGGCTGCCGGACTGAGGCGGACACCGAGGCGGACCGGGCACGCCCCGTCGCCGTCGTCCTCGCTGCGGGCCTGGCGTGATCCAAACGAGAGGCCTAGCTGGTGGCCCACTCCTTGTCGAGGTCGAGCCCTTCGTTGCGCTGCGTGAACGAGAACCAGTTCCCGGAGTCGTCGCGGAAGATCGCCTCGGTCCCGTACGGGCGCTCCTGCGGCTCCTGGAGGAACTGCACCCCGCGCGCCTTGAGCCGCTCGTAGTCACCGTGGATGTCGTCCGTGACCAGGACGCCGGCCCCGAGGATTCCCTTGGAGACCAGCTTCTTCACCGCCTCGGCCGACTCGGGGTCCATCGCGGGCGCCCCGGGCACCATCAGCGTGAGCTCGACGTCCGGCTGGTCCTTGGCCCCCACGGTCAGCCAGCGCATACCGCCCTCGCCCATGGTCATGTCCGTACGCACCTCGAGCCCCAGCTTCTCGATGTAGAACTCCTTGGCCCGGTCCTGGTCGAGAACCCAGACGGTGGAAATGGCGAGTCCCTTGATCATGATGCGCTCCGCTTTGCTCGGGCCACGCGCCGGGGAATCCGGCCGTGCCCTGTCACCGTAGGCAGTCGTCCCCCTCCCCCGCTTCTCCAGAATTGCGCTCCTCGCCGGCCCCCGGACCCGTACTCCCCAAAGGCGCTCTGCCGGGGAAGCCGCCGGCCCACAACATCGCGTAACACCCTGGGATGAGCGCCGCCCCGCGCCCCACGTGCTTCGCCCGGTACTCACTCGGCGTCAGGCCCGTCTGTCTCTTGAACCGGGACGAGAACGTGCCCAGGCTGCTGAATCCCACGAGGACACAGATCTCCGTCACCGACAGATCCGCCGATCTCAGCATCTCCTCGGCCCGCTCGATCCGACGGCGCGTCAGATACTGCCCCGGCGTCTCCCCGTACGCCTCCTTGAAGCACCGCACGAAGTGGTAGCGCGAGTAACCGGCATGGGCCGCCACCGCGTCCAGGTCGAGCTCCGCCTCGGCCCAGTCGCGGTCCATCGCGTCCTTGGCGAGCCGCAGCTGCCGCATTTTCTCCACGCCACCGATGCTGGCACGCGCCACTGACAACGCGCCCGCACCGGATGGCAACGGCCCAGGCACGGCGAAGGCCCCCGGTGCACCTGAGCGCACCGGGGGCCTACATACAGCCGAGGAAGATCGGGACGACCCGCTCAGACGGTCTCGGAGACCGTCCTGCCGTCCGCCGCGGCGTCCCCAGCCGCGCCCCCCTCGACCGGCTTCGCGTCGGCCGTAGCCGCACCGTTCGTAGCCGCAGCGTTCGCAGCCGCACCGGCCTTGGCCATGTCGACCGGCTGCGCGTCCGCCGGAGCAGCCGTCTCGGGAGAGCTCGGCGCCTCCTTGGCGGGGCCCGCGCCCCGCAGCGGCACCTCCTTCACGAAGACCGCCGCGATCAGCGCCAGCACGGCGACGATCGAGCCGAGCAGGAACGCCGAGTGCGTACCGGCCGACACCGCGTGCAGGTAGGCGTCGCGCACCACGGCCGGCAGCTTGGCCAGGCCCTCGGGCGTCAGCTGCGTGGACTGCTCCGTGATCTTGCCGCCCACCGCCCCGGCCCGCTCGGCCATCACGTCGTGGACTCGGTTGTTGAAGAGCGCGCCCATGATCGCCACGCCGAAGGAGGAGCCGAGCGTACGGAACAGGGTCGTGGAGGACGAGGCGACGCCCATGTCCTTCATCTCGACGCTGTTCTGCGCGACCAGCATCGTGATCTGCATCAGGCAGCCCATGCCCGCGCCGAGCACGGCCATGAACAGGCCGGACGTGAACCGCGAGGTGTCGGTGTCCATCTGCGCGAGCAGGAAGAGTCCGGCCACCATCAGGACACTGCCGACCAGCGGGAACACCTTGTACTTGCCGGTGTTGGTGGTGACGCGGCCCGCGACCAGCGAGACGACCATCATCGAGAGCAGCATCGGCAGGAGCAGCAGACCGGAGTTGGTCGCGTTCGCGCCCTGCACCGTCTGCTGGTAGAGCGGCAGGAAGAGCACGGCGCCGAACATCACGAAGCCCGTGATGAAGCCGATGAGGGACATGACCGTGAAGTTGCGGCTGCGGAAGATGTGCAGCGGCAGGATCGGCTCGGCCGCCTTCGTCTGGACGAAGAGGAAGCCGACGAGCGCGGCGACACCGATCGCGCCGAGCTCCATGATCACGGCGGAGCCCCAGGCGTACTGCGAGCCGCCCCAGGTCGTCATGAGCACGATCGAGGTGATGCCGACGGTGAGCAGTGCAGCGCCGAGGTAGTCGATCTTCCCCTTCGCCCGCTTCTTCGGCAGGTGCAGGACCGCGGTGACCATGACGAGGGCGACAAGACCGAGCGGCAGGTTTATGTAGAAGGACCAGCGCCAGCCCCAGTTGTCGGTGATGGCGCCGCCGACGAGCGGCCCGCCGATCATGGCGAGCGCCATGACGCCGGCCATCATGCCCTGGTACTTGCCGCGCTCCCGCGGCGGAATCAGGTCACCGATGATGGCCATGACGCCGACCATCAGACCGCCGGCACCGAGGCCCTGGATCGCGCGGAACGCGATGAGCTGGTTCATGTCCTGGGCCATGCCGCTGAGCCCGGAGCCGATCAGGAAGATCACGATCGAGGTCAGGAAGGCGCCCTTCCTGCCGTACATGTCGCCGACCTTGCCCCAGATGGGGGTCGATGCGGCGGTCGCGAGCGTGTACGCGGTCACGACCCACGAGAGATGTTCGAGGCCGCCCAGGTCACCGACGATCGTGGGCATCGCCGTGCCGACGATCATGTTGTCGAGCATCGCGAGCAGCATCGCGATCATCAGCGCCATCAGGACGACCCGCACGCTGCGCGGCTGCGGCTCCTTGCCGTCCGCGCGGCCGGCCTTGCCGCCACCCCCGCCGGTGTCCACCGCCACTGTTCCGGTCTCCGCCATGATCCCCACTCCCCATTACTTACCCACCGCTACTTACTTGCCGCCCGGCAAGTTGACTACACTGAGGGAAGATAGAGCGCTAACTAGCCGGGCGTCAAGTAAGTTTTGGCCCAAGCCCCGCCACCAGCACGAAGGAGCAGCCACAGATGGGCAGCAGCAAGCAGCGCCGCGGGAACACGCGGCAGCGCATCCAGGACGTGGCGCTGGAACTGTTCGCCGAGCAGGGCTACGAGAAGACCTCGCTGCGCGAGATCGCCGAGCACCTCGACGTCACCAAGGCAGCGCTCTACTACCACTTCAAGACCAAGGAAGACATCGTCGTCAGCCTCTTCGAGGACCTGACGCGCCCGATCGACGAGCTGATCGAGTGGGGCAAGGAGCAGCCCCCGACCCTGGAGACCAAGCAGGACCTCATGGAGCGCTACAGCCTGGCGCTGCACGGAGCGGGCCCGCTCTTCCGCTTCATGCAGGAGAACCAGGCGACCATGCGCGAGCTGAGCATCGGCGAGCTGTTCAAGGACCGGATGAAGGCGCTCCTCGACCAGCTCCTGCCCGAGAACGCCACCATGACCGAGCGGGTCCGCTGCTTCAGCGCGATCTTCTCGATGCACGCGGGCCTGTTCGTCCTCAAGGACGTCGAAGGCGACCCGGAGGAAAAGCGCAAGGCCATCCTCGAGGTCGCCACCGATCTCATCACCCAGGCACAGCGGAGCGCCTGAGTCGCGTCATGCGGTTGAGCTCTTTTGTGCAGGTGAGCTCAGTTACGCAGCTGAGCTCGCTCATGCAGGTCAGACGCTGACGCCCACGGACTTCAGGAAGTTGACCGGGTTGACCGCGGAACCGTAGTTCGGGGTCGTGCGGATCTCGAAGTGCAGGTGCGGGCCGCTGGAGTTACCGGTGTTGCCGGAGAGCGCGATGTGCTGACCGGTGGACACCGTCTGGCCGATGTGCACGTCGATGCGGGACAGGTGCGCGTACTGCGAGTACGTGCCGTTGCCGTGCTTGATCACGATGGCGTTGCCGTACGCCGGGCCGTCGCCGCCGCCGTAGGGGCCGGCCTTGACGACGGTGCCGCCGTGGGCGGCCATGACGTTCGTGCCGATCGGCACGGCGAAGTCCTGGCCGGAGTGCTTGTGCGACCACATGTTGCCGCCGAGGCCGAAGCCCGCGGACAGCGTGTACTTCTTGACCGGGTCTATCCAGGAGGCGGCCTTCTTCGCCGCGGCTTCCTTGACCTGCGCGGCGTTCTGCTTCGCCTGGTCGGCGGCCTTGGCCTGCGCCTTGGCCTGCGCCTGGACCGAAGCGGCAGCCGCGCTGGGCAGCGCGACGCTTCCCTGAGTGCTTTCGGCGGCGACCGCAGCCCCGGCCCCCAGCAGCGCCGTGGCTCCCAGGGCGACGGTCACGACGGCCGCCCGAGTACGGAGCAGGGACGAGCCGGAAGAAAGAGTCATGGTGCGCTTCGACATTCGGGATTACCTCCGCGTTGATGACAGGGGCAGACCGGCACTCGTTGGTGACGTGCCGGGCTGGCTGTTCATTGGTAACCCGGGACCCCATCTCGGCTCAAAGGCCCCATCTACTACCTAAAGCCGTAGTGAATGGTCGGGACTTCAACCTCTTGACAGCCCCCGAAGACCCCCTGCGATCTGTCGCTTTTGTGCCTCGTTTTTAGGTTTAGGGCCCCTTCGCACCCCTGCATCCGGGCGCCCCACCGGCCCTCGCCCCACCGATCCAAGAAGTGGACATTTCGCCCGAACTCTTCGATGCCACCACAACCCCTCACTCCAGCAGCGCTTCCACTATTTCGGCTAGTATCGGACAAAACGCCTGTGCGGCATGTCACCGGGAGGCAAGATCCCCAGACCCGGGAATGTGACGCGGGCTACGCTGAAGCGCCTGGTTTCACGGCCTTCGGGGGGAACGGCAGATGGATCCCGCAGTCCTCGGCACGCGCCTGGCGTCGAGCGTCCTCACGCCTCTGGTGAAGCAGCTCCTCACTCGCGACGGCCCCGGCGCCGGCCTGGTGGACAAGCCCGTACGCCTCTCGGGCCTCGTCACCTTCCGCGGCGAGAAGAGGTCCCTCGGGGAGAAGGAGGTCGGGCACCTCGCCGACCGTCTGGTGCGGGAAGCCGTGCAGTCCCCGGGCGAGCCCCCGTTCCCCGCGGACGAGCAGGAGGCGGTCACGGCCGCCCTCGCCCGCAGGCTCCTCGCCCTCGGCGACCTGGACATGGACGACATCCAGGCGGTCCGCCTCGGTCACCGCCGGCTGGCCCGCACCCTGCGCGAGGCGGCCCCCGCGCCCGACCTCTCCACCGACGCCGCCTACTTCCTCGACTCGGTCACCGAGTGGGCGTGCCTGCACATCCTGCACTTCTTCACCCAGCGCTCCACGTTCGTGGCCCGCACGCTGGTCGAGCAGAGTCGCGCCCAGTCCGAACTGATCGCCAAGGTGGACGCGCTCATCACGCGCACCGCGCCACGCGACGCACAGGACACCGCCGACGCACAGGACACCGCCTTCGAGACCCGCTACCGCGCCCACCTCGCGGCACGCCACAACCGCATCACCATTTTCGGCCTCGATCTGCGCGACTCCCCCGACGTCTGGCCCCTCGACGTCGCGTACCTGAGCCTCGAAGCCACCCGCGAGGCCGGCCCCGAGGACGCGCACGGCGAACCCCAGGGAGCGACGACGGTCCAGGTCAGGGCCGAGGACGCGTTCGACGGCCACGACCGGGTCCTGCTGCGCGGCGAGGCGGGCTCCGGCAAGACGACCCTCATCCAGTGGCTGGCGATCACCACCACGGGCCGTATCCCGTACGTACTGCCGCTGCGCACCCTGATCCGCGCCGCCGGGCTCCCCTCCCCCGCCGCGTTCCTCACGTCCGCCGACTGCCCGCACACCCCGCCCGAGGGCTGGGCCGAGCGCGTCCTGAGGGCGGGGCGCGGCCTCGTGATGGTCGACGGCCTGGACGAGGTCCCCTCGGCCGAGCGGCCCCGCGTGCGCGACTGGCTGCTCGGCCTCGTCCGCGCCTTCCCCGGCAACCGCTGGCTGCTCACCGCCCGCCCCACCGCCGTACGCTCCGACTGGCTGGCCGGGGACGGGTTCGCCGAGCTGTCCCTCGCCCCCATGGGCCGCCGGACGGTCGGCGCCTTCGTGCACAGGTGGCACGCGGCCGCCGGCGCCGCGGAGCACGAGGAACCGCTGCTGGACGCCCTGCGCGCCAAGCCGGACCTGTCGCTCCTGGCGACCAACCCCCTCATGTGCGGCATGATCTGCGCCCTCCACCGCGCGCGCCGCGGCTATCTGCCGCCGCGCCGCAAGGCCCTGTACGACGCCGCGCTCCAGATGATCCTCACCGACCGCGACCGCCAGCGCGGCATGGGCGGCCTCGACGGCATCGAACTCGACACCGAGGACCAGACCGAACTCCTCCAGCGCCTCGCCTACGCCCTGGTGCTCGCGGGCCGCACCGAGATGGACGAGGCCACCGCGCTCGCACTCCTCGAACGCGCCCTGCCCTGCGTCCCCGACGCCGCACGCCAGGGCGACGCCCCCGCGATCCTGCGCCACCTCCTGCTGCGCAGCGGCGTCCTGCGCAGTCCCGCCCCGCAGGTGGTCGACTTCGCACACCGGACGTTCCTCGACCACCTCGGTGCGCGCTACGCGGTCGAGGAGGGCCACTTCGACGTCCTGCTCGGCCACGCCGGCGACACGCAGTGGGAGGACGTCGTGCGGATGGCCGTGGCCCACGCCCGTACCCGGGAGCGGACGACGCTCCTGCGGGGCCTGCTCGCCGCGGACAGCCCGCGCGTGACCCTGCTCGCGCTGGCGAGCCTTCAGGACGCCTCGGCGGTCGAACAGGAGGTCCTCGAAGAGGTACGGGAACGGGCCGCCGCCCTGATCCCGCCCCGGACCCCTCAGGAGGCCGCCCAGCTCGCGCAGGCGGGCCCGTTCGTCCTCGAACTCCTTCCCGGACCACAGGATTTGACGGACGAGGAGGCCCACGCGGTGGTGACCACGGCCTCCCGCCTGGGCCACGAGGGCTCCCTGCCGGTCCTGAAGCGCTTCCGCGCCCACACCTCGCTCGACGTGCGGCGTCAACTCGTCGGCACCTGGCGGAGGTTCGACGCGCAGGAGTACGCGGACGAGGTGATCGCGCATGTGGGGCGGGACGGACTCGACCTGACCGTCACGAGCGAGGAGCAGGTACGCGCGATGTGGACGATGCCGCCGTGGCGGCGGGTCGACCTCACCGGGGAGTATCCGCTCGACGAGTTCATGGGGGCACTGGACCCCGAGGGCACACGGTTCCTGACCCTGCGCAGCAACCCGTACATCACGGATCTCCGGAAACTGCACGCCCTGCCGTCACTGGAGTTCCTGTCCCTGATGTACTGCCCGGAGGTCCGCGACCTGGCACCCCTCGCCGAGATGCAGCTACGGCATCTGTCGGTGATCGACCTGCCCGCACTGCCGACGCTCACCGGCCTGTCCCGGGTGACCAGCCTTTCCTCGCTCAGCGTCATCCAGCCGGTCCCCGGCGACTCGCTCGCCACGTTCCTGCCGGTCGGGGCGCCGCTCGACCACCTCATCCTCGGCCAAGGCGCCACGCGGACCACCGGGCTCACGGGCCTTGACGCCTTCCCCGAGCTGACCCGGCTGAACCTGTCCAGCGACGCGGGCGCGCTCGGCCCACGCGACTGGGAGCAGCTCGCCGGGCACCCCGCGCTCACCCGCCTCTCCCTGGGCGGCCGGTTCCTGCCCGCACACGGCCCGACCACCGAGCTGACCGGAATCCGCGTCCTCTCCCTCCACCTGGAGGCGGGGACCGAGGAGCGCGTCTCCCGCTTCGCTCCTGCCGTCCCGCACGCGCACGACGTGCGCCTCTACTTCACCGAGGACGCGGCACCAGCCTCGGACGACGTGTACGCCGGTCTCTTCCCGCAGGCCGACGTCACCGTCCACCGGTCCGGTCAATGACCCCGAGCGCACGACGAAGGGGCTGCCCAGGACCGAAGTCCCGGGGCAGCCCCTTCGTCTCAGCGCGTCCCCGAAGGGTTACGCGTCCTTGCTCAGATTCGGCCCGGCTCCGCCGGCCGCCTGCTCGATCGGCGGGACGTCCGGCAGCGGGGACTTCTCCTCGCCGCGGAAGGTGAACGTCTTGGCGTCACCCTCGCCCTCCGTGTCGACGACCACGATGTGGCCCGGACGCAGCTCGCCGAAGAGGATCTTCTCGGAGAGCGAGTCCTCGATCTCGCGCTGGATCGTGCGCCGCAGCGGACGCGCGCCGAGCACGGGGTCGTAACCCTTCTTGGCCAGGAGCTCCTTCGAGGACTGGCTGAGCTCGATGCCCATGTCCCGGTCCTTGAGGCGCTCGTCGACCTTGCCGATCATCAGGTCGACGATCTGGAGGATGTCGTCCTGGGTCAGCTGCGGGAAGACGACGACGTCGTCCACGCGGTTGAGGAACTCGGGGCGGAAGTGCTGCTTGAGCTCGTCCGAGACCTTGTTCTTCATGCGCTCGTAGTTGGACTTCGTGTCACCCGTGGCCGCGAAGCCGAGGTTGAAGCCCTTCGAGATGTCCCGCGTGCCGAGGTTGGTCGTCATGATGATGACCGTGTTCTTGAAGTCCACGACCCGGCCCTGGGAGTCGGTCAGGCGACCGTCCTCCAGGATCTGCAGCAGCGAGTTGAAGATGTCCGGGTGGGCCTTCTCGACCTCGTCGAAGAGAACCACCGAGAACGGCTTGCGCCGCACCTTCTCCGTCAGCTGGCCGCCCTCTTCGTAGCCCACGTAACCGGGAGGCGAACCGAAGAGACGCGAGACCGTGTGCTTCTCGCTGAACTCCGACATGTCGAGGGAGATCAGCGCGTCCTCGTCACCGAAGAGGAACTCGGCGAGCGCCTTGGACAGCTCGGTCTTACCGACACCGGACGGGCCCGCGAAGATGAACGAGCCACCGGGGCGCTTCGGGTCCTTCAGACCGGCACGCGTACGGCGGATCGCCTTCGAGAGCGCCTTGACGGCGTCCTTCTGGCCGATGACGCGCTTGTGGAGCTCGTCCTCCATGCGCAGCAGACGCGAGGACTCCTCCTCAGTCAGCTTGAAGACGGGAATGCCGGTCGCGGTCGCGAGGACCTCGGCGATCAGCTCGCCGTCGACCTCGGCGACGACGTCCATGTCGCCGGCCTTCCACTCCTTCTCGCGCTTAGCCTTCGCGGCGAGCAGCTGCTTCTCCTTGTCGCGGAGCGAAGCTGCCTTCTCGAAGTCCTGGGAGTCGATGGCCGACTCCTTGTCGCGGCGCACGCCCGCGATCTTCTCGTCGAACTCGCGGAGGTCCGGCGGCGCGGTCATCCGGCGGATGCGCATCCGGGAACCGGCCTCGTCGATCAGGTCGATCGCCTTGTCCGGCAGGAAGCGGTCCGAGATGTACCGGTCGGCCAGGGTCGCCGCCTGGACGAGGGCCTCGTCCGTGATGGAGACGCGGTGGTGGGCCTCGTAGCGGTCGCGCAGACCCTTGAGGATCTCGATCGTGTGCGGCAGCGACGGCTCCGCGACCTGGATGGGCTGGAAGCGGCGCTCGAGAGCGGCGTCCTTCTCCAGGTGCTTGCGGTACTCGTCGAGCGTGGTCGCACCGATGGTCTGGAGCTCACCGCGGGCCAGCATCGGCTTCAGGATCGAAGCGGCGTCGATGGCGCCCTCGGCGGCACCCGCACCGACCAGCGTGTGCAGCTCGTCGATGAACAGGATGATGTCGCCGCGGGTGCGGATCTCCTTGAGGACCTTCTTCAGGCGCTCCTCGAAGTCACCGCGGTAACGGGAACCGGCGACCAGCGCGCCCAGGTCGAGGGTGTAGAGGTGCTTGTCCTTGAGGGTCTCGGGCACCTCGCCCTTGACGATGGCCTGCGCGAGGCCCTCGACGACGGCGGTCTTGCCGACGCCGGGCTCGCCGATGAGGACCGGGTTGTTCTTCGTGCGGCGGGACAGCACCTGCATGACCCGCTCGATCTCCTTCTCGCGCCCGATGACCGGGTCGAGCTTGGATTCGCGGGCGGCCTGCGTGAGGTTCCGGCCGAACTGGTCGAGGACCAGGGACGTGGAGGGCGTGCCCTCGGCAGGACCGCCACTGGCGCCGGCGGTCTCCTTGCCCTGGTAGCCGGAGAGCAGCTGGATGACCTGCTGCCGCACTCGGTTGAGATCGGCGCCCAGCTTGACCAGGACCTGGGCGGCGACGCCCTCGCCCTCACGGATCAGGCCGAGCAGGATGTGCTCCGTGCCGATGTAGTTGTGACCCAGCTGAAGAGCCTCGCGGAGCGACAGCTCCAGGACCTTCTTGGCACGGGGGGTGAAGGGAATGTGCCCGGACGGGGCCTGCTGGCCCTGACCGATGATCTCCTCCACCTGCTGGCGGACCGCCTCGAGCGAAATCCCGAGGCTCTCCAGGGCCTTAGCGGCGACACCCTCACCCTCGTGGATCAGGCCCAGGAGGATGTGCTCGGTGCCGATGTAGTTGTGGTTGAGCATCCGGGCTTCTTCCTGAGCCAGGACGACAACCCGCCGCGCGCGGTCGGTGAACCTCTCGAACATCGTTAATCGCTCCTCAGAGCGGTCAGGCAGTAAGGGGACGCTCCCCTCCCTGTCCTTCCGCAGCTTAGTCCCGCAAGCGGGGACCGCTCATTCCAACTGCCGACACCCGTCGATGGCCTCCAGACCCGAACGCCGACAACTGCTCCAACACCGATGGTGCGAGACGATGTTCCCGCAGGCCAGGCAGTTACCCCCACCATCAGTACGCCGATGGCGAACGCAAGACGGCCCGAACCCACGTGTCGCCCCTCCTCACTAGGGATGTCTTACCCGCCAGGAGTGACACTCCATGCGGCGCGCGCCGGTTCCCTCCGCTACGGGCGAACACTCTTGCGCCGCCCAACACCCCCGCACGCCCCCATTTGAGAAACTCTGCGCACTCATCTGACAACGCTGCGTAACCCGCGAGGGTTCCCGGCGGTTGCTCCGGACATGGTCTCCATCGTGCACACCGTGCCCCTGCCCCGTCGGCCGCTCGACGCGGGCGATCCGGTGCGGGAGTGGTACGAGAACGC
Source organism: Streptomyces sp. NPDC045026 (assembly GCF_056432625.1). Classification (NCBI taxonomy): domain Bacteria; kingdom Bacillati; phylum Actinomycetota; class Actinomycetes; order Kitasatosporales; family Streptomycetaceae; genus Streptomyces; species Streptomyces sp. NPDC045026. Next base: position 37,006 of record NZ_JBWKIS010000011.1, read on the forward strand.
GCTCGGCTGGCCCACCGCGCCGGGCCCCATGGGCCTTCAGCTGCTGACGGGGCTGCGTTTCGACGTACTGGAGCTGCCCGCGGAGGCGGGACGTGCCGTGCTGCGGCGGCTGGACCCCGGGTGTCCGGTGGCCCTGCAAGGGGAGACGATGCGCCTGCTGGTGGCCGCGGGCAGCGCGGAGGAGCTGCCGGGGCTGCTCGACTGGCTGGAGTGGGGGGCGCTGCCCCTCGATCTCACCGTGATCGGTGCGGGCGGGCGGATCGACGCGCCCGCGCCCCCGGGAGTGCCGGACCCGCAGGAGGCCGCTGTCTGGGTGCGGCCCCCCGAGCCCGGGTGCGACGTCGAGCCGACACTTCCGGCTCTGACGGCGCTGTCGGCCGTAGGGGGCGGTGGGGGCGCCCCCGGTCTCGTACGGCTGGTGGAAACGGCGGCGACTCAGTGCCACCGGATCCGGCTGCGACGTGCTTGCGCTCAGCCGTTGGCCTTCTCGTAGGCCTCACGGATGGACGCGGGGACACGACCGCGGTCGTTGACCTCGTAACCGTTCTCCTTGGCCCAGGCACGGATCTGCGCCGTGTCCTGGCTGCCGCCCGCCACCGCGGCGCGCGCCTTGCCGCGTCCGCCGGCGGAACGGCCTCCGGTGCGACGACCGCCCTTGAGATACGGCTCAAGAAGCCCGCGGAGCTTGTCCGCGTTGGTGGTGGTGAGGTCGATCTCGTAAGTCTTGCCGTCCAACGCGAACGTCACGGTCTCGTCCGCCTCGCCACCGTCGAGGTCATCGACAAGAAGGACCTGAACCTTCTGTGCCACCGGATTTCCTTTCATCGATATCTGTAGGGCCGGACCCCACGACCTCAGTCGTTGATTCGCCGTCCCCTTGTTATATGCAGTACGCAGTACGTCGGAAAGCAAACCGCTTTTGCTGGAAAAACACAAACCCCTGGGAGAGATCCAGGAGAGACCAAGCGCCCCGAGAAGCCCGGAAAGATGCGCGTTTCGGACATAGGGCACCCGGGCAGGCAGCTGCTCAGGAATACCGGGGGGCGATCACAGATGCAGAAGCATCCGGCTGTTGCCCAAGGTGTTCGGTTTCACTCGTTCGAGACCGAGGAACTCAGCGACACCCTCGTCATAGGAACGCAAGAGCTCGCTGTAGACATCGGTGTCGATCGTATCGACGGGTGCCTCTCCGATCTCCACGAAACCGCGCTTCGCGAAGAACTCAACTTCGAAGGTGAGACAGAAAACCCGGCGAACACCGATCCAGCGCGCGGTCTGCAGCAACTTCTGGAGCAGCTGATGGCCGACGCCCGCGCCCCTGACCACCGGATTCACGGCGAGGGTGCGGACTTCCGCGAGGTCTTCCCACATGACATGCAGGGCGCCGCAGCCGACGACCTCCGCGTTGTCGTCCCGTTCCGCGACCCAGAACTCCTGGATGTCCTCGTAAAGAGTCACGGTGGCTTTGTCGAGCAGGATCCCCTCACGGCTGTACGCGTCGAGGAGTCGGCGCACGGACGGCACATCGGCCGTCCTCGCCCTGCGCACGGTGACTGCTTTTGCTGTGTCTTCGGGGAGCTGTGCTGGCATGAGCGGACGCTATCGCCCGGCGTCCGGAGCCGGCGCCTCGGGTCCTTCGGGCCCTTCAGGCTCTTGAGGTCCCTCCGGCCGTTCCGATGCTTCAGGCCCTGGAGTTCGTTCGGAGTCGCGCGGCTCTTCGGGAGCTTCGGTGGCTTCGGCGGCTTCGGGCTCTTGAGTCGCGGTGGACTGCCCCCGAGGTCCCTGCACCATGCGCACGGCATCGGCCAGCGCTTCGCGTTGTTCCGGCGACATCATGCCGAAGAAGGCGACGAGAGCCGCCGCCGGGTTGTCGCTCTGGGACCATGCGTCGTTCATCAGCGCGGCGGAGTACGCGGCGCGAGTGGAGACGGCCTCATATCGATAGGCCCGGCCTTCCGCTTCGCGGCGTACCCAGCCCTTCTGGTGAAGATTGTCCAGAACGGTCATGACCGTGGTGTAGGCGATGGACCGTTCCTGCTGGAGGTCTTCCAGGACTTCGCGAACCGTCACGAGGCGGTTCCACTTCCACACCCGTGTCATCACTGCGTCTTCGAGTTCTCCCAATGGGCGCGGCACGAGCAGCACACTAGTGGCAGAAGTCGGTAATAGGGCGCCGGACGTGGCGAACGGGGCTCAATGACAACAAAAAGGGCGCCCGGTGGGGCGCCCTTCTCAGATGTCGCTGGGCTGCGGGGTGGCCTGGCGGGCCGCCTCGGCGCGGGCGATCGCCGCGTCGACGGCCGCGTCTTCCTTGGCCTTCTTGTCGCCGCCCTGGGACTTCACCATCGTCACGATGAGACCGATGAAGAAGACGGCCATCACTACGGGGGGCACGAGCGCGGAGACGTAGTCCATGCCCCCAGAGTAGCTATCCGACGGCGAGCTCCTGCGGCGGGGCCGTGGGGGGCACGGGGCGGCGCTTGGGCGGGAAGACCTCGGCCGGGGTGGGCATGGGGCGCGGCGGGGCCGGGGGGTTCGCCGGGGGCCTGGGTTCGGATGCCGGCTTCCCGGTCGCGGAGAGGCCCCCGGGCAGGGCGAGCAGCCGGGTACGGCAGGCCGGGACGCGGGGCTGTGCGACGCGCGTTTGCCCGCGCGCCGGCGCCCGGCCCTCGAGCCTGGCCCGCACGTCGCGCTCGGCGAGCGTGCGGCAGCGTTCGAGGAGGGTGGCGGCGGAGGGGTTGCCGCGCAGGGCGCGCAGGGCGGCGAGGTCGTCGGCGCCGGGCTGATAGCCCGCCGCGAGCGACTCGTCGAGCAGCTCCAGGTAGCCGGTGGTGGTGCCGGGCAGGGCAGCCCGGTAGCGGGCGAGGTCGGCCAGCAGGAAGGCGCGGATTCGGGCGCCTTCGTCGGCTGCCTCGTCGACCGATTCGGCGAGCCGGAGGCAGTCCTGGATGTCCTCGGCGGAGACGGGACTCGGGTGAAGGGCAAGGGCAAGGGCGCGTCGGAGCACACGCAGCTCTTCAGCGCCGAACGCCATGCCGCCGCGGTTTCCGTAGGGCGTGGGCATGGGCCGACGATACGCAGCACGACGGACAAAATCCGCTTAACCGCCAATTTGCGGCGTGGCTTGCTGCGCGGCCTGCGGCCCGGTCACTCGCCCCGGGCCACTCGGCCGCCCCAGGTCACTCGGCCCGGCGCCGCGACATGGCGAACACGATCGCGCCCACACCGAGCGCCGCCGCGGCCGCGGCGGCCAGCCACGGCAGGAACCCGGCACCGGTCGCCGCCATGGACCCGGACGTGCCCGAGGTCCCCGAGCCGCCCGACGTCACGGAGACGGTGGCGGACGCGGAGGGCGAGGGGGCCGCGGTCCCGCCCGACGCCGACGGGGACGGCGACGGGGAGGAGGACGCCTCACCGACGGTGATCGCCGCCTCGTCGTTGGACTGGTCCGGGTCGTTCAGGACGATCCCGTCGCCGGGGCGCACCGTGACCGTGCCGCGGGCGGCGCCTGCGGCGAGGTCCTTCTCGTAGCTGACCTGGAAGCGGTACATCTGGCCGTCGCCGCTCTCCTCGGAGACGGTGTCCGGGCAGAGGTAGCGGCGGTGGCCCGGCTCGAAGGGCGAGGTCTTGCCGCCGGTGTACGTGAAGCAGTCGCCGCTCGCCTGGTCGTCGGGCTCCTCGTCGACGCGCACGCTCTTGGCGACGACGCCCTTGGGGAGTGTCACCTCGGCGTAGGCCACGGGCTTGCTGTCGGGGTGGGTGACCACGGCGGGGCCCGCGTTGCGCAGGCCGAAGGCGAGCGGGTGGGTGGAGCCCTTCTTGCCGGGCACGAGGACGGCGCCGACTGCGAGGAAGTCGGCGGCGTTGTCGGCGTCGTACGTCACCCGGTGGCTGTCTGCGAAACCGGTGCCCGTGGCAGGTGTCAGGGTGAGCGCGGCGCCCTTGCCGGGGGTGCCGCCGGTGTCCGTGCCGGAGGAGGCCGGGACGGCCTCGGCGGTGATGTCGGTCCAGGTGTGGAAGGCGTCCTTGCCGAGGGACCCTTCGAGCGGGTCGGAGAATCCAACCGTGTCACCCGGAGCGATGGCCGTCTTGAAGACGCAGGTCACGTCGGCGTCGTCCCTGCCGAAGTCGCCCGGCAGGTAGAGGCAGTTGCTGTGCTTCCCGGCGAAGGTGACGCCCGGGCTGCCGGTGAGGCGGACGGTGATCTGTTCGGTGGGCAGGTCGCCCGTGTTGCGCAGGACCACGGGGTAGCCGACGGACTGGCCGGGCGTCAGGCCGGACCTGGCGGGCAGTGCGGCGACCTGGATCTTCGGGGAGCCGATGACGACCTTGGAGGTCTCGGTGTCGGGGGTGGCCTTGTCCGCGGTGACCTCGTAGCGCAGCGTTCCGGTGTCGCCGGGCTTCGTACCGGCGACCGCGCTGAGCGTGAAGGGCTCGAACGGGCCGTGCAGATTGCCGTCGTCCAGGCATGTGACGACGGCTCCGTCCGCCGTGCACCGGTCGTTCTTGGCCTTGATCGTGGCGATGCCCTTGAGGCCGCTCGCGTCGATCACCAGCTTGGCGTTCTCGGGCAGCGGGAGCCCCTCCACGCCGTCGTCGGCGAAGCCGTAGCCCACCTCGGGGGCCATGGCGGTGCCCGACGCCGGGACGGCTATCTGCGCGGGCGCGGTGATGACGGCGTACGACTGCGTGGGAGGCGTGGGGCCGTCCGCGGCCCAGGCCGTGGCGCTCGTGAGACCGGCCCCGGTCAGCGCGATCGCCGCCGTCGCAGCCGCCAACTGTCTGCCCTTACGCCACATTTCGCCCCACGTCCATCGCATGCCGACTCGTGCCCCGTCTCTGCGGAGACGAGCGAAGCGTACGAACGGTTGCGCCCTTCGCGCACGCCTTGTCGAAAGTCCGTACGCGAAGGGGCAGTTGGGGCACCACCGACAGGGCGCGTCGCCGACAGGGCGCGTCAGGAGCGGGAGACGTTCCGCTCGTAGACCAGGCGCAGGCCGATCAGCGTCAGCCACGGCTCGTGCTCGTCGATCACCGCGGCCTCGCCGAGCACCATGGGCGCGAGGCCGCCGGTGGCGATGACGGTCACGTCGTCCGGGTCGTCGGCGAGTTCGCGCGCCATGCGGGTCACGACGCCGTCGACCTGGCCCGCGAAGCCGTACAGGATGCCGGACTGCATGGCCTCGACGGTGTTCTTGCCGATGACGCTGCGCGGACGGGCGATCTCGATCTTGCGGAGCTGGGCACCCTTGACGCCGAGGGCCTCCACGGAGATCTCGATGCCGGGGGCGATGACGCCGCCGGCGTACTCCCCGCGCGCGGAGACCGCGTCGAAGGTGGTCGCCGTGCCGAAGTCGACGACGATGGCGGGCCCCCCGTAGAGCTCGACCGCCGCCACCGCGTTGATGATGCGGTCGGCGCCGACCTCCTTGGGGTTGTCCATGAGGATCGGGACGCCGGTCTTGATGCCGGGTTCGACCAGGACGGCGGGGACGTCTCCGTAGTAGCGGCGGGTGACCTCGCGCAGTTCGTGCAGGACCGAGGGGACGGTCGAGCAGATGGCGATGCCGTCGATGCCGTCGCCGAGCTCGTCGCCGAGCAGCGGGTGCATGCCCATCAGGCCCTGGAGAAGCACGGCGAGTTCGTCGGCGGTACGGCGGGCGTCGGTGGAGATGCGCCAGTGCTCGACGATCTCCTCGCCGTCGAACAGGCCGAGGACGGTGTGCGTGTTGCCTACGTCGATGGTGAGCAGCATGGCGACTACTCCGCCGCGCGCAGGTCGAGGCCGATGTCCAGGATCGGCGACGAGTGGGTCAGCGCGCCCACCGCGAGGAAGTCGACGCCCGTCCCGGCGTACTCGCGCGCGTTGGCCAGGGTCAGCCGGCCCGAGGACTCCAGGAGGGCGCGGCCGCCCACGACGGCGACGGCCTCCTGGGTCTCGGCCGGCGTGAAGTTGTCCAGGAGGATCAGGTCGGCGCCCGCCTCCACGACCTCGCGCAGCTGGTCCAGGGTGTCGACCTCGACCTCGACGGCGAGCCCCGGGAAGGACTCCCGTACGGCCTTGAAGGCCTGTGCGACGCCACCGGCGGCGACCACGTGGTTGTCCTTGACCAGGGCCGCGTCCGAGAGCGACATGCGGTGGTTGACGCCGCCGCCCATGCGGACGGCGAACTTCTCCAGGGAGCGCAGGCCGGGCGTCGTCTTGCGGGTGTCGCGGACCTTCGCGGTCGTCCCCTCCAGAGCGTCCGCCCACGCGCGCGTGGCGGTCGCGATGCCGGACAGGCGGCACAGGATGTTGAGAGCGCTGCGCTCGGCGGTCAGCAGGTCGCGGGTGCGGGTCGTGACGCTGAGGAGCTTCTGCCCGGCGGTGATCCGGTCGCCGTCCTCCGCGTGCCGCTCGACCTCGAACTCGTCGGTGCAGACCACGGAGAGCACGGCCTCGGCGACGCGCAGGCCCGCCACGACGCCGTCCTCGCGGGCGGTGAAGTCGGCGGTGGCGACGGCGTCCTCGGGGATGGTGGCGACCGTGGTGACGTCCACGCCGCCGTCCAGATCCTCGGCGATGGCCATGTGCGCGATGTCCTCGACCTCCACGGGGTCGAGCCCCGCGTCGGCCAGGAGCTGGGCGAGGGCGGGGTCGAGGCCGCACTCCATCATGTCGGCCATGTCGGCGTCGGCTCCGCCGCTGCAGCCGCAGCCGTCGCCGCAGCCGCCGCTCTCGGCGAGGGGGAGGTCGGGGGTACTCACGTCTCTCACAGCTCCTGCTGGTGTGTACGGCGCTCGGGGCGGGTCGGGGGGAATTCTGCGGTGGGCGTCGTGTGCGCGGCCAGGGTCCGGTCCGGATTCAGCCGTACGACGATGTGGCGGCGCCATTGTGCGTCGTCGCGGTCGCCGTGGTCCTCGCGCCAGTGGCAGCCGCGGGTCTCCTCGCGGCGGCGGGCCGCTGCGACGAGGACGCGGGCGACGCACAGGAGGTTGGTGGCCTCCCAGGTGTCGACGCCGGGCTCCGCGGTCTTGCCGTTCTCCGCGAGGGCGCCCGCCGCCTCTGCGTGGATGCGGCCGAGTCCCGCGGCGGCGTCGGCGAGCGAGTCCGCGGAACGGAGCACTCCGGCGCCCTGCGTCATGACGCGCTGGATGGCGAACCGGGCCTCGGGCGGCATCAGGGGGTGGGTCGGGGTCTCCGGGTACGGCACGGGGGCGGGCACGCGCGCGTGGAGGCCGTTTTCCTGGTGGCTCGCGGCGATGTCGTCCGCGATGCGCTCGGCGTAGACCAGTCCCTCCAGGAGGGAGTTGGAGGCGAGGCGGTTCGCGCCGTGGACGCCGGTGCAGGCGACCTCTCCGCACGCGTACAGGCCCGGGACCGTCGTGCGGCCCTGGAGGTCCGTGCGGACGCCCCCGGACGCGTAGTGGGCGGCCGGAGCGACGGGGATGGGCTCGGTGACCGGGTCGATGCCGTGGGCGCGGCAGGCGGCGAGGATCGTGGGGAACCGGTTCTCCCACATCTCGGCGCCGAAGTGCCGGGCGTCGAGGTACATGTGCTCGGCGCCCTGTTCCAGCATGCGGCGCGTGATGCCCTTGGCGACGATGTCGCGGGGCGCGAGTTCGGCCAGTTCGTGCTGGCCGACCATGAAGCGCACCCCGTCGGCGTCGACGAGGTGGGCGCCCTCGCCTCGTACGGCCTCGGAGACCAGGGGCTGCTGGCCCTCCGCGCCCGCGCCGAGGAAGAGCACCGTCGGGTGGAACTGCACGAATTCGAGGTCGGACACCTCGGCGCCCGCGCGCAGGGCGAGCGCGACGCCGTCGCCCGTGGAGACGTGCGGGTTGGTGGTCGCGGAGAAGACCTGGCCCATGCCGCCGGTCGCGAGGACCACGGCGGGGGCGAGCGCCGCGCCGACGCCGTCGTGCTGGCCCTCCCCCATGACGTGCAGGGAGACGCCCGCCGTGCGGCCGTCGGCGTCCGTGAGGAGGTCGAGGACCAGGGCGTTCTCGACGGTCCTGATGCCCCGCGCGCGTACCGCCTCGACGAGAGCGCGGGAGATCTCGGCGCCGGTGGCGTCGCCGCCCGCGTGCGCGATGCGCCGGCGGTGGTGGCCGCCCTCGCGGGTGAGCGCGAGGTCGCCGTCGGCCGACTCGTCGAAGTGGGCGCCGGTCTCGATGAGGCGCCGTACGGCGTCGGGGCCCTCCGTGACGAGGGTGCGGACCGCCTCCTCGTCGCACAGACCCACGCCCGCGACGAGCGTGTCGTCGAGATGCTGCTCGGGGGTGTCGCCCTCGCCGAGCGCCGCGGCGACGCCGCCCTGCGCCCAGCGCGTCGAGCCGTCGTCGAGGCGGGCCTTGGTGACGACGACGGTCCGCAGTCCGGCCGCCTGGCAGCGCAGGGCCGCGGTGAGTCCGGCGACACCGGAGCCGACGATCACGACGTCGGCGGTGACGGACCAGCCGGGCGCGGGCGCGTGCAGGCGTATGCCGGTCGCTGTACCGGTGGCTGTGGTCCCTGTGGCACTCATACGGGAGCTCCGAAGGTCAGGGGGATGTTGTCGATCAGTCGCGTCGCGCCGACCCTGGCGGCGACGGCGAGCACGGCCTCTCCGGTGTAGCCGTGCTTCACCTCGGTGAAGTCGGCCGGGTCGACGAGGGCGAGGTAGTCCAGCGTGAGCGGTGGCCGGACGCGGGCGGCCTCGTCAAGGACCTGGCGGGCCGCGGCGCGGACGGCTTCGGGGCCGCCGGGCGACGCCTTCGCGACGGCGTGCGCGTCGGCGGCGGCGCGGGCCTCGCCTATCGCGTTCAGTGCGTCGGCACGCGCGTGCGTGGAGGGCGCTTCGTGGGCACGCGCGCGCAGCGCCTCCTGGGCGGCGTGCCGGTCGGCGCCGGCGAAGAGCGCCCGGGACAGGGCGAGCGCGGTGCGCCGCTCGTCGGCGGAGAGGTAGCGGTTGCGGCTGGAGAGGGCGAGGCCGTCGTACTCGCGCACGGTGGGCACGCCGACGATCTCCACGGGGAAGTTCAGGTCGCGCACCATGCGCCGGATCAGGGCGAGCTGCTGGGCGTCCTTCTGCCCGAACAGCGCGATGTCGGCCGCGGTCAGGTGGAGCAGCTTGGCGACGACGGTGAGCATGCCGTCGAAGTGGCCGGGCCGCGACGCGCCTTCGAGGAGCTCGCCCATGGGGCCCGCGGTGACGCGGACCTGGGGCTCGCCGCCGGGGTAGACCTCGTCCACGGAGGGTGCGAACACGACGTCGGCGCCCGCCTGTTCGGCGATCTTGACGTCGGAGTCGAGGGTGCGCGGATAGCGGTCGAGGTCCTCGCCCGCGCCGAACTGGAGCGGGTTCACGAAGACGGTCGTCACCACTTCGCCGTCGGCGCCGGCGATCGAGCGGGCCGTGCGGATCAGTTCGGCGTGGCCGTCGTGCAGGGCGCCCATCGTCATGACGACGGCGCGGCGGCCCGCACGCGCGCGCGTGCGGAGCTCTTCGGCGGTGTGCAGCACAGTGGTCATCGCTGGTCCCCCTCGGCGCCGTCGGCCAGGACCCCGAGGAGGTCCTCGGCGAGCTCGGGCTTGAGCAGACCGTGCGCGAGGGCCCGGTCGGCGGTGGCGCGGGCCATCGCCAGGTACCCGGCGACGGTCTGGGGCGCGTGCTTGCGCAGCTCGGCGACATGGGCGGCGACCGTGCCCGCGTCCCCGCGCGCGACAGGCCCGGTGAGCGCCGCGTCACCGGACCTGAGGGCGTTGTCGAGGGCCGCGCCGAGCAGCGGGCCGAGCATCCGGTCGGGGGCTTCGACGCCCGCGTCGCGCAGTAGATCCATGGACTCGGCGACCAGCGTGACCAGGTGGTTCGCGCCGAGGGCGAGCGCCGCGTGGTACAGCGGGCGCGACTCCTCACGGATCCACTCCGGCTCGCCGCCCATCTCGATGACGAGCGCCTCGGCGGCGAGCCGCAGCTCCTCGGGCGCGGTCACGCCGAAGGCGCACCCGGCCAGCCGCTGTACGTCTACGGGGCTGCCGACGAACGTCATGGCGGGGTGCAGCGCGAGCGGCAGGGCGCCGGCTCGCAGTGCGGGGTCGAGCACCTTGGCTCCGTACCGCCCCGAGGTGTGCGCGATCAGCTGTCCCGGGCGTACGGAACCGGTCTCGACGAGCCCCTCCACGAGGCCGGGCAGCGCGTCGTCGGGCACCGTGAGGAGCACGAGTTCGGCGCGCGCGAGGACCTCGGCGGGCGTCACCACGGGGACGTCGGGCAGCATGAGGGCGGCCCGGCGCACGGATGCCTCGGAGACCGCGGAAACGGCGACGGGGCGGTGTCCCGCGAGGGCCAGGGCGGCCGCGAGGGCGGGACCGACACGGCCCGCGCCGACCACTCCGACAGTGAGCCGGGCGGGGCGGTCCCTGGGGTCGGTGGGTTCGGGTCGAGGAGGTGCGTTCACAGGACGACGGCCTTCCGTTCCAGTCCGCTCGGGGTACCGGACGATTTCTCGTCATGTTAACGCGATCTGCTCCAGGGGCTCCGGTCCCTCCACGGGCTGTGGGCAACCGCACGCGCATACGACATCATCGGCGGATGACGGAGAGCGAAGAGCGGGAGAACCCCGCGGCGGACGACACGACGAAGGCGCGGGCCCGCCGCGCCGCGGCTGTGCAGGGCGCCGAGCGGATCCTCGGCGTGCACGGCCTCGACGCCACGATCGGTGAGCGTCTGACGGCCCTCACGGAGGCTGCCTGGTCCGTCGCCGACCCCGGCCAGACCAGCGATCTTTACGGCGACGGCATCGTCGCCGACCTGGAGGAGCGCGTCGCGGGGCTCCTCGGTACCGAGGCGGCGGCCTACTTCCCCACCGGCACGATGGCTCAGCAGGTCGCCCTGCGCTGCTGGGCGGGCCGCACGGGCAACCCGACGGTCGCCCTGCACCCGATGGCACACCCGGAGCGGCACGAGCGCGGCGCCTTCAGCGCGGTGAGCGGTCTGCGCACCGTCCACCCGACGAGCGAGCCGCGGCTGCCGAACGCCGACGAGGTGCGCGACTTCGCCGAGCCCTTCGGCGCGCTGATGCTCGAACTGCCGCTCCGGGACGCCGGTTACGTCCTGCCCACCTGGGACGAGCTGGTCGCCGTCACCGAGGCGGCCAGGGAACGGGACGCCGTCGTCCACTTCGACGGGGCACGCCTTTGGGAGTGCACCACCCACTTCGGGCGCTCCCTGGCCGAGATCGCCGATCTCGCCGACAGCGTGTACGTGTCGTTTTACAAGACGCTCGGCGGCCTCAGCGGAGCGGCGCTCGCCGGGCCCCGGTCGTTCGTCGACGAGGCGAAGACCTGGCGGCACCGCTACGGAGGCCAGCTCTTCCAGCAGTTCCCCGCGGTGCTCTCGGCCCTGGTCGGCCTGGAGCAGGAGCTGCCGCGCGTGCCCGAGTACGTGGCCCACGCGCGCGTGGTCGCCGAGGCGCTGCGCGAAGGGTTCGCCGAGGCCGGGGTGCCGTGGGTGCGGGTGCACCCCGAGGTGCCGCACACGCACGAGTTCCAGGTCTGGCTGCCGTACGCCTCCGACCAGCTCGACGAGGCGTCGGTGACGCAGGCCGAACAGACCCGGACGTCGCTGTTCCGGCGCTGGTCGGAACAGGGTCCTCCGGGGTTTTCGGTCACCGAGGTCACGGTGTCCGCGCGCGGCCTCGAATGGACCGCCGACGACGTCCGCGCGGCCGTCGCGGACTTCGTGGCGCGGATCCCCGGGACGGCGGGAACCACGCCTTCTGTGAGCGGCTAGGGCCTGCTCCGAACGAGAGGTCCTAGCAGCCCGCCGGCCTGCGCCGTGTGTGGATCAGGCGGGCCAGGGCCGCCCGGATCCGGCCGCGCGCCGGGCGGCCGTCGATGACCGCGTTGAAGCGGCGGTGGTCGCGCAGCTCACGGATGGTGCCCCAGTCGTGGAGGCCCGGCGCGGGCGGGGCGGGATCGCCGTGCTGGGAGGCGCGGTAGACATCCAGTGCGTACTGCTGGGTGATGCTCATGACGTACCCCTCGCTGGTCTTCTCACTGTCACGTCATGACCAGGAATGCGGCTATTTGTAAAGATTGATTGCGCTTTGCCGCTTCGGTCCGACATAAACGAGACTCCGCCCGGCGACCCCGCCCCGTCACGTCGATTGACGGGAGCCGTCAATCGAGAACTCGGATGTCGGACCCTGCGTGCACCATGGGGTCATGAGCGTGAGCATCGACATCAGCGGGCTGGCCCCGGAGCGGATCAGCGTGGTGCCCTCACCCCTGTCCGAGCTGGGCATGGCGCTGCACGCGCTGTCCGAGCCCGCACACCACCCGGGGCTCCAGGGCTGGACGACCGCGGTGTCCGCGAGCCTCGACCCGTGCCTCGCGGACCGGCTCTGCGAGGCGGACTTCCTGTGGCGCGCGACGTTCTCGGACGTGTTCGCGCCGTTCGCCGGGATCCCGGGCCGGGCCGCCCTGCCCGGCGCCACGCTCGCCGAGGAGCTCGACCTCCTCGACAAGCTGACCGACCGTCAGTTCGTGGACGCGGCACTGGAGTTCACCTGCCAGAACAGCTACGCGATGCGTGAGGCCAACCCGCTGGACGACCCGGACATGCGCCGCCGCGCCATGGACCTCGCGGCCACGCGCGGCCTGCCCCAGGTCCAGTTCACCCGGCGGCTCCTGGACGACCCGCCTGCCGTGCGCGCTTGGTTCCGAAGGCTCGTGGAGGACTGCGAGGAGGCGTTCTTCGCGGACATCTGGGCCCGCGTCCACCACCAGCTGGCGGCCGACGCGCGGCACAAGACCGAGCTCCTGAGGCGCAAGGGCCTGGCCGAGGCGCTGACGGCGGTGTCCTCGGTCGTCACGCTCGACGAGGCGGCGAACCTGATCACGGTCGACAAGATCACCGTGGGCCGTACGTTCACGGAGGACGGCGGCCTCGTCCTCGTGCCGACCAGCCTCGGCTGGCCGCATCTCATGGTGCTGCACCGCTTCGGGTGGCAGCCGGCGATCACGTATCCCGTCGGCTCACCCGGCCTCACCACGCCGGCCACCGTCGAGCAGCTCACGCGCCGGATGACGGCCCTCGCACACCCCGTACGCATGCGGCTGTGCCGCCACCTGGCACGCGGCGCGTACACGACGAGCGAGCTGTCCGACGCGCACGGGATGACGGCACCGGAGATATCCCGGCATCTGACCGTGCTCAAGAAGGCGGGCCTGATCACCACACGCCGCCGGGGCCGCTACGTCCAGCACCAGCTGGACCTGACGGCCGTCGCCCGCCTGGGCAGCGACTTCATCGAGGGCGTACTGCGCTAGCCGCCCCGGTCCGTACGGTTCGTGCGGTCCTGCCGGTCAGGCCGCCCCGCCGCCCGCCCGCACGAGCCCCGTCTCGTAGGCGAGTACGACGACCTGGACGCGGTCGCGCAGGTTCAGCTTGGTGAGGATGCGGCCCACGTGCGTCTTCACGGTCGCCTCCGACAGGACGAGCCGGGCCGCGATCTCGCCGTTCGACAGGCCCTGCGCGACGAGGATCATGACCTCGCGCTCGCGCTCGGTCAGCCGGCCGAGCTCGGCGAGCTGCGGCTCCTTCCCGGAGCTGGGCAGCATCGGCGCGAAGCGGTCGAGCAGCCGCCGCGTCGTCGACGGCGCGACCACCGCGTCGCCGCTGTGCACGGCCCGGATCGCGCCGAGCAGCTCGCCGGGCGGCACGTCCTTGAGCATGAACCCCGACGCTCCGGCCTTCAGCCCCGAGAACGCGTACTCGTCGAGGTCGAACGTCGTCAGGATGAGCACCTTCGGCGGGTTCTCGTCCATGCAGATCCGCCGCGTCGTCTCCACGCCGTCCAGCTTCGGCATGCGGACGTCCATCAGGACCACGTCGACCGCCGTGCCGCGCAGCACCTCCAGGGCCTCGACCCCGTCGCCCGCCTCGGCGACGACCTCCATGTCCGGCTGGGCGGCGAGCACCATCCGGAAACCGGTGCGCAGCAGCACCTGGTCGTCGACGAGCATCACGCGGATCGCCATGAAGGGGGTCCCTTTCGGTACGTGTACGGGGTCGGGTTCAGTACGTGTGCGAGGTCGGTACGTGCGCAAGGTCGGTGCGTGTGCGGCGTCAGTGGGCGGGCTTGAGCGGCAGCAGGGCACTGATCCGGAATCCGCCGCCGGGACGCGGTCCCGCGTCGAGCGTCCCGCCGACCATACCGACGCGCTCCCGCATGCCGATGAGCCCGTGCCCGCGGCCGTCGGCGCCCCCGTCCTCGTACAGCTCGTGCGGAGCGCCCTTGCCGTCGTCCTCGACCAGCAGGCCGAGGCCGTCGTCGAAGTAGACGAGCCGGACACTCGCGCCCGCGTTCGCGCCACCGTGCTTACGGGTGTTGGTGAGCGCCTCCTGCACGATGCGGTACGCGGTCAGCTCCACTCCGCTGGGCAGCGGGCGCGGGGTGCCCTCGACCTTGAAGTCGACGGGCAGACCCGCGGTGCGCACCTGCTCTATCAGCTCGTCGAGCTGCTCGACGTCGGGCTGCGGCACGTACTCGCCGCTCTCCTGGTGCTCACCGGTGCGCAGCACTCCGAGGAGGCGCCGCATTTCGGCGAGCGCCTGCCGGCCGGTCCCGGAGATCGTCTCCAGGGCCTTCCGTGCCTGCTCGGGAGCGGCGTCCATGACGTACGCGGCGCCGTCCGCCTGCACCACCATCACCGACACGTTGTGGGCGACGACGTCGTGCAGCTCCCGCGCGATCCGGGCCCGCTCGGCGGCGACCGCGACCTTCGACTGGGCCTCGCGCTCCTTCTCCAGGCGGTCGGCGCGCTCCTCCAGCTGCGCCAGGTAGGCGCGACGCGTGCGGACGGAGTCGCCGAGCACCCAGGCGAGCGCGAACGGCACCATCTGGAAGACCGTGAGCAGTACGTTGCCCGCGGTGCTCGTCTCGTGCATGGGCCAGCGCAGCTGCGCGAGCGGCGCCGCGCACAGGCCGCCGACGAGCGCGAATCGGGACGCCCAGCGCGGGCTGTCCGCCGCCACGGTGTAGATGACCACCAGCATGGCGAAGTCGGCCGGCAGCACCCGTACGTCCGCGACGAGCTGGAACACGCCCACGACGGCGATGAGGACCAGCATCCGCTCGGGAACGCGCCTGCGCAGGGCGACGGCCAGGCTCAGCGCGAGGACGACGGGGATGCCGACGAGGCGGGCATCACCCTGCATGTTCTCCTGCCCCGCGATCAGACTCATGCCGGAGACCCCGAGGAGGACGACGGCCCAGAAGCTGTCGACCCACGTCGGGTGTCGGCGGAAGAAGTCGTAGAGGCGCTGCACGTAACCCAGCGTAAAGAAGCGTGCAGTGTGCAGGGGTCAACCGGAGGTTCGATCCGAGTGCCGCCGGCGTACTCCCCAAGGTGGAGGCCGACCCCTCCTGCGCACCTAGCCTTTCCCTGTGACGAAAGAGCAGCGGGGTGCGGGGCATGGGTGGCGCGAGGCGACGGAAGAGGCGCTGTACGGGCCCAGCGGCTTCTACCGCAGACCCGAGGGGCCCGCGGGGCATTTCCGCACGTCGGTGCATGCGTCGCCGCTGTTCGCCGGGGCCGTCGCGCGGCTTCTGTGCCGGGTGGACGAGGCGCTCGGTGGTCCTGCCGAGCTCGCCTTCGTCGACATGGGCGCGGGCCGCGGCGAGCTGGTGACGGCCGTTCTGGAGTCACTGCCCGCCGAGGTGGCGGCCCGCACCACCGCGTACGCGGTGGAACGGGCGGAGCGTCCCGCCGGCCTCGACCACCGCATCGAGTGGCGCGCACACCCCCCGAAGGGGGTCACCGGACTCCTCTTCGCAAACGAGTGGCTCGACAACGTCCCCCTGGACGTCGTCGAGACCGACGCCTCCGGAGTGCCGCGCCAGGTCCTCGTGCAGGAGGACGGGACCGAGGGGCTCGGGGAGCCGGTGGTGGACGGTCCGGAGGCGGACTGGCTGGCCCGGTGGTGGCCGCTCGCCGGTGGACCGGGGCTCCGCGCGGAGATCGGCCTCCCCAGGGACACCGCCTGGGCCGCGGCCACGGGGACGCTGGAGACCGGCGTGGCGGTCGCCGTCGACTACGCGCACTCGCGGGATGCCCGGCCGCCCTTCGGGACGCTCACGGGCTTCCGTGAGGGCCGCGAGACGCCGCCCGTGCCGGACGGCTCGTGCGACATCACGGCCCATGTGGCGTTCGACGCGTGCGCGCTCCCGGGCGCCCTGCTGCTCACGCAGCGCGCGGCCCTGCACGCCCTCGGGGTGAGCGGCGGACGGCCGCCGCTGGCACTCGCCTCCAGCGATCCGGCGGCCTACGTACGGGCCCTCTCCGGAGCCGGCGAGGCCGCCGAGCTCACCGCGGCGGGCGGGCTCGGCGACTTCGGATGGCTGGTGCAGCCCGTGGGCGTACGGGCGCGGGACCTGCTCCTTGCCGACGTCACCGACCTACTTGTCGATGTCACCGACGACGAAGAACAGTGACCCGAGGATCGCCACCATGTCCGAGACGAGCGTGCCGGGCAGCAGTTCGGTGAGCGCCTGGATGTTGTTGTACGAGGCGGACCGCAGCTTGAGCCGGTACGGCGTCTTCTCGCCCTTGCTGACCAGGTAGTAGCCGTTGATCCCGAGCGGGTTCTCGGTCCACGCGTACGTGTGGCCCTCGGGCGCCTTGAGGACCTTCGGGAGGCGCTGGTTGACGGGGCCGGGCGGCAGCTCGGCGAGCCGGTCCAGGCAGGCGTCGACGAGGTCGAGCGCGTTGTGGGTCTGCTCCAGGAGGACCTCGAAGCGGGCCAGGCAGTCGCCCTGGCGGCGCGTGACGACCTTCAGGGTGTCCTGGAGCTCCCCGTACGCGAGGTACGGCTCGTCGCGGCGCAGGTCGAAGTCGACTCCGGAGGCGCGGGCGATCGGACCGCTCACCCCGTAGGAGTGCACCGCCTCCGGGGACAGCACGCCCACGCCGCGCGTGCGGCCGCGGAAGATCTCGTTGCCGAGGACCAGGTCGTCGTACACGCTCATGCGCGAGCGCACCGAGGCGACCGCCCCACGCGCGCGGGTGGTCCAGCCGGCCGGCATGTCCTCCTTGAGGCCGCCGACGCGGTTGAACATGTAGTGCATGCGGCCGCCGGACATCTCCTCCATGACGTTCTGGATTTCCTCGCGCTCCCGGAAGGCATAGAACACCGGGGTGATTCCGCCCAGTTCGAGCGGGTACGAACCAAGGAACATCAGGTGGTTGAGGACCCGGTTCAGCTCCGCGAGCAGGGTGCGCAGCCACACCGCGCGCTCAGGGACCTCCATGCCGAGCATCCGCTCGACGGCGAGCACGACCCCGAGCTCGCTCGAAAAGGCGGAGAGCCAGTCGTGGCGGTTGGCCAGCATCACGATCTGCCGGTAGTCGCGGGCCTCGAAGAGCTTCTCCGCGCCGCGGTGCATATAGCCGATGACCGGCTCGGCCTGCTGGATGCGCTCGCCGTCGAGGACGAGGCGCAGGCGCAGCACCCCGTGCGTGGACGGGTGCTGCGGGCCGATGTTGAGCACCATGTCGGTGGTCTCGGCGGCGCCGCCGATGCCGACCGTCGTCTCCCTCGTGGGCGTCATGGGAACAGTGTCTCGTACGTAGGGTGGGTGCATGGAAACGGGGACTGAGGGGACGGCGGCTCCGAAGGCGGGAGCCGGGGCGGGAGCCGGGGCTGAGCCGGTGTGGACCGGGCTCCCCAGGGGGCTGCTGAAGGTGCGCAGACTGCTGCTCGTGCTGTGGCTCGTGCCGCTGACGGTGGCGGTGGGGGTGCTGCTCGGGGTGTTCGCCGGCGGCGTGTGGGCGGCGTTCGCGCTGCTGCCGCTAGCCGGGCTGCTGTGGGGATGGCCGATGCTCGGGCGCAACTGGCGCTCGTGGCGCTACGCCGAGCGCGCCGACGACCTGCTGATCAGCCGGGGCGTCCTGTGGCGTGAGGAAACGATCGTGCCGTACGGGCGCATGCAGCTCGTCGAGGTCACGTCCGGGCCCCTGGAGCGGAAGTTCGGACTCGCGAGCCTTCAGCTGCACACGGCGGCCGCGGCGACCGACGCCACGATCCCCGGCCTGACGCCCGCCGAGGCCGAGCGCCTGCGCGACCGGCTCACCGAACTCGGCGAGGCCCGATCGGCGGGGCTGTGACCACCCCGGACGTCCACGAGGACGTACGGGACCAGGACGTGCCCGCCGAGGCGCCGGAGCGGCGCCTGCACCCCGTCACCCCGCTGCGCCGCGCCTGGGCGCCCGTCGCGATCGTCCTCGGCTGGGCGGTCCACGACCTGAACGAGGCGCAGCGCAGGCTCGCCCAGCTCACCGCGAGCACCCTCCTCATCGGCATAGCCGTACTGATCCCGGCCGCCGCCCTCTACGGGTTCCTGACCTGGTGGTTCACGCACTTCTCCGTCACCGACACCGAACTGCGCATCCGTACCGGCCTGTTGTTCCGCCGCACCGCCCACATCCGGCTCGACCGGATCCAGGCCGTGGACGTCACCCAGCCGCTGCTCGCCCGTTTCGTGGGCGTCGCCAAGCTCAAACTGGACGTCGTCGGGGCGGACAAGAAGGACGAACTCGCCTATCTCGGCGAGCGGGAGGCCCGCGAACTGCGCGCCGAACTCCTCGCCCGCGCGGCCGGGTTCGCGCCCGAGTCCGTGCGCGGCGTCGGCGAGGCGCCGGCCGAGCAGATCCTGCACGTGCCGCCCCGCATGCTCGCCGTCGCGCTCCTGCTCACCGGCGGGCCCTGGGCGATGCTGCTCGCCGCGGTCGTCGTGCCGACGCTGCTGTGGTTCGCCACCCACAACCTGTGGACGGTGCTCGCCGTGGCCATCCCGCTCGTGGGCGGCGCGGGCACGAACAGCGTGGGCCGCTTCATCAAGGAGTACGACTGGACGGTGGGCGAGTCGCCGGACGGCCTGCGCATCGACCACGGCCTCCTCGACCGCGACCACGAGACGGTGCCGCCGGGGCGGGTGCAGACCGTCCGGATCGTGGAGCCGCTGCTGTGGCGGCGGCTCGGCTGGGTGCGCGTGGAGCTGGACGTGGCCGGCTCGTCGAACTCCGTCCTGGTGCCGGTCGCGCCGCGCGGGATCGCACAGGGCTTGGTGGAACGAGTGCTTCCGGGGGTGACGGTTCCTGAGGAGGAGGCGTTCGCCCGGCCGCCGAAGCGCTCGGCGTGGTGCATGCCCGTCTGGTGGCGGGGCTACGGGCTCGCGACCACCGACGCCGTGTTCGCGTCCCGGCACGGACTGGTGCGGCGGCGGCTCGCGCTGGTGCCGCACGCGAAGGTGCAGAGCGTGCGGCTCACGCAGGGGCCCTGGGAGCGGTTCCGAGGTGTGGCCGACGTCCATGTGGACACGGGCGCCAACAAGACGGTGACGGCCCGGCTGCGGGACGCCGGGGAGGCGGCGGAACTCCTGTGCTCCCAGGCGGACCGCTCGCGCACGGGACGGAAGGTGGCACGGCCGGACCGCTGGATGGCTTCGTGAGAGCGGCGGCACGGCGATGGGGCGGGGCCTCGGTGTGACACACACCGAGGCCCCGCCCCATTCACGTCCTGCGTGCTACGTGCCTGACGTCTGCGCCGGAACCTACGCCCGCAGCGCCGACCGCAGCTCCGCCACGTCGATCTGTTCCGTCTCGTCGTGCTCCGTCAGGTCGATGACCTGGCTCACACCCTCGCCCGTGGTCGTGGCGTCGGGCTGCTTGAAGTCGGCCTCGGCGTCCGCCTTGTGGAGCGCGAACGCTTCCTCGCCGACGACGTCCGCCAGGTCCGCGTTCTGCACCGCCTCCAGGGCCGCGGGCGCCACGCCCTTCGTACCGAAGAAGTCGAATCCGCCCTCGACCAGGGGCCGCCGGACCGCCGCGGGCGGCACAACCGCCGCCGCGGCCGGGACGGTGAAGTGGCCGGGGACGCCGGACGGCAGGGCGGCCACGTGCTCGTGCTCCTGTGCGCGGGCCGCCTCGGGCTTCCCCTGCGGCTCACCGCCCCCGGACTCCTCGGCCTTCGGCCGCTCGCCCCGCGGGGGGTGCGCGGCGCGCGCCATACGGTCGAGCGCGGCGTTCGCCCGCAGATAGAGCACCGGAGAAGTCACCGGCGTGCCGGCCGAGGCGGCGCGCTGTGCCGGGACGAGCTCGGCGCCGGGTGCCGGGGAGGCGGCCGCGGGCAGCGCACGCGCCGGGGCCGCGGCCTCTATCGCGAGCTGTCTGCGGCCCTCGAGGGCGCTGGCCCGCTCCGTCTCCGCCGTCGCGTAGCGCCGCAGCAGGGCCGCGTGCTCGTTGCGCAGGGCCGCCAGCTCCGTGCGCTTGCCGCGCAGCTTCGCCTCCAGCTTGAAGCGCAGCTCACGCGACTCCTCGAGGTCGGTCTCCAGTTCGGCGACCCGCTCGTCGTGGCGCCACTCGTCGCTCGCCCGCGACCGGTTCAGCTCGGCGACGCGCTTGCCCGCGAGCCGGTCCCATTGGCGCATGACGACCGCGCCCACCACGGCGGCGCAGGCGGCCGCACCGGCCAGGCCGCGCAGCACGAGCGGCTCCGCGGTCAGCCAGGCGCCGGCCGCGCAGACGAGCGGGACGCCTGCGATCGCCGAGGGGGGAAGCAGCCTGTGCAGGGGTGGGGAATGGCGGTGACGTCCACGTGGCATGGCCAGAAACTTACCGCGCGTAGGCGAATCGTGGTGCCCCGGCAGCCAAAATCCCGTGGTCTTCTGTCCCTCCACTCCCATTTCGCCCCTGTACTCGGCGCCTTTGCCGATCAGTTCCCCCGCGGACCGTTCAGTTCTTCAAGAGGCCCTTCGACTGGAGATACTCCTTGGCGACATCGGCGTCCTTCTGGCGTTCCGCGTCGACCTTCCGGTTGAGCTCGACGAGATCGTCGGTCGTCAGCGTCTTGGTCAGCTTCCCGAGTACGCCGGCTATCTCCTTGTCGCCCGCATCCTTGGTGTTCACGACCGGAACGATGTTGTCCGCGTTCTGGAGCTTCTTGTCGTCCTCCAGGAGCACCAGGCCGAAGTTCTTCAGCGTGGCGTCCGTGGTGGTCGTCAGGACCAGCTGGTCCTCACCGTTCTTGACGGCCTGCTTGGCCTGCGTGGTGCCGACGCCCTTGGGGTCGATGCCACTGACCTTGATGCCGTACGTCTTCTCGAGACCCGGGGCGCAGAAGGGCCGCTTCTCGCATTCGTCACCGGCCGCGATCTTGACCTTCTGGCCGGACTTGCCGAGGTCCGAAAGGGTCTTCAGGTGGTGCTGCTTCGCGTAATCCGCGCTCACCGCGAAGGCGTTCTGGTCGACGGCCTCCCCGGCGTCGAGCACCGTCAGTCCCTCCGGACCGGCGAGCCCGCGCAGCGCGGTGACCGTCGCATCAAGATCACTTGAGGCGACGGGCTTGGCGTCCGCGCCGTTCTTCTTGAGATTGAGGAATTCCGCGAGCGTCGCCGCGTATTCGGGAACGACGTCGATCGCGCCCTTGGCGAGCTGGGGCTCGTAGATCTCGCGGTTCTCGACGGTCTTGACCGAGGCGGAGTATCCGGCGTCGGCGAGAACCTGCTTGTAGAGCTCCGCCATCACCTTCGACTCGGTGAACCCGGCGGCGCCGACGACGACCGTGCCCTTCTTGCCTCCGCCGGCCGAGCCCGAGTCGGCCTTGTCACTCTTGCCGCCCTCCAGGCTGTCCCCGCCGCACGCGGTGAGCCCGGTGGTGAGCGCGCCGACGGCGACCGCCGCCACGGCGATCCGTCGCGTTCTGCTGTTCATCGTTGTCCACCCAATCGAAAGCCGGAATGATCGAAAAGCCGTAACGAGGTATCAAGTTGGCGTCCCGCCCACCGCGGCGGCCCGCCGGGAATCGCCCCGTCGCGCCGCCCCGCCGGGATTCAGCGCGCCGCGCCGGAGCGGCCCGGATCGGGGCCTCCCCTGCTCGAGCGGAGCCGAGAGCTCGGGGAAGGGTTCAGGACCCGTCCCGCGCCCGCCAGGACGCCCTCGACGAGCAGCGCGAGCAACGCCACCAGGACGGCGCCGGCGACGACCTGAGGGGTGTCCTGGAGGTTGAACCCGGCCGTGATGATCCGCCCGAGCCCGCCCTTGCCGGCCATCGCGGCGAGCGTCGCCGTGGCGATCACCTGCACCGCCGCCAGCCGGATCCCGGTCATGACCATCGGGTACGCCAGCGGGAGTTCGACCCGCCGGAACACCTGCCCGCCGCTCATCCCCATCCCCCGAGCCGCCTCCACGACGGCCCCGTCGACCTCGCGCATCCCGATGTAGGCGTTGGTCAGCAGCGGCGGCACCGCGAACAGCACGAGCGCGATGAACGTCGGCAGGTCCCCGTGCCGGCCCAGCGGCGTCAGCGTGAGCAGGACGAGCACCGCGAGCGTGGGCACCGCACGGCCCGCGTTCGAGATGTTGACCGCGAGGCCGCCGCCCTTGCCGATGTGCCCGAGCCACAGCGCGAGCGGCAGGGCGATCAGGCAGGACACGGCCAGGGTGACGCCGCTGAAGTACAGGTGCTCGGCCAGGCGGTGCCACACCCCCTTGTCGCCCTGCCAGTTGGCCCCCGTCGTCAGCCAGTCGTAGGCCCCCGATATCGCGTTCATGCCGCCTGCGCCGCCTTCTCCGTACGTCGCTCCGCCTCGTCCGGGCCGCCACCCGGGCGGTCCGGACCACCGGAGCGGTCCGCGCGTCTGCGTATGCGGGACGTCCCGGACGCGACGCGGGTCCAGGGGGTCAGCCACCGCTGGAGGCCGAGCAGCAGCAGATCGGCGCCCACCGCGAGGAGCACGCACAGCACGGATGCCGTGAGCACCTGGGCCTTGAAGTCGCTGTCGAGGCCGTCCATGATCAGCGTGCCCAGGCCGCCGTAGTCGACGATCGCGCCGACCGTCGTCAGCGCGACCGTGGAGACCGTCGCGATCCGCACGCCCGCGAGCATCGCGGGCAGCGCCAGCGGCAGTTCGACCTCCCACAGCAGCCGGACGGGCCCGTACCCCATGCCGCGGGCCGCTTCTCCGGCCTCGTCCGGCACGGCCTGGAGGCCCGCCAGGAAGTTCCGCACCAGGATCGTCAGCGTGTAGAGGACGAGTCCGGTGATCACGAGCGAGGCGGAGAGCCCGAACAGCGGGAGCAGCAGCGAGAACATCGCCAGCGACGGGATCGTGTAGAGCACCGTCGTCAGTCCGAGCACCGGGCCCGCGAAGGCGCGCCGGTGCCGGGCGAGGAGGGCCAGCGGGAAGGCGATCAGCACGCCGATCACGACGGAAGCGGCCGTGATGCCGATGTGCTGGACGACCGCGTCGACCAGCTCCTGTCTGCGGGTTCGCAGGTATTCCCCGCACACCCACTCATTGGTCACCATGCAGTTGGGACTGCTCACCCGCCCCACCTCCCCCGAAATCCCCGTACATATGTCTTGGAACCGCTCGCGCGAGCGCCTGATTCCGACTGCGGACGACCCTAGCCCCCACCACTGACAATCGCCGAGGCCCCTCGTCACGACGCAACATGGCCTTCACACGGCAACGGCCCACAGGCGGCGGCAGCCCGGCACAATGGGGACCCATGATCCGGTTCGAGCACGTCACCAAGCGCTACGCCGACGGGACAACGGCCGTCGACGACCTGTCCTTCGAGGTGAACGAGGGGGAACTGGTCACGCTCGTCGGCCCGTCGGGCTGCGGCAAGACCACCACGATGAAGATGGTCAACCGGCTCATCGAACCGAGTGAGGGCCGGATATTCCTCGACGGCGACGACATATCCGATATCGACCCGGTCCAACTCCGGCGTCGCATCGGCTATGTGATCCAGCAGGTCGGCCTCTTCCCGCACAAGACGGTCCTCGACAACACGGCGACCGTCCCGCATCTCCTCGGCGTCAAGCGCGCCAAGGCCCGCGAGCGCGCCGCCGAACTCCTCGACCTCGTCGGCCTCGACCCGCGCACCTTCGGCGACCGCTACCCCGACCAGCTCTCCGGCGGCCAGCGCCAACGAGTCGGTGTGGCAAGGGCGTTGGCGGCAGATCCGCCCGTGCTCCTGATGGACGAGCCCTTCGGCGCGGTCGACCCGGTCGTGCGCGAACACCTGCAGAACGAATTCCTCCGCCTTCAGCAGGCCGTGCGCAAGACGGTCCTGTTCGTCACGCACGACATCGAGGAGGCCGTCCGGCTCGGCGACCGGATCGCCGTGTACGGGCAGGGCAGGATCGAGCAGTTCGACACCCCGTCGACCGTCCTCGGGGCGCCCGCGACCGACTACGTGGCCGACTTCGTCGGCGCGGACCGCGGCCTCAAGCGGCTCTCCGTCACGCCCATCGAGGAGAGCGACGTGGAGCAGCCGCCGGTCGTGCATCTCGACGACCCGCTGCCGGCGAAGCTCGACGCCCCCTGGGCGGTGGTCCTCGACGGCGACAACAACCTGCACGGCTGGATCTCCGCGGAGCACGCGCGCGTGCAGAGCGGCACGGTCCGCGAGCACGCCCGCCGCATGGAGGCCTGGCTGCCCGTCGGCGCCTCCCTCAAGCAGGCGTTCGCCACGATGCTCCAGCACGACGCGGGCTGGATCGCCGTCATCGACGAACGCAGCGAGGGCCGCTTCCTCGGCGTCCTCACCCCGGCGCGGCTGCACGAGGCGCTGCGCCGGTCGACGGCGGCGGACGCCCGGGACATCCCGCGCGCGGAGGTCGAACTGGAGACCGTGACGGGCGCCTGAGGACGCGTGAACCCCGAAGCCCCCTGCGCTACGCCGTGATGCGTGCGCTCAGCCACGCCAGCGTGGCCGGGATCTCGCGGCGCCAGGTGTTGAAGTTGTGGCCGCCGCTGTCCAGGACGATCGACGAGATCTCGGTGGGCGGCTTCACCTTGCGGATGAAGCTCATCGTGTTCCCGTAGTTGCTCTCGCCGTGCTTGCTCGTGGTGACGAGCAGCGACGTGGCGGGCGGCGTCCCGTGTGCCAGGGTCCGCATCAGGTCGGCGCGCCGCTCCAGTGCCGCGTCGCCGTGGAAGAGGTCGCCCGTGGTGGGGTCGATCGGCGCCTTGTAGTACGCGGACAGGCCCGCCCCCGCGCCGTAGACACGGGGGTGGTGGATGGCGAGCTTCAGGGCGCAGTAGCCGCCCGTGGAGTCGCCCACGATGCCCCAGCCGCCGGGCTTCTCGGCGACCCTGTAGTGCGCCGAGATCACCTGGGGCAGGTCCTGGGCGAAGAACGTCTCCGTCTGCGGGCCGTCCGGCACGTCCACGCACTCCGTGTCCCGCGGCGGCGACACGGTCGGGCGCATCATCACCAGGATCATCGGCTGCATGGCGCCCGCTCTGGCCTGCTCGTGGGCGGTGGTCGGGTAGCGCAGTCCCTTGATGAGCGCCTCGGCGGTGCCGGGATAGCCGGTGAGGACGACCGAGGCGGGGAAAGTACGGGTCTTGTGGCTGCCCTTGAAGTATTCGGGCGGCAGATACACGTACGCGGAGGTGGCGATGTGCGAGCGCTGCCCGACGATGTCGACCTTCTGGATCTGGCCGCCGAGCTCGGGCCGTGAGCCGCCCGGCACGTTCACGTACCGCGTACCGACCACCTGCAGGGGCCCCCGGGTGTCGACTGCGCCGAGGTCGGTGACCACGCCCTGGCCCTGCTCCCGCCCGAGGAGGTCGTTCCACGTGGCGTAGAA
Source organism: Streptomyces sp. NPDC045026 (assembly GCF_056432625.1). NCBI lineage: Bacteria > Bacillati > Actinomycetota > Actinomycetes > Kitasatosporales > Streptomycetaceae > Streptomyces > Streptomyces sp. NPDC045026. Next base: position 62,640 of record NZ_JBWKIS010000011.1, read on the forward strand.
CCCGAACGCCTGGTTGACCGCGAGTCCGACCGAGAGGAAGAGCGCGAGCTGCGTCGCGAGCAGCAGGCCCACCCGCCCGGCGACGGATCCCCAGGTGCGGCCCGCCAGCCGTGGCCACAGCCAGACCGTGCCGGCGAAGAGGAGCGCGGCCAGAATGACCGCAAGCGCAAGGACCTTGCTGCTCGTGAGACCCATCGTGCTGAACCTGCCTGCGCTTTCTGGCTTCTGAACCTTTTCCACCGGTTTACCTGGCCGAGTGAACCCGCCTCCCACAAGTCCCGTCCTAGAGGGCGCAATGTGGCCGGATGCCGGAAATGGCACCGGCTTCGAGCCCTTTCGCGGAACTACGGGATGCGATGTCTGTCAGGATAGATGCCGATATGTCAGGCGGGGTTCCGGGCGGGACGCGGCACCTGCGCCGGATACTGCGCGGCCCCCGGCCCGAGGCCGTCCCCGTCCTGATCACCCGGGCCTGCATCCTCGTCGGACTCCTCGACGTCGCGGCGGGCGTCTTCCCCCGGTTCCGGCACAGCCGCATGCACACGCTGGCCGAGGTCCTGCCCGGCGCCCTCGGCCCGTTCGCGGCCGCTCTCGCCATCAGTACGGGCGTCCTGCTGCTCCTCCTCGCGCACGGGCTGCGCCGCCACAAGCGGCGGGCCTGGCGCGCCGCCGTGGTGCTCCTGCCGCTCGGCGCGCTCGCGCAGTTCGCGTACCGGCACTCCCTGTTCGGTGTGCTGATCCCGCTCGTGCTTCTCACCCTGCTGCTACGCCACCGGAGTGAGTTCGCCGCACTGCCCGACCCGCGCAGCCGCTGGCGGGCGCTCGCGAACTTCGTGCTCATGGGCGCCGGTTCCCTCGTCATCGGCCTCGCCGTCGTCAGCGCGCACCCGAAGAAGCTGGTGGGCGACCCGAGCCTGTCCGACCGCCTGGAACACGTCCTGTACGGCCTGTTCGGCATGGACGGACCCGTCGACTACGCGGGCCGCACCTCCTCGACCGTCGCCTGCTCGCTCGGCGCGCTCGGCCTGCTCACCGCGCTGACGACCATTTATCTGGCGTTCCGCCCCGAACACCCGGCCGCCCGTCTCACCGAGGACGACGAGGCGCGGCTGCGCACCCTCCTGGACAAGCACGGCGCCCGCGACTCCCTCGGCCACTTCGCGCTCCGCCGCGACAAGGGCGTCGTCTTCTCGCCCAGCGGCAAGGCGGCCGTCTGCTACCGCGTCGTGTCGGGCGTGATGCTTGCGAGCGGCGACCCCGTAGGGGACGTGGAGGCATGGCCCGGAGCCATCGAACGCTTCATGGACGAGGCCAAGGCCCACTCGTGGACCCCCGCCGTCATGGGCTGCTCCGAGACGGGCGGCGAGGTGTGGACCCGCGAGACCGGCCTCGACGCGCTCGAACTGGGCGACGAGGCGGTGGTGGACACCGCGGATTTCTCCCTGGCCGGGCGTGCGATGCGCAACGTACGCCAGATGGTCAAGAGGATCGAGCGCAATGGCTACGAGACCCGGGTGCGACGCATCCGTGACCTCGACGACCAGGAACTGGAGCGGATCCGGCGCGCCGCCGACGACTGGCGCGGCACCGACACCGAACGCGGCTTCTCCATGGCCCTCGGCCGCATCGGCGACGCGGCGGACGGCGACTGCCTGGTCGCCACGGCCCACAAGGCCGACGACCCGGCCGGCCCGCACGGAGACCTGAAGGCCGTACTCCACTTCGTCCCCTGGGGCACCGATGGCGTCTCCCTCGACCTGATGCGCCGCGACCGCGCCGCCGACCCCGGCATGAACGAGCTCCTCATCGTGGCCGCTCTCCAGGCCGCCCCGAAGCTCGGCATCACGCGGATCTCCCTGAACTTCGCGATGTTCCGCGCGGCCCTCGCCCGCGGCGAGAAGATCGGCGCGGGCCCGGTCCTGCGGGCCTGGCGCGGACTGCTCGTCTTCCTGTCCCGCTGGTTCCAGATCGAGTCGCTGTACCGGTTCAACGCGAAGTTCCGGCCGCGCTGGGAACCCCGCTTCGTGGTCTACCGCTCCCCGCGCGACCTGCCCCGGATCGGCTTCGCCGCCCTGCAGGCAGAGGGCTTCGTGAACCTCGGCCTGCCGCGCGTCCTGCGCCGGCGGACGGCCGCGCCCCGGCCCTGCGCCCATGACACCGCCCACGACACCGCGCACGACGACGGCCGGAGCGGGGTGCGGGCCGCCTGAGGCCCGTCCGCAGTCCGGCCGTGGCACGGCCGGCGGGCCGCCGGGCCTAGGCTTGAAGACATGAGCACGTCGCAGGGCCGTCGCGGCCACGTCACAGGCCTTCCCGAATGGGACCGCTGCGCGGTCATGGGAGTCGTCAATGTGACGCCCGATTCCTTCTCCGACGGCGGACGCTGGTTCGACACGACGGCCGCCGTGAAACACGGCCTCGACCTGGTCGCGCAGGGCGCCGACCTGATCGACGTCGGCGGCGAGTCGACCCGCCCCGGCGCCACCCGCGTCGACGAGGACGAAGAGCTCAAGCGCGTCATCCCCGTCGTGCAGGGCCTGTCCTCCGAGGGCGTCGCCGTGTCCGTCGACACGATGCGCGCCAGTGTGGCCGAACGCTCCCTGGCAGCCGGCGCCTCCCTCGTCAACGACGTCAGCGGTGGCCTCGCCGACCCGGCGATGATCCCCGTCGTCGCCGCGGCGGGCGCCCCCTTCGTCGTCATGCACTGGCGCGGCTTCCTGGAGGGAGGCAACGTCAAGGGCACGTACGAGGACGTGGTCGCCGAAGTCGTCGCCGAGCTCCACGCACGCGTGGAGGCCGTTGTCGAGGGCGGCATCGCCCCCGAGCGCATCGTCGTGGACCCTGGCCTCGGCTTCTCCAAGGAGGCCGCCCACGACCTGAAGCTCCTGGCGCACCTGGAGGAGCTGCGCGCGCTCGGCCACCCCCTGCTGGTCGCCGCGTCCCGCAAGCGGTTCCTCGGCCATGTCCTGGCCGGCGAGCAGGGCGCCCCGCCGCCCCCGGCCCGCGAGCGCGACGCCGCCACGGCCGCCGTTTCCGCCATCGCGGCCCACCAGGGCGCCTGGGCGGTCCGCGTCCACGAGGTCCGCGCGACGGCGGACGCGGTCCGTGTCGCCCGCGCCGTAGAGGGAGCCCAGTGACCCCACCGAGGGAGCCCGACGAGCCGCTCGGCGCGGCAGGCCGGCGCACCGACGCGGAGGCCGTGGACCGCGCGAACCGTGCCTTCTACGAGGCTCTGGAGCGGGCCGACTTCGAACTGCTGACGACGCTCTGGCTCGCCCCCGAGGACGTCTCGTACAGCGAGGACTCCGACGAGGCCGAGGACACGTCCATCAGCTGCGTGCACCCCGGCTGGCCGGTGCTCACCGGCCGCGGCGAGGTTCTGCGCTCGTACGCGCTGATCATGGCGAACACCGAGTACATCCAGTTCTTCCTCACGGATGTGCACATCAGCATCGTCGCCGACACCGCTCTGATCACCTGCACCGAGAACATCCTCAGCGGCGGCCCGGCCCCCAAGGAGGGCGACGAGCTCGGCCCGCTCGTCGGCCAGCGCGTCGTCGCCACGAATGTGTTCCGTCGCACACGTGACGGCTGGAAACTCTGGTCGCACCACGCGTCTCCCGTCCTCGCCGAGTCCGAAGGCGTGGGCGAGGACGGCGAAGAAAGCGACGAGACACCCTCCTGAGTCGCTCCTGACGGGGTAGGCGGGTCCAAGGTGTCCCCCACGGGATTGCCGAAGCGCGCTGGTGGGTAGGGGCGGCTACCAGCGGTGAGCCGTCCTGTCCATAGCCCCCGCGGGCGAGAGCTGTCGGTGCTCGCAGGTAGATTCGATCGAGGCTGGTATGCCGACCGCACTCGGTATGAACCCGCCGCTACCGACGATTGCAGGAGTGATTCGCGTGGATCGTGTCGCGCTGCGCGGCCTCAAGGCCCGCGGGCACCATGGCGTCTTCCCCAAGGAACGCGAGGAAGGCCAGACCTTCATCGTGGACCTGGTGCTCGGACTGGACACACGCGCGGCCGCGGCCGACGACGACCTGGCGAAGACCGTGCACTACGGCATCGTGGCGGAGGAGGTCGTGGCCGTCGTCGAAGGCGATCCGGTCGATCTCATCGAGACGCTCGCCGAGCGCATCGCCGGGACGTGCCTGAAGCACGAAGGAGTCCTGGAGGTCGAGGTCTGCGTCCACAAGCCGGACGCCCCGATCACCGTCCCCTTCGACGATGTGACCGTCACCATCACCCGGAGCCGAGTATGACTGCATCTTTCACCGAGGGCCCCAGCGACCCGACCGTACAGCCGGTGCCCGCCTCCGTGGTGGAGCAGGTGGACGCGGCCGACACCACACTCTCCAACCCCAAAAACGCGGTGATCGCCCTCGGCTCGAACCTGGGGAACCGCCTGGAGACGCTCCAGGGCGCCATCGACGCCCTGGAGGACACCCCCGGCGTCCGCGTCAAGGCCGTCTCGCCCGTCTACGAGACCGAACCGTGGGGCGTCGAGCCGGGCAGCCAGCCCGCGTACTTCAACGCGGTGATCGTGCTCCGCACGACCCTGCCCCCGTCCTCCCTCCTGGAGCGGGCACACGCCGTCGAGGAGGCCTTCCACCGCGTCCGTGACGAGCGCTGGGGCGCCCGCACGATCGACGTCGACATCGTCACGTACGCCGACGTCGTCTCCGACGACCCGGTCCTCACCCTCCCTCACCCCCGCGCGCACCAGCGGGCCTTCGTCCTCGCCCCCTGGTTCGACGTGGAGCCCGAGGCGCAGCTGCCGGGGCACGGGCCGGTCGCCGAGCTGCTCGCCGCGGTCACCCGCGAAGGCGTCGCGCCGCGCGCCGACCTGGAACTCCAGCTGCCCGAATAGTCGTTAGGGTCATGCGGGCACACGAAGACAGCGCGGGGACTGAGGGGCGACCACCGGAATGAAGCAACTGCGCATCAGGACGCTGGCCGGCCTCTTCCTGGTCGCCGGTGTACTGAGCTGGGCGGGCGCCCGCCTGTGGGACTCGATCGGCACGCTGCCGCGGGTCCCGCTGGCGGCGCCGATCGTCCTGGCCGCGATCGCCGTGATCCTGCTGGCGACCGCGCTCTCCATCCGGTCCCGGCTACGCGCCCAGCGCGAGCGGCAGCCCGGCGCCAAGGGCGTCGACCCGCTGATGGCGGCCCGCGCTCTCGTCTTCGGCCAGGCCAGTGCCCTGGTGGCCGCCCTGGTCGCCGGGATGTACGGCGGCACGGGCGCGTTCCTGCTCGAACACCTCGATGTCCCGGCCCGCCGCGACCAGGCCATCTACGCCGGCTTCTCGGTCCTCACCGGCATCGCCGTGATAGCGGCCGCCCTCTTCCTGGAGCGCGTCTGCAAGCTCCCGGAGGACGACGACGAGGACCACGGCGGGGCCGCACCGGCGGCCTGACCCGCCAGGACCCGCCAGAGACCCGCCTGGTCCTCCGGGCCGCGGTCCGGGCCTGGGTCAGCGCGCGATGATCAGGCTCATCGCCTCGTTGCGCGTCGCAGGGTCGCGCAGCTGACCGCGCACCGCGGACGTGATGGTCTTCGCGCCCTGCTTGCGCACCCCGCGCATTGTCATGCACATGTGCTCGCACTCGATGACCACGATCACGCCGCGCGGCTCCAGGATCTCCATCAGGGAGTCGGCGATCTGCGTGGTCAGACGCTCCTGCACCTGCGGGCGCCGGGCGTAGACGTCCACGAGGCGGGCCAGCTTGGACAGACCGGTGATCTTGCCGTCGCTCGACGGGATGTAGCCGACGTGGGCGACACCGATGAACGGCACCAGGTGGTGCTCACAGCTGCTCTGGACCTCGATGTCCTTCACCAGGACCATCTCGTCGTGACCGAGGTCGAACGTCGTCGTCAGAACGTCCTCGGGCTTCTGCCACAGGCCCGCGAATATCTCCTTGTACGCGCGCGCCACCCGCGCCGGCGTCTCCTTGAGGCCTTCGCGGTCCGGGTCCTCACCGACCGCGATGAGCAGCTCACGCACAGCGTTCTCGGCCCGCTTCTCGTCGAACTTGCCGATCGGACCCTCGCCGTCCAGCGTCACCGGGTCGGTCATCTGTGCCTCTTCCTTGAACAAAAAACCGCGTCCCCCACACCGTAAGGCGTGGGGGACGCAGCATCCATTCCGGGGTGATCAGGCCTCGGGGCTGTCCGTAGGAGCGATGTCCAGACCGGACTCGACGGCCGGAACCGCGCCGTTCGAACCGTTCGTCAGTGACAGCTCCTTGGGGGAGAGCACCGGCGGACGGGTCGACGGAGTACGCCGGGAGGAGCCGGTCCACGCGGGGCGGGCCGGGCGCTTCACGATCGGAGCGAAGACCTCGGCGATCTGCTCCTTGTTCAGCGTCTCCTTCTCCAGCAGCTGGAGGACCAGCTGATCGAGGACGTCGCGGTTCTCGACCAGGATCTCCCAGGCCTCGTTGTGCGCGTTCTCGATGAGCTTCTTGACCTCTTCGTCGACGAGCGCGGCGACCTCTTCCGAGTAGTCGCGCGGGTGCGACATCTCCCGGCCCAGGAAGGGCTCGGTGTTGTCGCCGCCGAACTTGATCGCGCCGAGCCGCTCGGTCATGCCGTACTGCGTGACCATGGCCCGCGCGGTCGCGGTCGCCTTCTCGATGTCGTTCGCCGCGCCCGTGGTCGGGTCGTGGAAGACCAGCTCCTCGGCCGCACGCCCGCCCAGCATGTACGCGAGCTGGTCGAGCATCTCGTTACGCGTGGTCGAGTACTTGTCCTCGTCGGGCAGGACCATCGTGTAACCGAGGGCCCGTCCACGGGACAGGATCGTGATCTTGTGCACCGGGTCGGAGTTGGGCGAAGCCGCCGCGACCAGGGCGTGTCCGCCCTCGTGGTACGCGGTGATCTTCTTCTCCTTGTCGGACATGATCCGGGTCCGCTTCTGCGGGCCCGCCACGACGCGGTCGATCGCCTCGTCCAGCATCGAGTTGTCGATGAGCTTGAGGTCGCTGCGCGCCGTGAGGAGCGCAGCTTCGTTCAGCACGTTCGACAGGTCGGCGCCGGTGAAGCCCGGGGTACGCCGGGCGACGGCCGACAGGTCGACATCGGGTGCGACCGGCTTGCCCTTCTGGTGAACCTTGAGGATCTCCAGACGGCCCTGCATGTCCGGGCGGTCGACCGCGATCTGCCGGTCGAAACGTCCCGGGCGCAGCAGCGCCGGGTCGAGGATGTCGGGCCGGTTCGTGGCGGCGATCAGGATGACGCCGCCCTTCACGTCGAAGCCGTCCATCTCGACGAGCAGCTGGTTGAGCGTCTGCTCGCGCTCGTCGTGACCGCCGCCGAGACCCGCACCGCGGTGCCGGCCGACGGCGTCGATCTCGTCGACGAAGACGATCGCCGGGGCGTTCGCCTTGGCCTGCTCGAACAGGTCACGGACTCGGGAGGCACCGACACCGACGAACATCTCGACGAAGTCGGAACCCGAGATCGAGTAGAAGGGAACCCCCGCCTCACCGGCGACGGCGCGCGCGAGCAGCGTCTTACCGGTTCCGGGCGGGCCGTAGAGCAGCACACCCTTGGGGATCTTGGCGCCGACGGCCTGGAACTTCGCCGGCTCCTGGAGGAACTCCTTGATCTCGTGGAGCTCCTCGACGGCCTCGTCCGAGCCCGCCACGTCGGCGAACGTCGTTTTCGGGGTGTCCTTGGTGATGAGCTTCGCCTTGGACTTCCCGAACTGCATGACTCGGGAGCCGCCGCCCTGCATCTGATTCATCAGGAACAGGAAGACGACGACGATCAGGACGAAGGGGAGCAGGGAGAGCAGGATCCCCACGAAGGCGTTCTGCTTCGTCGGGGCGACGGTGTACCCGTCGGGGATCTGCTTGTCCTCGAACTTGGCCTGCAGATCCTTGGCCACATCGACGCCCTGGTCGCCGATGTAGCTCGCCTGGATCTTGCTGCTGCCCTGGACCTTCTGGCCGTTCTTGAGCTCGACCTTGATGTTGTTTTCGTCGCCGGTGGTCAGCTTGGCCGACTGCACCTTGTTGTCGTTGATGGCCTGAATGACCTGGCCGGTGTCCACCGTCTTGTAGCCACCGGACGAACCGACGACCTGCATCAACACGACCACGGCAAGGACGGCCAGCACGATCCACATGACCGGCCCACGGAAGTATCGCTTCACGTCCATCCATACGGAGCGATGACGCCCCGTCCCTCCTGCCATAGTGAGTTTGATAAAGGCTGTTTTGAAGACTGTTCTTCGGACGGTACCCCAGCATTGTCACCCGCAGCCGCAGGGGACGGCTGGGAATCTCGCCCACGCATGCTCCAACGGCGGGAAACCCGCTGGGGTTCCCGACCGTCTCACATGGCTTCTACGGTGGTTCAGCCGCCGTAGACGTGGGGAGCCAGCGTGCCGACGAACGGCAGGTTCCGGTACTTCTCCGCGTAGTCCAGGCCGTACCCGACGACGAACTCGTTCGGGATCTCGAACCCGGTCCACTTCACGTCGATGGCCACCTTCGCCGCCTCCGGCTTGCGCAGCAGCGTGCAGACCTCGAGGCTCGCGGGCTCGCGGGTGCCGAGGTTGGTGAGCAGCCACGACAGCGTCAGCCCGGAGTCGATGATGTCCTCGACGATCAGGACGTGCCTGCCCTTGATGTCGGTGTCGAGGTCCTTGAGGATCCGCACGACGCCGGACGACTGGGTGCCAGCGCCGTACGAGGACACCGCCATCCAGTCCATCGTGACGGGGGTGGACAGCGCACGCGCCAGGTCCGCCATGACCATCACGGCGCCCTTGAGGACACCGACGATCAGCAGGTCCTTGCCCGCGTATTCCGCATCGATCTTCGCGGCCAGCTCGGCCAGCTTCGCGTCGATCTCTTCCTTGGTGATGAGCACCGACTTGAGGTCGGTGCCCATGTCTTTCGCGTCCACCCGCATCACTTTCGGTCGTCCCACCGGCCGCTCAAGGACTCGCGTCCCGCGTCAGCCTTGCCGGATGACCAGTCTGCCACCCTGCCGCTGAGCCACGACCTTGCCGGGGAGGTTGATCTCCCCCTGGCCGCGCCAGCCGGTGATCAAACGGTCGACCTCTTCGATGTGCCGGGCGAACAGAGACCCCGCCGGGGCGCCGGCCTCGATGGCCGCGCGGCGCAGTACACGGCGGCGTACGGCGGGCGGCAGCGCGTAGAGCTTGGCGCACTCCAGGAGGCCCGCGGGGTCACGCACCATGGCCTCGGCCTGCGCGGCCCACGTATCCAGGGCATCGGCGTCGTCCCGGGACAACTGGGCCGTACGGGCGAGCGCCTCGACGACACCCTTGCCGAGCGCCTTCTCCAGGGCGGGCAGCCCCTCGTGGCGCAGCCGGGAGCGCGTGTACGCAGGATCGGTGTTGTGGGGGTCGTCCCAGACCGGCAGCGACTGGGCCATGCACGCCCTCCGGGCGGTCTGGCGGTCGACCTGGAGGAAGGGCCTGCGGTAACGGCCGTCGACCCCCGAGGTCGCGGCCATTCCTGACAGGGAGCGGATGCCCGAGCCGCGGGCGAGGCCGAGCAGGACCGTCTCCGCCTGGTCGTCGCGGGTGTGGCCGAGCAGGATCGCGGCGGCGCCGTGCTGGTCCGCGGCGGCGTCGAGCGCGGCGTATCTGGCGTCCCTCGCGGCGGCTTCGGGTCCTCCGTCGCGGCCGACGTGCACGGCCGCGGACTCGACGGGATCGAGGCGCAGGGCGCCGAGCCGCGCGACGACTTCGGCGGCGCGCAGATCGGAGCCGGGCTGCAGACCATGGTCGACGGTCACGCCACCGGCGCGGATGCCGAGCTTGGGGGCCTCGAAGGCGAGGGCGGAGGCGAGCGCCATGGAGTCGGCACCGCCGGAGCAGGCGACAAGCACCAGGGGCTGGGTGCGCGGGGACTCTGGCACCGCACGGGGGGCGTCGTGGTCGTTGAGTACGTCGTGGAGTACGCGGCGGACCGCCAGGCGTATCGCCGCGACCGCAGGATGGGGACCCATGTCCGGTTCCCTTCATGAAGTTTTCGGTGGGGGTGTGGCTCGGACCAGTCACTCAACAGCGACTCGGTGATATCAGTCACTCAGAGTGTGTCGATGGTGACAGAGCCGAGCCATTTCCCCGAGCATTGCACGCCTACCCACGGCTCACGGTCCCTCGGATGGGTGATTACAGGGGCGTTCTCCTGCCGTTGGCCGTATTTGTTTCACGACCCTGCCTTACGGTGCACCCTCCGCCTTGCGGTGCACCCGCGCGACCCAGTCCGCCGGTTTGGCGATCTCCGCCTTGGTGGGAAGCGTGTTCGGGGATGTCCATACGCGGTTGAATCCGTCCATACCCACCTCGTTCACCACGGCCCTGACGAACCGCTCGCCGTCGCGGTACTGGCGCAGCTTCGCATCGAGGCCCAGGAGCTTGCGCAGCGCCAGGTCCAGGCGGGACGCGCCCTTCTGGCGGCGCTCCTTGAACTTCTCCCTGATCTCGCCCACCGACGGCACCACCGCGGGCCCGACCCCGTCCATCACGAAGTCCGCGTGCCCTTCGAGCAGCGACATCACTGCGGTGAGCCGGGCGAGGATGTCGCGCTGGGCCGGAGACTGCACGAGCTCGACCAGGGAGCGGCCCCCGTCGTCGCCCTCGCCCTGCTCGCCCTCGGGGCGGGCGCCCACCAGGGACTGGGCGGCCTCCCGGATGCGCTCCAGGAACGTCATCGGGTCGACATCGGTCTCGGCGAGGAATGACTGGATCTCGCCCTCGAGGTGGTCGCGCAGCCAGGGCACAGCCGTGAACTGCGTGCGGTGCGTCTCCTCGTGCAGGCACACCCAGAGCCTGAAGTCGTGCGGATTCACGTCGAGTTCGCGCTCCACATGCACGATGTTCGGCGCGACGAGGAGCAGTCTTCCGCCGCCGTTCGGCGCGGCCGGCAGGTCTCGGGTGGCGGGGGCGAAGGTCTCGTACTGCCCGAGGACGCGGGAGGACAGGAACGACAGCAGCATGCCGAGCTCGACGCCCGTGACCTTGCCGCCGACGGCGCCGAGGACCGCTCCGCCGGGGCCGGAGCCGCGCCGGTCCTCCATCTTGTCCAGGAGGGGCTTGAGGAGTTCCCTGAACCCCGCCACGTTCGCCCGGACCCAGCCGGGGCGGTCGACGACCAGGACGGGCGTGTCGTGCGCCTCCTCGGTGGTCATCCGCGTGAACCCGCGGACGTGCTCCTCGGATGCCTTGGCGTGCCGGCGCAGCTCCGCGACGATCGCCCGCGCCTCGTCCCGGCTCACCTCCGGACCCGGCCGCACGAGTCGGGTCGCGGTCGAAACCGCGAGATTCCAGTCGACCATCCCAGAAGCACCACCGATGCTCGTCATGCGTCAACCGTACGTGCTCGGGTCCTGGTGCACAGGGGCTTGGCCCCGGACGGCGCCCCGGTTGTGTCCCCTAGGGGATACGGCAGGTAAGAGACACCGCGGGAAGGAGACATGGCAGGCAGGAGACACGGCAGGCAGGGGAGACGGGCGGGGCCGCGGGGGCGGGTCAGCGGCAGCCGCAGTTCGCGACCGTCGACGCGAGCCGGTCCAAAGCCGCCTGGGCCTGCCCCGGGTTCACCGTTCCGTCCGTCATGAACGCGAAGACCAGGAGCCGCCCGTCCGCGTCGACGACCGTGCCCGCCAGCGTGTTCACCCCGGTCAGCGTGCCGGTCTTGGCCCGCACGAGGCCGATGCCCGCCGCGTCGGCCTCGTCGGTGTACCGCTTGGTCAGCGTGCCCGTGAAGCCGGCGACGGGCAGTCCGGTGAGGACCGGGCGCAGCCCCGGGCGCCCGCGTTCGACGGCGTGCGCGAGGACCTGGGTGAGCAGGTCCGCGGAGACCTTGTCGGCGCGGTCGAGGCCGCTGCCGTCCGCGAAGTGGCTTCCGGAGAGCGGGAGTCGGAGCTTGGCCAGCTCCTTGCGGATCGCCTTGCCCCCTCCGTCGAAGCTCGCGGCCTCGTCCGTGGCGAGGGCCACCTGACGTGCCAGGGCCTCCGCGATGTCGTTGTCACTGTGCGTCAGCATGCGCTCGACCAGGGCGGACACGGGCGGCGACGACACCTTGGCCAGCTTCTCGGCCTTGCCCGACGCCCGGCCGGGGCCCGGCTCGCCCTTCGTCCTGATGCCCCGGTCGTGCAGCAGATCCGCGAACTTGCGCGCGGTGGCCGCCGCGGGGTCCGACTCGCGGGGCGCCGGACCGCTCGACGAGTCGTCCATGCGCCCCTCGTCGGCCATGAGGGCGCTGACCGGCGCGATGTTCTCGTTGGGCCCGATGGGGTGCAGGAGCGGCCCCGAGTAGACCGAGGTGTCGTACGAGAGGGTGACCTCGTCCGCGTCCCGGTCCTGGAGTGCCCTGGCGGTGGCGTCGGCGAGGGTGCGCAGGCTCGCGTTCGGTCCGGCGTCCTTGCGGGCGGTGAGCGTGGGGTCGCCGCCGCCGACGAGGACGACCTTGTGCGCCTTCGAGCCGGGCTCGATGACGGTCTTCGTGTCGATGCGGTGGTCGGACCCCGGCATCGACAGGGCGGCGACCGCCGTGGCGAGCTTGGTGGTCGACGCGGGCGTCAGGGCGTCGCCGGAGCTCTTGCCGTACAGCCGCTCGCCGGTGGCCGCGTCGACGACGGCCGCGGTGCGCCGCTTCCCGAGGGCCGGGTCGTTCAGGAGCGGGTCGAGGACGTCGGCGAGCGCGTCCTTCGTGGGGCCGGGGATCGAGCCGCCCGGCGCCGCGAGGACCGCGCGGGCGCTCGGGGCCGCGTCCGGATCCTCGGAGCGCCCGTCACGGCCGTGATCTGTGCCACCCCCGGCCTCCTGGGAGGCAGCCCGGCGCGCCTCCGCCGTACGCTGACCGCTGGAGTCCCACGGACCGGCCGAGGCCACCGCCACGGCCGAGAGCACGAGGCCCAGGGTGGCAGCGCCCGCCGTGAGCTGCCAGGTCTTGACCTTCGTGAGCACCTTCACTGCCTGTGAAACTGCCTGCGAAGGCTTGAGCTCGGGCACCACGGACCAGCCCCTTTCGCGATCACACACCTGCGTGAGGGACACTTAACCACCAGTCGTATGTGTTGATCATGGAGGAGCCACCGGTGGAGTTCGACGTCACGATCGAGATTCCGAAGGGTTCGCGGAACAAGTACGAGGTGGACCACGAGACCGGTCGGATCCGCCTGGACCGTCGACTCTTCACCTCGACCAGTTACCCGGCCGACTACGGATTCGTCGAGAACACGCTCGGTGAGGACGGGGACCCGCTGGACGCGCTGGTCATCCTGGAGGAGCCGACCTTCCCCGGCTGCCTCATCAAGTGCCGCGCCATCGGCATGTTCCGTATGACGGACGAGGCCGGCGGCGACGACAAGCTGCTGTGCGTCCCGGCCTCGGACCCCCGCGTGGAGCACCTGCGGGACATTCACCACGTGTCCGAGTTCGACCGCCTGGAGATCCAGCACTTCTTCGAGGTCTACAAGGACCTGGAGCCCGGCAAGTCCGTCGAGGGTGCCGACTGGGTCGGCCGCACCGAGGCCGAGGCCGAGATCGAGCGGTCCTACAAGCGCTTCAAGGACGAGGGCGGTCACTGACCTCCCCCGCCACGAACGGGCCGTCCGACCCCTGTGGGGGTCGGACGGCCCGTTCGCGTATCTGTGCTCATACTGAGGCGTACTGGAGGTGCGCAAGCGTCATACGAAGGGCGAGTTGGTGACGGAGCGGGAGCCGGAGGCGGCCGAAGACCGCAAACCGCAGTCGGACGAGGCGCGCAGCGCCTTCACCCCGCCGCAGGGAGTGGTGCCGCAGACCCCGGCGCCCGAGCAGGACGAGTCGCAGACGACGTCCGAGTTCGCCCTCCCGGACGGGCTCAGCACGGTGGTCGCCGCACCCGCCGACACCAGCGGTTCGGCCTTCACTCCCCCGCAGACCTACAGCTCCCGGCACGCGCCGCCCGCGTTCACCCCAGCCCACGGCATCCCCATGGTCAAGCTGACCAAGGAGGCGCCCTGGCAGGACCGGATGCGCACGATGCTGCGCATGCCGGTCGCCGAGCGCCCTGCGGCCGAGCCCGTGCAGAAGCACGACGACGAGGGGCCGGCCGTTCCCCGCGTCCTCGACCTGACCCTGCGTATCGGCGAGCTGCTCCTCGCGGGCGGTGAGGGCGCCGAGGACGTGGAGGCGGCGATGTTCGCCGTGTGCCGCTCCTACGGCCTGGACCGGTGCGAGCCGACGGTCACCTTCACGCTGCTCTCGATCTCGTACCAGCCGTCCCTGGTCGACGACCCGGTGACCTCCTCGCGCACCGTGCGCCGGCGCGGCACCGACTACACACGCCTCGCGGCCGTGTTCCAGCTGGTGTACGACATCAGCGACGCGGAGGTCGACGTCTCCCTGGAGGAGGCCTACCGGCGCCTCGCCGAGATCCGCCGCAACCGCCACCCCTACCCGGGCTGGGTGCTCTCCGCGGCCACCGGGCTCCTGGCGGGCGGCGCCTCGATCCTCGTCGGCGGTGACCTGATCGTGTTCGTCGCGGCGGCGCTCGGCGCGATCCTCGGCGACCGGCTGGCCTGGCTGTGCGCGGGCCGCGGGCTGCCGGAGTTCTACCAGTTCACCGTCGCCGCGATGCCGCCCGCCGCCATAGGGATCCTGCTGACCCTCGCGCACAATCTCGTGGACGTACGCGCCTCCGCGGTGATCACCGGTGGGCTGTTCGCGCTGCTGCCGGGGCGGGCCCTCGTGGCGGGCGTGCAGGACGGTCTGACCGGTTACTACATCACCGCGGCCGCGCGCCTGCTCGAAGTCATGTACTTCTTCGTCGGCATCGTCATCGGCGTCCTGATCGTGCTCTATCTCGGCGTCCAGCTGCACGCGCAGCTGAACCCGGAGGCGGCCCTCCAGGTCATCGACCGCCCTTACTGGCAGATCGCGGCCTCGATGGCGCTCTCGCTCGCCTTCGCCGTCCTGCTCCAGCAGGAACGCTCCACCGTGCTCGCGGTGACGCTGAACGGCGGTGTGGCGTGGGTCGTGTACGGGGCCATGCACGTCGTCGGCGGGATCTCACCGGTCGCCTCGACCGCGGCGGCGGCCGGCCTCGTCGGCCTGTTCGGGCAGCTCTTCTCGCGCTACCGCTTCGCGTCCGCGCTGCCGTACGTGACGGCGGCGATCGGGCCGCTGCTGCCGGGTTCCGCGACGTACTTCGGGCTCCTTGCCATCGCGCAGAACGACGTGGACGCGGGTCTCGTGTCGCTCACGAAGGCGGCGGCTCTCGCCATGGCCATCGCGATCGGCGTGAACCTCGGGTCCGAGATCGCGCGGCTGTTCCTGCGCTCGCCCGGCACGGAAGCGCGCCGGGCGGCGAAGCGGACCCGAGGGTTCTAGGGCGCTACGACAAGGGCGAGAAGCCCTAGCGCTTCGCGTGGCGGCCGCGCTGGCCCGCCTGCGGCGGCGTCTGCGTCTGCGGCTGGGGCGTCGCCGCAGCGGCCTTCTTCGACTTGCTGCGCGCCCGCAGGAACTCGATCGCGATGGGGACCACCGAGATCAGGACGATCAGGATCAGGATCGCCTCGATGTTCTTGTGGACGAACTCGATGTTGCCCAGCCAGGAGCCGAGGAGCGTGACGCCCGCGCCCCAGAGCACGCCGCCGATGATGTTGAACGTGATGAACGAGCGGTACTTCATGCCGCTGACGCCGGCGATGATCGGCGTGAACGTGCGCACGATGGGCACGAAGCGGGCCAGGACCAGGGACTTCGGGCCGTACTTCTCGAAGAACTCGTGGGCCTTGACCACGTTCTCCTGCTTGAAAAGGCGGGAGTCCGGGCGGTTGAACAGCGAGGGGCCGACCTTCTTGCCGAAGAGGTAACCCGCCTGGTCGCCGAGGATCGCGGCGACGCAGATCAGGCCGACGGCGCCCCACAGGGGGAAGTCCAGCGTGCCGGCGGTGATCAGCAGGCCGCAGGTGAACAGCAGGGAGTCGCCCGGCAGGAAGAAGCCGATGAGCAGGCCGGACTCCGCGAACACGATCAGGAGCAGGCCCCAGATGCCGAACGTGTTGAGCAGGTGGTCCGGGTCCAGCCAGCTTGGTCCGAGAGCAAGCGTCGTCACGGTTCCGGACTCCTGAGGGGTGGTGAAGCGAGGGCAATGGCGGTGCAAAGTTATCAACGCCGGATGACGCCACCAGGTTCCAGCGGCCCTCCCAGGATGCACTGTGCGTCAACTGTGGCAAACCTGCGTGTATGGGTATCGAAGACTTCGGCGGCGGCCAGAATCCGCAGACGGATGTGCTCGTCGTCACCACGAACGACGTGCCGGGCTACCGGGTGGAGAAGGTGATCGGCGAGGTCTTCGGTCTCACCGTCCGCTCCAGGCACCTGGGCAGCCAGATCGGCGCGGGCCTGAAATCGATGATCGGCGGCGAGCTGAAGGGCCTCACCAAGACGCTGGTCCAGACCCGTAACCAGGCGATGGAGCGGCTCGTCGAACAGGCCCGCTCCCGCGGCGCCAACGGAGTGCTGATGTTCCGTTTCGACGTCACGGAAGCGGCGGACGTGGGCACCGAGGTGTGCGCGTACGGCACGGCCGTGGTGATCGCGCCCCTGTAGCGCCGGTCAGACGTTGCGGACGGCGTTGGCGAGGATCGCGTCGCGCAGGAAGGCGGCCACGCCCTCACGGTCCTTGTCGAGGTTGCGCCGATAGCGCTCGTCCGCGACGAACATCTCAGCGAGAGCGGTCTGCATCTCGTAGGTGCACGCGTAGTGGAACCGGCAGATCTGCTGCCGGTGCTCCTCCGCGAGGTCCATGGCGGCCTCGGACGCGGGCTCCTGACCCGAGTCCATGACCGCGACGAGGCGGCGCATCCAGTCCTCGTTCTCCTCCTTGATCCGCAGCCAGTCCGCCTTGGTGTACGAGGCGGCCTTGCGCTGCGACTCGGCGTAGGCGTCGGTGTGGCCCCAGCGCTCCTGGACCTCGTCGGCGTACTGCTCGGGGTCGTGGTCCCCGAAGACCTCGAACTTCTCCTCGGGCGTGAGGTTGATGCCCATCTTGCGTGCCTCCATGGCGTGTTCGACGGCCTCGGCCATCTTCTGGAGTTTGCCGATCCGGGCGGTCAGCAGCTCGTGCTGGCGGCGCAGATGCACGCGCGGGTCAGCTCTGCTGGTGGCCTGGTCGTCGAGAAGGACCGCGACCTCGTCGAGGGGGAAGCCGAGCTCCCGGTAGAAAAGGATCTGCTGCAGCCGGTCCAGGTCGGCGTCGTTGTAGCGCCGGTGGCCCGCGTGGCTGCGCCCGACCGGCGCGAGCAGGCCGATCTCGTCGTAGTGGTGCAGCGTGCGCACCGTGACGCCGGCGAACCCGGCGACCTGCCCCACGGAGTAGCTCACGGCTCCCGCCCCCTCCCTGTCGTCGTCGGTACGTCGTCGGTACGTCGTCGGTACGGGTCCCAGCGTGCAGCCTCACGCCACGTGAGGTGCAAGCATGAATTCCTCCGGATGTTGTGCGGCTTTCATCCACTTATGGTGAGCCGGTGAGCACTGACGCGCAGGCCGCGACCCAGGAGACCGCCCCGGCAAGGACGTTGCTGCCGCTGGTCCTCCCCGCACTCGCCGCAGGCGTCGTGTGCAGCCTGCTGTTCCTCGGCGTGAGCGAGCTCGCCGAGCAGCTCCAGAACGTGCTGTGGACGGACCTGCCCGACGCGCTCGGCATCGGCGGGTACTCCTCGCTCTGGATGATCGTCATGCTGACCGTGACCGGCATCCTCGTCGGCCTCGTCGTCTGGAAGGTGCCCGGCCACGCGGGGCCCGACCCGGCCACCGTCGGGCTCGCGAGCGGCCCGCTGCCGCCGCTCGTACTGCCCGGCCTGCTCGTCGCGACCGCGCTGATGCTGGCCGGCGGGCCCAGCCTCGGCCCCGAGAACCCGATCATCGCCGCCAACGTCGGCCTCGCCTTCTGGCTCGGCTCCAAGACCATGCCGAACGCCCCCGCCGCCCTGTGGGGCACGCTGGCCGAGGCGGCGACGCTCGGCGCGCTGTTCGGCACGCCCGTCGCCGCCGCCCTCGTCATCTCCGAGGCACTCGCGGGCAAGCCGATGAAGGGCTCACTGTGGGACGCCCTGTTCGCACCGCTCATCGCGGCCGCCACCGGCGCGCTGACCACGACCCTCGTCGCACACCCCACCTTCGACCTCGGCCTGCCCGCCTTCACCCGACCGGGCTGGGGCGACCTCCTCGCCGCCCTGGTGATCGCCTCCGCGGCCGCGGTCCTCGGCATGGTGGCCGTCTACGCCTTCCCTTACACACACACCGCGTTCGGACGCCTCAAGCACCCCATGCTGATGCTGCCCGTGGGCGGTCTCGTGCTCGGCCTGCTCGGCGCACTCGGCGGACATCTCACGCTCTTCAAGGGCCTCCACGAGGTGGCCGAGCTGGCCGCGGACCCCGACGGCTGGTCGGCCGGCCAGTTCGCCCTGATGACGGTGGTGAAGCTGGCGGCCCTCCTGATCGCCGCCTCCTGCGGCTTCCGCGGCGGCCGGATCTTTCCCGCGGTGTTCATCGGGACGGCCTTCGGCCTCCTCGCCCACGCGCTCGTGCCGAGCGTGCCCCCCGCCGTCGGCGTCTCGGCGGGCGTCCTCGGCATCCTGCTCGCCATCACGCGGCAGGGCTGGGTGAGTCTGTTCGTCGCGGCCATCCTCGCCGCGTCCCCCGCGATCCTCACCCTGCTGTGCATCGCCTCGCTGCCGGCCTGGCTCCTGGTCACCGGACGCCCCCAGATGCAGCTCCACGACGACGGCACGGCCCTGCGCTGAGCGGCGCAGCGTCGCCGGGCGGTACGCCCCACTCGTCCGTATCCTCGCGATGAGGCCACGACCCCGTATCGAGGGAGCCCGCGACGATGCCGCTGCACCACGGTCCCGCCCATCACGACGAGCGCCCGACGGCCGTCAATCCCTTCTACGGGGAGGCCAATCCGGTCAGTGGCATGACCGACGCCCCGCCCAAGCACCGGCTGCCCGACGACCCCATGCCGCCCTCCACGGCGTACCAGCTGGTCCACGACGAGCTGATGCTCGACGGCAACGCACGGCTCAACCTCGCCACGTTCGTCACCACGTGGATGGAACCGCAGGCCGGCGTCCTGATGGGCGAGTGCCGCGACAAGAACATGATCGACAAGGACGAGTACCCGCGCACCGCCGAGCTGGAGAGGCGCTGCGTGTCGATGCTCGCCAACCTGTGGCACGCGCCCGACCCGGACGGCGCGATCGGCTGTTCGACCACCGGATCGAGCGAGGCGTGCATGCTCGCCGGGATGGCCCTCAAGCGCCGCTGGATGAAGCGGAACGCCGACCGCTACCCCTCCAAGCACGCCCGCCCGAACCTCGTCATGGGCATCAACGTCCAGGTCTGCTGGGAGAAGTTCTGCAACTTCTGGGAGGTCGAGGCGCGCCAGGTCCCCATGGCGGGCGACCGTTTCCACCTCGACCCGCAGGCCGCCGCCGAGCTGTGCGACGAGAACACCATCGGCGTCGTCGGCATCCTCGGCTCGACGTTCGACGGCTCCTACGAGCCGATCGAGGAGCTGTGCGCCGCCCTCGACAGCCTCCAGGAGAAGACCGGCCTCGACATCCCCGTCCACGTCGACGGCGCCTCCGGCGGCATGATCGCGCCCTTCATCGACCCCGAGCTGGTCTGGGACTTCCGCCTGCCGCGGGTGTCGTCCATCAACACGTCGGGCCACAAGTACGGCCTCGTCTACCCGGGCGTCGGCTGGGCCCTGTGGCGTACGGCGGACGACCTGCCGGAGGAACTGGTCTTCCGGGTCAACTACCTGGGCGGCGACATGCCGACCTTCGCCCTGAACTTCTCCCGGCCGGGCGCCCAGGTCGTCGCGCAGTACTACACGTTCCTGCGCCTGGGCCGCGAGGGCTACCGCGCGGTGCAGCAGTCGACGCGCGACGTCGCCCGGGGCCTCGCCGAACGCATCGAGACCCTGGGCGACTTCCAGCTCATCACGCGCGGCGACCAACTGCCCGTCATCGCCTTCACGACGGCGCCCGAGGTGAAGGCGTACGACGTCTTCGACGTGTCACGCCGCCTGCGCGAATTCGGCTGGCTGGTGCCCGCGTACACCTTCCCCGCGCACCGCCAGGACCTGGCGGTGCTGCGGCTGGTGTGCCGCAACGGCTTCACGGCCGACCTGGCGGCGCTCTTCCTCGCCGACCTCAAGCGACTGTTGCCCGAACTGCGCCAGCAGCCGCACCCGTTGACCCGCGACAAGGACGCGGCGACGGGCTTCCATCACTGAGTTCTTTTTGCCGAGCTCTCTGTGCTCAGTTCTTTGTGCTCAGTTCTCGTTGCCGAGTTCTCTTTACTGAGAGCTACTTACTGAGAGCCGCGAACTTCCGTACCGCCAGCGGGAAGAACACCGCGAGCAGCGCGAGCGGCCAGAGCACCGCGGCCCACAGGTGTCCCGGCTCCCCGCCGGGCCCGCCGAACAGGTCCCGTACGGCCGTCGCCGTGTGCGACATCGGGTTCCACTCGACCACCGCGCCCAGCCAGCCGGGCATCGAGCCGGGCTCGGCGAGCGCGTTCGACAGGAATCCGACCGGCCAGACCAGGATCTGCACGGCCTGCACCAGCTCCGGCTTCCCCGCCACCATCGCCAGGTGGATGCCGATCCACAGCATCGCGAACCGGAAGAGGAGCAGCAGCCCGAGCGCGCCCAGAAACGCCCCGGCCGAGCCGTGCGGACGCCACCCGATGGCTACTCCTACGCCTGTCATCACGACGAGAGCGGCGGCCGACTGGAGCATGTCGGCGGCCGAACGGCCCACCAGCACCGCTCCGTTGACCATCGGCATCGACCTGAACCGGTCGATCACGCCCTTATTGAGATCCTGCGTCACCGCGAGCATCGTCGCTTCGAGCCCGAACGCCATGGTCAGCGCGAGCATGCCTGGCACCAGATAGTCGACGTACTCGCCCTCGACGCCCTTGCCGCCACCGATCAGGAAGCCGAACATCAGCAGCAGCATCACCGGGAAGACCAGGCCGACCACGATCTGCGTGGGCTGCCGCGCCCAGTGCGCCAGCTCGCGCCGCGTCATGGTCCACGAATCGGCGACGGCCCAGCTCATCGGCGTGCTCATGCCCTCACCTCCGGCCGGCCGGCGGTGTCCATACGTTCCGGCCCTGCCCTGCCGTCCCGCTCTCCCGTGAGATGCAGGAACACCTCGTCCAGGGTCGGCCGGCGCATCGCGATGTCCTCCGCCTCCACACCCGCGTCCTGAAGCGCACGCACGACTTCGGTGAGCGCGGCCATCCGGTCGGCGACCGGCGCGCTGACCAGTCGGCGGTCCGCGTCGACCACGGCACCGTCGGGCAACAGCCTTGCCGCTACGTCCAGTTGGGCCGAGTCCCGCACGACGACGTCGATCCGGTCACCGCCGAGCCGGGCCTTCAGCTCGTCGGCCGTGCCCCCGGCGACGACCCGGCCCCGGTCCACGACCGGGATGCGGTCGGCGAGCTGGTCGGCCTCCTCCAGATACTGCGTCGTCAGCAGCACCGTCGTGCCGCCCCCGATGAGCGAGCGCACCGCGCCCCACACCTCGGCGCGCCCGCGCGGATCGAGGCCCGTCGTCGGCTCGTCCAGAAAGAGCACCTCGGGGTCCGTGATGAGCGAGGCGGCCAGGTCGAGCCGGCGCCGCATGCCGCCGCTGTACCGCCTGACCGCCTTGCGCCCGGTCCCGGCGAGCCCGAAGCGCTCCAGGAGTTCACCGGCCCGCACCCGCGCGCGGCGGGCGCCCAGGTGGTGCAGGCGCCCGAACATCTCCAGGTTCTGCCACCCGCCGAGCTCCTCGTCCACCGCCGCGTGCTGACCGAGGAGCCCGATACGGCGCCGCACCTCGCCCGCCTGCCGCCGCGCGTCGTACCCCGCCACCTCGACCCGGCCCTCATCGGCCCGCAGCAGCGTCGTCATGCTGCGGACGGCCGTCGTCTTGCCCGCGCCGTTGGGCCCGAGCAGCCCGTGCACGGTGCCGCGGGCGACCGTGAGGTCGAGCCCGTCCAGCGCCCACTTGTCCCCGTACCTCTTCCGCGCTCCCTCGACGATGATCGCGTCGGCCATCCGGCTCCTCCCACCGAGAACCCCAGTAATCACCGGCATACGCCGGTAATCAAATTTGACTACGACACGAAAGGTATCCCCACGCCCACCATTGGTCAAACTTGATTAACGAGGATCCTCGGAGTGCGGCTCACCCGCAGCGAAGGGGTTCTCCTGCCCTTCGGCCAGCACGCCGACAAAGGGCTCACCCTCCCCCGCGAACGCGTACGCGCCGCCCTCGATCCGGCCGATGAGACCCCGCGTCCACTCCGCGCCCGTGTCGGCCGAGTGCACCCAGAAATTCATGATCTCGCCGATGTGACCGAGCTGTTCGGGCCCGTCCTCGGGCGTGTAGTGCTCGGTCACCGAGCGGCGCCACTCCTCGATGCCGGCCACGCGCCGCCGCAGCAACTCCACGGCTTCCTGCCGAGGCAGATCGACGATGAAGCCGAGCGCCGCCGAGAGGATGTCCGGCTTCTGGTCGTACGTCACGAGCGCCTCACGCAGCAGCGCGTGGTACTCCTCGGTCCCCTTGTCCGTGATCTCGTACTCGGTGCGCGGCGGGCCGCCCGCCGTGGAGGGCGCGATCTCGTGCGCGACGAGGAATCCCTGCTTCGCCATCTGCTTGAGCGCGTGATAGATCGATCCGGGCTTGGCGTTCGACCACTCGTGCGCGCCCCAGTATTCGAGGTCGTTGCGCACCTGGTACCCGTGCGCGCGGCCGTGCTGGCGTACGGCCCCGAGGACCAGGAGGCGGATCGCTGACATGGGCCCCAGCGTAGGACGTCACTCCCGCGCCATCGCCACCAGCTCGTGCGCGGTTCTCCTTTTCGTCCGGGCAGTGAGCACTTCCGCCTCGAGGTGGGCCATCGGTACGTGACGACTGCCGTGCCCCGCCCCAACACCGGCTTCTCCGGCACCGTCGACGTCGAGGTCCTCGCGTACGAGGAGGAGCGGATGCTGAGCGTCCGGTGGCAGGACCGGGATCCGGCCAATTCTGCGGACTGGACCAATACGCGGAACCTGGAGCCAGATGGCCGTGGCACGCGTCTCTTCCTAGTGCACGACGGATTCGATCCGGACGATCCGGCACAGATGATGGCGCGGAAGATCATGGACGGGGGCCGGCGTTCGCATGTCATGCGGGCGCTGGGGCAGACGCTCGAAGAGCTGTAACCGTGGGAACACCCCCCGTGCACGTGCATCTGCCCATGCATCGGCATGTGAACGCAGCTATGATCCAGGACAGTTGACCACTACACCTGACTCACTGGCCACATGAGCCTCAGAGGCCACAGCACGACCGGGGAGCGACTGTGCACCACGCATACAACGGCATGGCGGCCACGGAGCTTCACGGTGTGGTCTGGCAGAAGAGCAGGCACAGCAACTCGCAGGGCTCCTGCGTGGAGTTCGCGAAATTGCCGGGGGGCCGAGTGGCGATGCGCAACTCGAACTTCCCGGAGGGCCCGGCACTCGTCTACACGCCCGCCGAGATCGAGGCGATGCTGCTGGGCGTCAAGGACGGGGAGTTCGACCACCTGATAGCCGACAGCTGACAGCTGACAGCTCATAGCCGACGGCTGACGACCATCGACATCTGCCCAATGGCGACGGCCAGTTGCCGGGCCGGGGGCATCACAAGCGGAACAGCGCCCACACCACTTTCCCGTTCAGCCTGCCGGCCAGCGGGTGCCAGCCCCAGCTGTCGCTGAACGAGTCGACGAGGAACAGGCCGCGGCCCGACTCGGCGTTGAAGTCGTCCTCCGTCTCGCGGGCGACGGGACTCTCGTCGCTGGGGTCGCGCACCGCGCACACCAGGCGTGAGGTCCAGCGCAGCAGGTGCAGCCGAACCGGCGGGTCCTGCGAGCGCGGAGTGTCCGAGGGCAGCGCGTGCCGCAGGGCATTGGTGACGAGTTCGGAGACCACCAGACAGACGTCGTCGAATCTGTCCGCCACGTCCCAGCCGTCGAGCGTCCCGCGCGTGAATTCACGGGCGCTGCCCACCGCTTCGTACTGCGCGGGAAGGGCGCAGGAGGCGGAGCTGGAGACGCCTGAAGGGTCGAGTGGCGGAAGCCCCTGCCTTAACGGCTCGAGCATGGCCGGTCCATTCGTCCCCATCCGAGGCACTCCCGGGATTCGCGGTACATAGCGAGTGGAGCGGTGGTGCGTGGGCCATCGTTCCGAATGCGTACAGCAGATGCAAGGGCAGATGCACGTGCACGCGCCCGGCCTGTCCCCTCACGTACCACTTCTTGCTCATTTCTTCCCACGACTTCTTGTGGAGACCTTTCGCAACCTTTCCGTTTCTGTAACCGAACGAGTACAGGCCGGAGCGTTTTAATGGCAGACTTCGGCTCCTGAAGCGATGGGGAGGGTGCAGCGACGTGAGTGCGGGAGAGTCGAGCGGCTCAGTGGTGCGACGCATCCTGCTGGGCTCGCAACTGAGGCGCCTGCGCGAATCGCGTGGCATCACCCGGGAAGCGGCCGGCTACTCGATCCGCGCATCCGAATCGAAGATCAGCCGCATGGAGTTGGGACGGGTGAGCTTCAAGGCCAGGGACGTCGAGGACCTGCTGACCCTGTACGGCATCGCCGACGAGGCCGAGCGCGGCGCGCTCCTCTCCCTCGTCAAGGAAGCCAACGTCGCGGGCTGGTGGCATACGTACTCGGACGTCCTGCCCGGCTGGTTCCCCACCTATGTCGGCCTGGAGGGCGCGGCGTCGCTCATCCGCGCCTACGAGGTGCAGTTCGTGCACGGGCTCCTGCAGACCGAGGGGTACGCCCACGCGGTCGTCGCCCGGGGCATGAAGGGCGCGCCGAAGGCGGACATCGAGCGGCGTGTGGCGCTGCGCCTCGAACGACAGAAGCTCCTCGTCTCCGAGCATGCCCCCGAGTTCCACGTGGTGCTCGACGAGGCGGCGCTGCAACGCCCGTACGGCGGACCGAAGGTGATGCAGAGTCAGCTCCGGCATCTGATCGACATCTCCGAGCGGCCCAACGTCACGCTCCAGGTCATGCCGTTCGGCTTCGGTGGCCACTCGGGTGAGACCGGCGCCTTCGCGATGCTCAGCTTCCCGGAGTCCGACCTCTCGGACATCGTCTACATGGAGCAGCTGACCAGCGCCCTGTACCTCGACAAGCGCGAGGACGTCACGCAGTACGCGCGGTCGATGGAGCAGCTCCAGGCGGAGTGCCCGACGCCCGAGGAGAGCGTGGACATCATCCGCGGCCTGCTGACCAGGGCCGCCTGAGGACCGCTCCTCCCCGCCCGTTTTCCGATCGACGGTGATCGGTATGCGATCGGCGTGCGATCGGTATGCGATCGGCCGGACGTCCTAACCAGGCCACAACTCGACTGGTACAGACGTAAGATGACGAGCCATTAGGTGTCTGCCGGCAGCAGCAAGGGATCCCATGTCCTACTTCACCGAACTGGCCCAGCAATACATCGACGGTTCATGGCGTCCCGGCCGAGGGGCGTGGGACATCATCGACTTCAACCCGTACAGCGGCGAGAAGCTGGCCTCTATCACCGTGGCGTCGGCCGACGAGGTCGACGAGGCCTACCGCGCGGCCGAGCGGGCGCAGAAGAGCTGGGCGGACACCAACCCGTACACGCGCCGCCTGGTCTTCGAGCGGGCCCTTCGCCTGGTCGAGGAGCGCGAGGACGAGATATCCGACGCGATCGTCGACGAGCTCGGCGGTACGCGGCTGAAGGCCGGATTCGAGCTGCATCTCGCCAAGGAGTTCCTGCGCGAGTCGATCCAGCTGGCGCTGCGCCCGCAGGGGCGGGTCATCCCGTCGCCCGTGGACGGCAAGGAGAACCGGGTCTACCGCGTTCCCGTCGGAGTCGTCGGCGTCATCAGCCCCTTCAACTTCCCGTTCCTGCTGTCGCTCAAGTCGGTGGCACCCGCGCTGGCCCTCGGCAACGGCGTGGTTCTCAAGCCGCACCAGAACACGCCCATCTGCGGTGGTTCGCTGGTCGCGAAGATCCTTGAGGACGCGGGCCTGCCGGCCGGTCTGCTGAACGTCGTCATCACCGACATCGCCGAGATAGGCGACGCGCTCCTCACCCACCCCGTGCCGAAGGTCATCTCCTTCACCGGCTCCGACGCGGTGGGCCAGCACGTCGCCACGGTGTGCGCCTCGCAGTTCAAGCACGCCGTCCTGGAGCTGGGCGGCAACAGCGCGCTGACCGTGCTCGACGACGCGGACATCGACTACGCGGTCGACGCGGCGGTCTTCAGCCGGTACGTGCACCAGGGCCAGGTCTGCATGGCCGCCAACCGGATCCTGGTGGACCGCAAGGTGGAGAAGGAGTTCACCGAGAAGTTCGTCGCCAAGGTCAGGTCCCTCAAGGTGGGCGACCCGCGCGACCCGTCGACCGTCATCGGTCCGGTCATCAACTCCACGCAGGCCGAGGCCGTCTCGGGCGCCGTCGACCAGGCGCTCGCCGAGGGCGCGACCGCGCTGCTGCACGGCAAGGCCGTCGGCAATCTGGTCGAGCCGAGCGTCCTGACGGGCCTGCCGGCCGACTCCCCGGTGCTGCGGCAGGAGATCTTCGGTCCTGTCGCGCTCCTCATCCCCTTCGACGGGGACGAGGAGGCGGTGGCGGTCGCGAACGACACCCCGTACGGGCTGAGCGGGGCCGTCCACACGCGGGACGTGGAGCGGGGCGTCGCGTTCGCGCGGCGCATCGACACCGGAATGATCCACGTCAACGACGGGACGGTGCACGACGAGCCGCTCGTCGCGTTCGGCGGTGAGAAGCGGTCCGGGCTCGGCCGGCTGAACGGCGAGGCGACCGTCGAGGCGTTCACCACACAGAAGTGGATCTCCGTGCAGCACGGCCGGAGCCAGTTCCCGTTCTGAGCCTCAGCCTCAGCCGGGGTCAGCGTGTTCCGTAAGGCAGCAGCGCCATCTCGCGGGCGTTCTTGATCGCCGCGGTGAGTTGGCGCTGCTGCTGCGCCGAGACGGAGGTGACGCGGGTGACGCGACGGCTGCGGATCCTGCCGCGGTCGGAGTTGCGCGGGGGCGTTCAGACCCCCAGGAGGGTGTCGAACGCGCGGGGCAGACCCTTCCAGGACTCGCGGCCCGCGCCGTACTCGGTGTCGGTGAGCAGGCAGGACTCGAGGATCTCGGCGAGGGCGTCGCGGTCGAGTCCGGGTGACGTGAAGACGAGGTGCTGGCAGCAGTCGCCGTGCTGCGGGTGCCAGTCCAGGGCGGCGGCCGCGCGGCGGACCGGCGGGACCAGGTCCCACGCGGCGTCCGGCAGGGACACCAGCCACGGCCCTGCGCTCTCGACGCACAGCGCGCCGCCCGCCACATCCCAGTGCAGGAGCATGTCCGGGCGGTCCGCGAGCCAGAACCGGCCGCGGCTGCGGGCCGCCGCGCAGGTCAGGTCCTCCAGCGCCGCGTAGAGCCGCTCCGGGTGGAACGGCCGGTCGCGGTGCCAGACGAGCGTGGAGACGCCGGCCTCGTCCGCCTCCGCGGGCAGCAGCGCGCACGCCGGGTGCTGGGCCGCCGCTGCCGCCTCCACGTCGAATCCGGCGAGCGCGGCGCCCGCGAGGCCGCCGTGGCCGATGGGGACCTGGCAGGCCGTCGGGTGGAGCTGAGCGAGTAAGGCCCGGTCCGCGTCGTCGGCCTCGGGGGAATCCACGAGCGCGAGCACCGGAGCGTATTCGAGCTGCCTGGCCCAGGTGTCGGCGATGGTGCGCCGGTCCGTGGCCGCCGCCGCGAGCCCGGCGTCCATGAGGTCGTCGCCGTTCCCGAGGCAGGCCAGCAGGAGCGCGGGATCCACGCCGGTGATGACGCCGGTGACGGGAAGCGCGGGCCCGCCGTGCGCGGCGACGACCTCGGCCATCGCCTTGGGCTCGACGGAGTCCCACAGTTCGACGACCGCGAGCCGTGTGAGCCCGGCGTCCGCGAGCCGCTCCAGTTCGGGGACCAGGTCCTCGCGCAGGGCGCAGCACGCGCAGTCGTTGACGAGGGGTGCCTCGCCGGTGCCGAGGATCCCGGTGGCGTCACGCAGAGTGCGTACGACCTTGCCCTGTACGGCAGTTGAGAGGTCATGGTGGAGCGCGACGCTGCCCGGGACCGTGGCGAGCAGTTCCTCGACGGCGGCCCGGCGCGCTTGAGCGTGCAGGCCGCCGACGATCACCACGGGCAGCCGGGTCACCGGCCGCCCCGCTTCCCGAAGCGCCGCTCGAAGCGCTCGACGCGCCCGGCGGTGTCGAGGACGCGTGCGGTACCCGTGTAGAAGGGGTGGCTCACGTTCGAGATCTCGACGTCGATGACGGGGTAGGTCCGGCCGTCCTCCCACTCGACGGTCTTGTCGCTGGTGGCGGTGGACCTGGTGAGGAAGGCGTGGTTCGCGGCGCGGTCACGGAAGACGACCGGGCCGTAGTCGGGGTGGATGTCCTCGCG
Source organism: Streptomyces sp. NPDC045026 (assembly GCF_056432625.1). NCBI lineage: Bacteria > Bacillati > Actinomycetota > Actinomycetes > Kitasatosporales > Streptomycetaceae > Streptomyces > Streptomyces sp. NPDC045026. The sequence continues at coordinate 91,152 of NZ_JBWKIS010000011.1, forward strand.
CACGGGGCTCAGCGCTCCTCTCGGAAGTCGACGTGTCGGCCTGCGACCGGGTCGTACTTGCGCAGGGTCACGCGGTCGGCGTCGTTACGGCGGTTCTTGCGGGTGACGTAGGTGTAGCCCGTACCCGCGGTGGACCTGAGCTTGATCACTGGGCGGAGTTCGTTGCGTGCCATGTGGCTAGTATATGAAAATGAATCCCGTTTCCAAAATGGCTCGGGTCAGTCACAGGACCAGGACCGGGAGGCCGCACGGTCTTCGGGTCGCATGGCCTTCGGGCCGCGGCTCCGGGTGACGGGCCGCAGCTCCGGGTAACGGGCCGCAGCCAACGAGAGAGGTACGTCGTTTTGTCCGCGCACTGCATGCTGACCGGGGCCACCCCCGGCTTCGGCAACCGCATCTCCCACTCCCACCGGCGCACGTCACGCCGCTTCGACCCCAACGTCCAGCGCAGGCGCTACTGGCTGCCGAGCGAGGGCCGGCACGTACGGCTGCGGCTGAGCGCCAGAGCGATCAGGACCGTCGACGCGATCGGCGTGGAAGCCGCCGTCGCCAGGATTCGTGCCCGAGGAGTGAGGATCTGATGGCCAAGAAGAGCAAGATCGCGAAGAACGAGAAGCGCCGGAGGGTCGTCGCCCGCTACGCCGCGCGCCGGGCCGAGCTCAACGAGATCGTCCGCCGACTGTCGTCCACCGACGCGGAAAGATTCGCCGTACAAAGGGAGTTGGCACGTCAGCCGAGGGACGCGAGCGCCACGCGCGTACGCAACCGCGACAGCGTCGACGGCCGGCCGCGCGGATATCTGCGCGCCTTCGGCCTCTCCCGCGTGAACCTGCGCGGGCAGGCCCACGCGGGCTTCCTGCCCGGAGTGCGGAAGTCCTCCTGGTGATCTTCCCGGCGACCCCCGATGGTGTGAGGGGCGGCTGGTAGCTTGCTGCGGGCCGGGCCACGTACCGGCAGTCACATCCGCAACGTAGGGGGATCTTGTGCTCAAGCGCGTACGGATCGGTGCCGCCGCGGCGGGAGTTGCCGCGGCGCTCGTGGTCACCGGATGCAGCAGTGACAGCGGCGACGGGGGCGACGGCGGCAAGTCCAAGGAGACTCCGCAGGCCTCGGACAACGCGTCCGCGGGGGCCGACACCGGCGGTTCCGGTTCTGGTTCCGGTGGGAAGTCCGGCAGCCTTCAGGGGAGTTGGGTCACCACATCCCAGGGCAAGAGTGTCGCCCTGCTCATCAGCGGCAAGAAGGTCGCGCTGGTCGGCGAGCACGTGTGCAGTGGAACCGCCGGCGACGAGATGGGCATGCAGATGCTCACCCTGAAGTGCGCCGACGGGAACACCGACCGGAACATGGGCCAGGTCAAGTCCGTCGACGCCACGACCCTGAAGGTGTCCTGGGAAGGGTTCGGGGACGACACGTTCCGTAAGACGGACAACGGGAAGCTGCCGTCGGGGTTCCCGACGATGGGGCTACCGAAGTCCTGACGGGGGCCTCTCGGCCGACTCGGGCGACGGGCGCGACGGGCGCGATGCGGGTGCCCGTCTCGGGTGATGGGGCAAGGGTCTCGTCGGCGCGGGCAAGGGTCTCGTCGGCGCGGACAGGGGCCTCCGTCGGCGCAGGCAGGCGTCTCCTCGGCGCGGGCAGGCGTCTCCATCGGCGCGGGCAGGCGTCTCCGTCGGCGCCGTTCCGTCGCCCAACTTCCGTAACCCGCTTCCCCGTTATCGGGCCGCCTGATCCTCCGGACCGGGCGGCCCTTCGGGTTTCCGGTCGTCGGGTTGCCCGTCATCGAGGGCTGGCGGGTCCTCGGCTTTCAGGGTGATCGGGGGGACGTCCGTGTCGAGTGCGTCGGAGAGTTCCTCCAGGGCCTCCAGGAGCAGGCCCGCGCCCCTGCGCACGACCCGGTCCGGCACGCCCTCGCCGTCCCAGTCCGCGAGGGCGTCACGAACCGCCTGCCAGCTCGGCACCCGGCGCTCGCGCACCGTACGCGCGCCGTCCTCCGTGGCCGTGCTCAGCGCCTTCGCCAAGCGGGCGGCGGCCGGGACCGGGGTCGCGTCACGTTCGGGGAGGTGCGCCTCCATCAGCATCTCGACCCGGCCGATGTGCCGCAGGGCGTGTTCGGCGTCGTCGGCCGCGGCGCGGGAGAGGCCGCGGTGGCGCACCGGTTCGGTCCGCGCCCTGGACGCGGCGTCCTGCCAGGCGAGTTCGGCCGTGCGGGCGGCGAGCAGGGCCTCGCGCACATCGGGCAGGTTCCCGCCGCCGGGCTCCGCGTAGCGGCCGATCACGGCGGCGCCGTAACGGCCGAGGGCGAGCAGCCAGTCCGCGAGGCGCGTGCGCAGGCGGGGTGTCTCCCAGGCCGGGTAGAGCGCGTACGCCAGCATGGCGAGGAGGCCGCCGACGAGCGTGAGGACGACCCGCTCGGGGACCGTCTGGTCCCACGCCTCGCCGCCCATGCCGAGCAGGAACACTACGTACGCGGCGATGCAGGCCTGCGCGGCGAGCTGGCCCGTGCGCATCACGAGGTACATCAGGCCCGCGCAGACGACGGCGAGCGCCGCGGAGATGCCGGTGTCCGGGTGGGCGACCTGGACGATCCCGGTGGCGAGGGCGACTCCGATGACCGTGCCTCCGAAGCGGGCCACCGCGCGGGAGTACGTCTGCGAGAAGTCGGGGCGCATGATCATCACGGCGGTCATCGGTGCCCAGTAGCCGTGGCCGAAGGGGAGGGCGGTGCCGATGACGTAGCCGACTGCGGCGACGGCCGACACCCGGATGGCGTGCCGGAGAATCTGCGACCCGCGGTGCATCTCCTTGCGCATCGCTCCGGCCGCGATGGGGAGCAGCCGGACGAGGGTGGGGCGGCTGAGCTGGGCGTTCTCGTTGCGGGGCTCGGGGTGCTGGGTGTCCGTGCGCGCGCCCGCGGTCTCCAGCACGTCCCTCAGGAGCGAGCCCAGGCGCGCCGCCGCCCGCTTCGCCGGGCCGGAGAGGATCGCTCCCGTGTCGGGGGTCTTGAATGTGGCGACCGCCGCCGGGGGCACCTTGACCGGGGCGCCGTGGCGGATCGCCCGTGCCGCCGCGTCCAGGATCGATCCCGCCGCGCCCAGGAGCTCCCGGACCCGCTCGCGTTCGGGCCCCTCGTCCGGGACGCCGACGGCCGGATCCGCGAGGGAGGCGAGAACGGGGCGGATGCGTTCGGCGATGCCGCGGGCGCCGCGCAGCTGGGCCGGGCGGGTGCGGGCCTGGCGCGGGGTGAGCGCGGCGGCGCTGCGCGCCAGCATCAGCGGTTCCCCGTCGAACGGGGCGACCGGGTCGTGGCGCAGCCTGCGCGCGTAGTCGGCCTCCGCGGCGAGCGCGTCGGCCAGGGCGTCGCGGTGCGCCCCCCATCTGCGTACCGGGAAGAGGATCACGAGCGCGGCCTGGACGAGACCGCCGAAGACCATCATCGCGGCGTGCCCGGCGGCGGCCGCGACCGAGGTCGGCAGGGTGATCGTGACCAGCATCATCGCGACGTTCGACGACGCGATGATGCCGATTGTCGGGCCCGCCGCCCAGGCCAGGCCCGCCAGGAACGTCCACAGGACGAGGAGCGCGAGGAAGAGGACGAGGTGGCCGCCGGTGAGGTAGCCGAGGAACGTCGAGACGCCGAGGCTCGCGCCGGAGGCCACGGCCAGCTCGGGGCGGGGGCGCCAGCTGCGCTGGAACGTGGCGATCGCCGCCTGGAACGCGCCGAACGCGGAGCTCGCCGCGACCGCCGGGCCGAAGAACGTGAGGCTGACCGTGATCACGATGGCCAGACCGGCGGCACCACGCAGCGCGACCAGGGGTTCCAGCCGTTTCCGCTCGACACTCAGCCCCGAGCGGGTGGTGTCCTTGAGCGCCCGGAACCAACTCACTCCGCCAGGATACGGGCGAGTCTGGATCAATAGCGGAGAGTGGGGCATATGGGGTGGGGTAGGGGGTGGCCCCGGCGTCCCGCCCGGCGCTGGGCCACGCGTCACGCTGCTCGATCAGCGCTGCCCCGCGCAACACCGCCTCGATCAGCACCGCCTCGTGCAGCACCGCCTCGGGCAGCACCGCCTCGATCAACGCCGCCCCGCACTGCACCGCCCCGCACAGCACCGCCTCGATCAGCGCCGCCCCGCACAGCACCCGCCTCGCACAGCACCGCCTCGGGCAGCACCGCCTCGCACAGCACCCGCCTCGCACAGCACCGCCTCGGGCAGCACCGCCTCGCACAGCACCCGCCTCGCACAGCACCGTGAAGTGCAGGCTCAGCGTCGCACAGCACCGTGAAGTGCAGGCTCAGCGTCGCCTGTTCACCGCGGTGTGCCGCCGCCACGTACCTCGGCGCGGTCCGAGACGCGGGCGCGGTCCGCGGCCGCCACGCCTTCCGCCCAGCCAGCTCCGTCGCTGACGCCTCGGACCCTGGTCGTCACGGTCTGCGGGAACATGTCGTCCGCCCGGTCGGCCACCGCAACGTCGCGCGCCGCCAGGACCGGCAGGAGCCCGCCCTCCTGGCTCCGGCCGGTCACCTCCTCCGCCACCGCCGCGAGCCGGTCACCGATGCGATGCGCGTACGCGGCGAGGAACGCCTGCCGGAACGTCTTGGTCCGCTTGCGTCCCCCGGCGCGCTGCTCGGCCTCGGCCCGCGTCATGGCGGCCGTTCCCTGCACCAGCAGCGACGTATGAAGCAGCTCCACTGCCTCCAGGTCGGACTCGAAACCGACGACCGTGGAGAAGCCGAAGCCGCTGTTCCACACCGCGCGGCAGCGGTTCGCCGACGCGACCGCGTCCAGGAGGGCCGCCTTCGCCGTCTCGTACGGGGCGTCCACGCTGATCCGGCACGCGACGGGCGTGTCCTTCGCGTGCGTACGGGCCGCGAGCAGCGCCGCGTCGACGCTGTGCCTGGTCATCAGCTCCTGCGCCTTCGCCGCCAGCGCCTCGGCCTCCGGCGGGTAGCCGGTCGCCTCGGCCTTGGCGAGCAGCGCGCGGATCCGGGCGAGCTCGCGCGGCTCCCCCGCGACGGGCCGCGCCACGGACTCTCCCGGCACGGGCCCCACGGCCTCGATCTGCGGGAGGCGCAGGAGCAGGCGGTACAGCTCCAGGACGGCGGTCGCATACGAGAAGCGGTCGAGACGGGGAAGCCCTGAACCCGACCCTGAACCGGACCGAGATCCGGATCCCGACCCGGAACCCGTTCCCGGCCCCGCGTCCCGCGGCAGCTCGGCGAGCTGTGCGTCCCAGCGCGGGGGCAGGTACTCGTACCGTGCGGTCTCGGCGCGTATCAGGCGGGCCGCGATGTGTCCGTGCGGTGCCTCTTCCAGGTCGCGTACGACGATGCGCATGACATCGGCGGGTTGCCAGCCGCGCTCCCAGGCCCGACGCACGAACTCCTGCCCGCGCAAGGCGAGTTGGGTATCGGCGGACGGATCCGCGGCGAGCAGGGACGCGCCCGTGTCGAGCCCGGCCTCGGCGCCCTCCCCGTACAGGGCGGCGGCGAAGGCCCGCTCGACCGTGGTCCGCGTCGTACGTTCTGCCATGCGGGAGCGCCGCCTCCTTGCCTGTGTACCTATGCGCCTGTGTACCTATGCGCCTGCGCGCCGGTTTGCCGGTCTACCTGCGTGCCGGTTTACCGGTTTGCCGGTTCGGTTCGCCGTGTGGTCGTCCGTCGCGTGGCCCGTCGTGTCCTCCATGGTCTCAGGCGTGTACGGGGGCCGGGGGTATGGCTGGCCCTACCCCCGGGACACCCCCCAGTGGTCGTGTTCGCGGGGCTCCGCGGCGCTTGGGTTGAGGCATGACCACACCTGCCGTGCGCCTCACCGCCGTACGCCGCGAGTACCGCGGCGTCACCGCCCTCGACGGGGTCGACCTCGACTTCCTCGCCGGGACCTTCACCGCCGTGATGGGACCCTCCGGGTCCGGTAAGTCGACGCTCCTCCAGTGCGCCGCGGGCCTGGACCGCCCGACGTCGGGCACCGTCACCGTCGCCGGGACCGACCTCACCGGACTCGGCGAACGGGCGCTCACACTCCTGCGCCGGGACCGGATCGGTTTCGTGTTCCAGTCCTTCAACCTGCTGCCTTCACTGACCGCCGCACAGAACGTGGCGCTCCCCCTTCGGCTCGCCGGGCGGCGGCCCTCGCGTGCGGAGGTACGCGAGGCGCTGGGCCGCGTCGGTCTCGCCGACCGCATGGGGCACCGCCCCTCGCAGCTCTCCGGCGGCCAGCAGCAGCGGGTGGCCCTGGCCCGCGCCCTGATCACCCGGCCGGCCGTCCTCTTCGGCGACGAGCCGACGGGCGCGCTCGACACGACCACCGGACGTCACGTGCTCACGTTGCTACGGGAGTTGGTCGACCGGGAAGGTCAGACGACGGTGATGGTGACGCACGACCCGGTGGCCGCGGCGCGCGCGGACCGGGTGGTGTTCCTGGTCGACGGGAAGGTGGTGGACGAGCTCCTGACCCCGGACGCGGAGACGGTCGCGACACGGATGACGGGGCTGGAGGGGGGCGCGGGGGCTTGCGCGGGTACGGGTGCGGGGGCTCGCGCGGATACGGGTGCGGGGGCTCGCGCGGGGGCCGGTGCGGGTGACATGTTCGCCGCGGCCACTCGCCCCCTGTCCGCCGGCAACACGCTCAGCGAGGAGGTCGACGCATGCTGACCACACTCGCCTCCGTCCGGGCGAACCTGCGTACTCGCTGGCATCTCTTCGCGGGTGTGTTCGTCGCCGTCGCGCTCGGGGTGGCCCTGGTCGCGGGCATGGGGCTGGGGCTCGCGGCGGCTGCCGACCCGCCCCCTGGCAAGCCGCAACGGTTCGCCGCGCAGCCTGTCGTAGTCATGCCACACGACGCCCTGACCGTAGAGGTCGACCGGGGCCCGCACCGTGCCCACGACTCGAAGCGAATCCCCCATCCACAGCCTGTGGATAAAGAAATCCTCCGCGAACTGGCCGATCTAGGCACCGTCCATCGTGATCATCTCGCGCCGGACGCGGTCGGCGTAGACGCCTCGGCGGCCGCCGTACGCGAGGTGGTCGGCGACCGGGCGCAGGTCCTGACCGGCGCGGCCCGCCGCCAGGCCGACCCGGGCGCGGAACGCGACGCGCAGGCCGTCGTCGCGGTGCGGGCGATGCTGGGCACGGCCGGCGGAGTCTCGGCGTTCGTCGCCGTCTTCGTCACGGCATCGACGTTCGCGTTCGTGGTCGCCCTGCGCAGGCGGGAGTTCGGACTGCTGCGGCTCGCGGGCGCCACCCCGGGACATGTGCGGCGACAACTCGTCACCGAGGCCCTCGCGGTGGGGGGTGCGGCGAGCGCCACCGGCTGCGTCCTCGGCTCCTGGGGCGCGCCACTGCTCGGCCGGGCCCTGATCGACAACGGCATCGCGCCTCCGTGGTTCACCATGAGCGGCACCGGCACGTCACCACAGTGGACCTCCTCCACCTCCTCCCCCTCCTCCACCTCCTCCCTCTCCTCCGCCTCATGGACCCCCTGGAGCCCCACACCCTCTTCGACCTCTTGGACCGACTGGACCTATTGGACCTCCTGGCCGTTTCAACTCGCCTTCTGGACCGGCCTGTTCGTGGCGGTCGCGGGAGCATGGGCCGCGTCGCGCCGCGCCGGACGCATCGGCCCGGTGGAAGCGCTGCGGGACGCCGACGTGGACACGGACGTCATGCCGTGGAGTCGCCGGATCGTCGGCGCCGCGCTTCTCGCCATGGGGCTCGGCCTGACGGTCCACGCCCTCTGGAGCGACCCGTCGGCGCTCCTGAAGCGCAAGACGTACACCACCCAGCCGATGATCCTCATCACGGCGGCGGCAGCGCTCGCCCCACTCCTTGTCCGCCCCGTGCTGCGGCTGGTCCGGCTGCCGGGAGCGGTCGGGCTCCTCGTCCGCGAGAACGCCACCGCCTCCGTCCGCCGCACCGCCGCGATCGCCGCACCCGTCCTGGTGACGGTGGCGCTCGCGGGCTCCCTGATGGGCTCGGCAGAATCTGTGAGCGCGGCGAAGGCGCAGGAGGCGAGCGAGCAGACGCGGGCCCAACTCATCGCCACCGGCGACGATTTGAGAATCTCGCGGCCGGTTCCCGGTGCGGCCGCCGTCTCCCCGTCCGCCTCTACCGCGGTCTTCGTACGGGAGGAGGGCACCGCCCTCGTCCGCACCGAGGCACGGGCCGTGAGCGACCCCGCGGCTCTCGCCGCGACGAGCCGCCTCCCCGTCGTAGCCGGTGACATACGCCGCCTCGACGACCGCTCCATCGTCGTCAACGAGGAGTGGGAGCACCACCGCGTCGGCGACCGCCTGACCGTCTGGCTCGGCGACGGACGCCGCACCACTCTCCGTATCGCCGCCGTCCTGGCGCGCGGCACCGGCGACAACGGCGCGTACGTCACCCTGCCCAATGCGGGAGCGGCGCCGGTCGACCGGATCGACGTACGCCTGCCGCCGGGCGCCTCACCCTCGGCTGTGACGGGCGCGCTGCGAGCAGCCACATCCGGGCACGACCTGCGCATACACACCGCGGCCGCCTGGCTCGACGCCACCCATCCCCGGGTCAAACCCCAGACCCGGCAAGGCATGCTGCTGCTCCTGGGCATCGCCCTCACCTATACGGCGATCTCGCTGGCCGGAACGCAGTTGATGGCCGCGTCCGTACGGGACGGGGAGCTGCGGGCCCTGCGCAGGGCCGGGACCACGCGGGCCCAGGTCAGGTGGATGTTCGCCGGCGAAGCGCTGGTCGCGGTCGCGGCCGGCACGGCCCTCGGACTGGCCGTCATCGCACTCAACCTGGGCGGACTTGCGGCTGCGCTCGGCCGGCTCTCGCCGACGGGGGCGGGAGTCCTGCCGGGACTCGGGGCCGGCGTAGTGGTTCCGTGGGGTGTCGTCGGCGGGTCCGTGGCGCTGTGCGCGGTGGTCGCTGTGGGGGCGGGGGTACTGGGCGCGGGATGGGGGCGCCGGAATGGTGCGGGGAGTGGTGGGTGAGGGCTCGGGTGACGGGCGGTGAGTGAGTGCCTCCGGGATGGACGGCGTCGGGTGACCGGGGCGTACGCCGGTCGGCCGGTCTTTCGGCCAGGCAGAACCGTTCGAAGGGCGGCCCGGCCCACCCCCGGCGACGATCGACTCTGGGGAACGTAGCCCGGAAGGACGTAGCTCCGGAGAACGCAAGCGACCGGACGAGATCACCCAGAGAACAGCAGAGGACACCAGAGCACACCAGCAGGACCAGCAGGACCAGCACCGCCTGGTTCGACCAAGCAGTGAGAGGCAGACACCGGTATGGAAGCCATCGTTTTCGAGGAGTTCGGCGGACCCGAGGTACTGCGGTTCAAGGACGACGTCGAGGAGCCGCACGCGGGTCCCGGCCAAGTCCGCGTGAAGGTCGCGGCGGTCGGGGTCAACCCCATCGAATACAAGATCAGGAACGGCTGGATGGAGCAGGCCTTCCCGACCGCCCTGCCGGCTGTACCCGGCAACGAGTTCGCCGGAACCGTCGACGAGATCGGCGAGGGCGTCACCGGCCTCTCGGTGGGCGACGAAGTCCTCGGCTGGACCACGACCGGCGCGTACGCGGCCTACGCCCTGGCCCAGGCCTCCGCCGTCACCCCACTGCCCGCCGGACTCGAAGCCGCCGAGGCGGCCACCCTCCCCGTCGCCGGCGAAACGGCCCAGCGCGTACTCGACCTGCTCGGCGTACGCACCGGCGAGACGCTGCTGATCCACGGGGCTGCGGGCGCGGTCGGCTCGATGGGCGTACAGCTGGCCGTGGCGCTCGGCGCGACGGTGATCGGCACGGCCTCGCCCGCCAACCACGACTTTCTGCGCTCCATCGGCGCCATCCCCGTCGCGTACGGGGACGGGCTCGTGGAGCGGGTGCGCGCGGTGGCCCCGCACGGCGTGGACGCGGTGTTCGACGCGGCGGGCAAGGGGGCGCTGGCGGACTCGGTCGAACTCCGCGGCGGCACCCCGGAGCGAGTCGTCACCATCGCCGACCCCGACGCGGCCAAGTACGACGTGGTCTTCACGTCCGGCGGCGGTGACCGCGCCAAGGCCCTCGAGGACCTCACCCACCAGGCCGCACTCGCCGCGGACGGCAAGCTCCGCATCTCGATCGCCGACACGCTCCCCCTCCGCGACGCGGCCAAGGCGCAGGCCCTGAGCGAGGGAGGACACCCGCGGGGGAAGCTGGTGCTTCTGGTGGGGTGACATGACTGGTGGTCCCAATGGGGTGGGCCCTCCCGGCCCCGGGGGGGCAGGGACACCGGCCCCCGCCGCCGACGGGGAGCCCACCTCCGCCACCCGCGAACCCGCCAGCCGCCACCTGCCACCTGCCACCTGCCACCTGCGGATGCCAACTCCCCCAAACACCACCCGCCCCTGCGGATGCCGACTCCGCCGGACGCTGCGACGCTCGGTGGATGAGAGTGGCGCTTGCGCAGACCGACTGTGTGCTCGGCGAAGTGGACACGAATCTGGCCGTCGCCCGGGAGCAGACCGAGCAGGCGGCGGCCCAGGGCGCAGACCTCGTGGTGTTCCCCGAGCTGAGCCTGCACGGCTATCACCTCGGCGCCCTGCGCCAGGACGTCTCCCTCCCGGTGACGGACCCGCGCCTGGCCGCCCTCTCGACACTCGGCGCGGATGTCGTGATCGGCCTGCACGAACACACAAGCCTGCGCGCCTACAACACCTCCGCCTATTACGCAGATGGCCAACTCCTCCATTCCCACCGCAAGTTGTATCTGCCGAACTACCTGGCCTGGGAGGAACGCAAGCACGTCAGCCCCGGCCAGCATCTGCGCGCGTACGACCTGCCGCACGGACACGGCCGCGCCGCAACCCTCGTCTGCAACGACGCCTGGCAGCCCGTCCTGCCGTGGCTCGCCGTGCAGGACGGCGCGGAGGTCGTCATCGTCCCCGCGAACAGCGCGGCGACGCTCGACCCGGAGGCCATGGACACAGGCCTGTACTGGGACACCCTCCTCGCCTACACCGCGAAGATGCTCCAGTGCTGGGTCGTCTTCGTGAACCGCGTCGGCAACGAACATGGCGCCTCCTTCTGGGGTGGCTCCCGCGTGGTCGACCCACGCGGGACGGTCGTGGCCCAGGCCCCCAAATGGGAACCGGCCCTGGTGACCATCGACATCGACCTCCATGAGGCCCGCCGGCAGCGCAGGTCGGTCCCGCTGGTCGCGGAAGCCCGCCTCGGCCTGATCGACCGGGAGGTCCGCCGCCTGATCGACGAGGGAGGCGACAGCTGACCCGCACCCGGGCCCACGCCCGCGCGGGCACCGACCGCCACCGCCACCGCCTATCGACGACCCCGGCGCTGTCAGTGCCGGGTGTAAGACTCACCGACATGACCGAGAAGTGGGCCATCGCGGCCACCGAGGACGGCGGAGCCCAACTCACGCCGCTCGGTGCCGACGGCACACCCGCAGCTCCCGTCCGCAAAGAGCCCAGCCTCGCGGAAGCGGTCCGCGCACGTCCGGACGTCACGCGCTGGATCTGGGGATCGACAGCGGCTGTCTACCCCAGGCTGCTCGCCGCGGGAGTCCGCGTGCCGCGCTGCTACGACATCGAGGACGCCGAGACCCTCCTCCTCGGCCACGCCGGCCGCTTCGGGGAACCCCGCTCCGCAGCTGCCACCCTGGCCAGGATCCGCGGGACAGCCGTCCCTCCGGACCCCCCGCAACGCGCCGCGACCCCCGGCTCCCAGTCCTCCCTCTTCGAACCCCAACCCGTTCATGTCCCCCTCGAAGACCTCATAGAGGTGTACGCCGATCAGCAGCGCCGCCACGACGCCACCGCCCACCCGGGCCGGATGCGGCTGCTCACCGCCGCCGAGTCCGCGGCCATGCTCGTGGCGGCCGAGATGAACGCCGCGGGCCTCCCGTGGAGCGCGGACGTGCACCGCTCCCTACTGCACGAACTGCTCGGCGAGCGCTACGCGGGCGGTGGCGAACCACGCCGCCTCGCCGAACTGGCCGACGAGGTGTCCGAGGCGTTCGGCCGCCGCGTACGCCCCGATCTCCCGGCCGACGTGGTGAAGGCGTTCGCCCAGGCCGGCGTGAAGATCACGTCCACGCGCCGCTGGGAGATCGAGTCGATCGACCATCCGGCGGTGCGGCCCCTGATCGAGTACAAGAAGCTGTACCGGATCTACACCGCACACGGTTGGTCCTGGCTCCAGGACTGGGTCCGCGACGGCCGCTTCCGCCCCGAGTACCTGCCCGGCGGCACGGTCACAGGACGCTGGGTCACCAATGGCGGTGGCGCACTCCAGATCCCCAAGGTCATCCGCCGCGCCGTCGTCGCCGACCCGGGCTGGCGGCTCGTCGTCGCCGACGCGGACCAGATGGAACCCCGCGTCCTCGCCGCAATCTCCCGCGATCCCGGCCTGATGGAAGTTGCCGGGCGGGAGACCGACCTCTATCAGTCCGTCTCCGACCGGGCCTTCTCCGGCGACCGCGCCAAGGCAAAGCTGGCGGTGCTCGGCGCGGTGTACGGCCAGACGTCCGGCGACGGCCTCAAGAATCTCGCCGCCCTCCGCCGCCGCTTCCCGCAGGCCGTCGCCTACGTCGACGACGCGGCCCGCGCCGGCGAGGAGGGCCGCCTCGTACGGACCTGGCTCGGCCGCACCTGCCCACCGGTCGCCGGCGCCGGCGACCAGGACGAGGCCGGCATCCCCCAGGACGACCCGTCCCCCGAACAGGCTTCGGGAGACACCGAGTTCACCCCCGGCTACGCCTCAACTAACTCCCGCGCCCGCGGCCGCTTCGCCCGCAACTTCGTCGTCCAGGGGAGCGCCGCCGACTGGGCCGACCTGATGCTGGCCGCCCTGCGCCAGTCCTGCACCGGGATGGCGGCCGAACTGGTCTTCTTCCAGCACGACGAGGTGATCGTGCACTGCCCGAAAGAGGAAGCAGAAGCAGTGACCGTGGCGATCCGCGAGGCCGCAGAACTGGCCGGCCAGCTCACCTTCGGCGACACCCCGGTCCACTTCCCTTTCACCACCGCAGTGGTGAAGTGCTACGCCGACGCGAAGTGACACCCGCCCCCAGGGCCACTCACGGCCTCGGATCGCATCACCCCGCGGCCACCAATCACCAAACACTGCCCAGCACATATCGCTCACCGGTCGCTGGACCCTAAACCCTAAGCTCCGGGCCCCAGACGCAGGCCCCAGGCCGCGAAGCCGCGACGCCACAAGCCACAAACCAAAAGCCCAGGGTGGCCCCGGCACCGGCCCTACCCCCGCCACCTCTCACTCGTGGCTATCGCCTTGAGCTGTGTCATGGTCAGCGCGGGCGTGGTCCTCGTGGCCGGGGTGTGCTGCGAGCCTGAATTGAACGCCGATATCAAGACGCGGAACCCGTCCTTGCGGATCGTGTCCACGGTCCACATCGCCACGCCCTGGCCTCCCTTCTCACCGGGCCCCTGATGTGTGACGACCTTCGTGCCGTCCGGCAGGGTCTGCGCACCGGAGCTGAAGAGCTCGCCCTCCACGTCGGACATGTTCGGCTGCACATTGATCTGGACGAGGCTCGCCCCCTTGCCGTCGTTCACCACGACGTACGCGAAGCCGTCTTCGCCCTGGCGGGTCGACACCTTGGCGCTCTTCGGCAGCAGCGAGGTGAGGTTCTTGAGGATGGTTTCGCCGCCGGTCGCCTGCGGGGCCAGCGACTGCACAGGCTCGTCCTGCGGCTTCGGCAACGCCCGCAGTATCGGACGCCACTCCTTGGAGGTCACCAGGGCCTTCAACTGTGCGGTGCTGAGCGGCGGTTCGTCCCGGGAGGCGGGTTCGCCCTTCTCCGCCGGCGCGTTCCACTCGCTGGCGTCGACGGTGAAGCCCTCCGGCGTCACCATGTACGCGTGCCACCACTTGGTGTCCGCGCGCTTGTCCGGGTACTCGTAGCCCCGCAGGAGCAGCAACCGGGAGCCATCGGCCAGCTTCTTGCTGGAGCAGGAGTCGTACGGCGTGTAGTCCTTCTCGGGGCAGGCGAGCTGTTCCGCGACCCTCGTGCCCTCAGGGTCGACCCGGCCCAGACTCAGCCCGATCGCCGCCTTGCCCTTGCCGTCGTCGAAGACGACCGAGGCGAGCGGCCCGAGCTCCCCCTCCGTGCCGCGCCCCGACTCGCTGCTGAACTTGCCGTCGGGCAGCAGCTCTTCGAGGGTTTTGATCAGATGGCTGGCAGGGAAATGTGGCCCCTCGCCGGGTGTGCTGGTCTTCCCCTGAGTAGTGCTGCCCGGCCTGGGCTGCGCGGCCACCGGGCTGCCGTGCTCCGCCTCGGCCCCGAAAGCGCCGGCAGCGTACGACGCGCCGAAGCCGACCGCGGCGAGCGCAGCGAAGCTCCCGGTGACCGTCGCGGCCCGCCGGCGTCGCAGCCTGCGCCGGCCGCGCACCACACCACCGTCGACCAGAGGCCCACCCGCGACATTGAACGTCTCACCAGCTATCCGCAGGGCCTCCCCGAGGCCATCCACGAAGGCTTCCCGGTCACGGTCTTCGTCTGTTCCTGACACGCCGAACCACCACTCCTCACACAAGATCGAGTCAAGCTCATGACGTGGCGAACTCAGCCACGCTGCCGCCCAGTTGCTCCCGCAGCCGGGCCAACGCCCGCGTGCTCCGCGTACGCACCGCCGCCGAGCTGACGTTCAGAATCTCCGCGGTCTCCATCACGGATCGGTCCTCCCAGTACCGCAGCACGATCACCGCCCGGTCCTTCGGCGGCAGCTGCCGCAGCGCGTCGAGAAGAGTGATCCGCAGTGAGGCGTCACCCGGCGCGCTGTCCGTGGTCTCAGGGAGCTCGTCGCTGGGCCGCTCCTGCGCGGAACGCCGCCGCTGGTGCGCGAGAAAGGCACGTATGAGGACGGTCTGGGCGTACGCCGCCGGGTTCCCGACCCGTGACGACCGCCCCCACACCACGTACATCCGCCCCAGCGTCTCCTGCACCAGATCCTCGGCGAAGTGCGTGTCGCCACTGGTCAACAGGCATGCCGAACGGAACAGGTGTCCTGTCCGGGCCTCCGCGAACTCCCGGAACCCGCTCTCCTTGGACCGCCTCATCAGGCGCCCTCCCCCTCATCGCCCCACACCTTTTAGATGCGGTGAGGCGGACGGGATGTTTCAACGGCGCCAGGAATCACGAGCACCTCAGCAGCGGGCCACATTCCACCGTCCGCGGCCACGCAGAGGGGCCCTCCGCGATCTTCCGTTCGCGGAGGGCCCCTCTACAACAAGAAAAGCAAAAGCCCCAGATCACGGCGAGTGAGTTCTGGGGCTTCCACAGAGCCGCCTTCGGGATTCGAACCCGAGACCTACGCATTACGAGTGCGTTGCTCTGGCCATCTGAGCTAAGGCGGCGCGCTGTCTGCACCATGGTGCGGTCAGCAACGTCGCCAAGTCTACACAGTTTTCGGGGGTGCTCCGCACACCCCCTGCGGAGGCCCCGGGACGGGCGTCCCGGGGTGCCGAAAAGTGCCATCGCACCCCTTATGAGCAGCGCTTTCCGTCCTTGGGCGGCGTGCCGTCGACGAGGTACGCGTTGATCGTGGAGTCGATGCAGGTGCTGCCTCGGCCGTACGCGGTGTGGCCGTCGCCCTCGTAGGTGAGGAGCGTGCCGGAGTCGAGCTGGCCGGCGAGGGCCTGTGCCCAGCGGTACGGGGTGGCCGGGTCGCGGGTCGTGCCGACGACGACGATCGGGGCGGCGCCCTTCGCCTCGATGCGGTGGGCCTCACCCGTCGCCTTCACCGGCCAGTACGCGCAGTTCAGCGCCGACCATGCGAGGCCGTCACCGAAGACCGGGGACGCCTTCTCGAAGGACGGCAGGGCCGCCTTCACGTCGTCGGGACTCTTGAAGGACGGCGGCAGGTCGAGGCAGTTCACGGCCGCGTTGGCCGCCATCAGGTTCGCGTATGTGCCGTCGCCGTCGCGCTCGTAGTAGCTGTCGGAGAGGGCGAGCAGGCCCGCGCCGTCCTTGTCCTTGATCGCCGAGCTGAGCGCGGAGCGCAGTTGCGGCCACGCCCCCTCGTCGTACATCGCCGCGATCACTCCGGTCGTACCGAGGGCCTCGCCGAGCTTGCGGCCCGCGGGGTCACCGGTGGGGATGGGGGTGCGGTCCAGGTCGGCGAAGAAGGCCTTGAGGCGATTGCCCGCGTCCGCGGCGCTCACCGTGCCCAGGGGGCAGTCGGAACGCCGTACACAGTCCTTCGCGAACGACTGGAACGCCGTTTCGAAGCCGGCCGTCTGGTCGCGGTTCATCTCCTGCGAGGAAAGGGACGGGTCCATCGCGCCGTCCAGGACGAGGCGGCCGACCCGATTCGGATAGAGCCCCGCGTAGGTCGCCCCGAGGAACGTGCCGTACGACGCCCCGACATACGTCAGCTTGTCGTCGCCGAGCGCGGCGCGCAGGACGTCCATGTCGCGGGCCGCCTCGACCGTGGAGACGTGTGGCAGCACCTTGCCGGAACCCGCCTCGCAGCCGGCCGCGAACTTCTTGAAGGCCGCCGACAGTTCGTTCGTCTCCGCCTGATCGTCGGGCGTGACATCGGTCTGCGCGTACGCGTCCATCTGCTTGCCGTCGAGGCACTTGACCGGTTCGCTGCGGGCGACGCCGCGCGGGTCGACCGCGACCATGTCGTAGCGGGCGCGGACCGCCGCCGGGTAGCCGAGGGCGGCGTACGACTGGAGGTAGCCGATCGCCGAGCCGCCGGGCCCGCCGGGGTTGACCAGGAGTGAGCCGAGGCGCTTGCCCGGGCCGGTGGCCTTCTTGCGGGCGACGGCCAGCTTGATGTCACCGGCCTCCGGCTTCTCGTAGTCCAGCGGCGCCTTCATCGTGGCGCATTGGAAGCCAGGGACGCCACAGTCGCGCCAGGCCAGCGACTGCCCGTAGTAGGAGGACAGGTTGGCGGGGGTCGCCTTGGGCAGCGCGGCGAGCGAGATGTCCGCCGTCCGTGTGCTTCCCGAACTCCCAGGTGAGCAGGCGGACATGAGGAGTCCGGCGGCGAGCAGGGTTCCACAGGCCCGCAGGCCTCGGACAGGGGAATGATGGCGCCTGAAGTGCATCAGTCGAGCCTAACCGTCCGCGTTCGATCGGTCGCAGTGTGTGGCGACCGCGCCCCGTACGAGTTAACCGAAGGGTGTGTCAGCCCGCCCGCAGCGCCATCGTCATCGCTTCCACGGCGAGCAGCGGCGCCACATTGCGGTCGAGCGCATCACGGCATTCGGCGATCGCGTCGATGCGACGGAGCGTGGACTCGGGCGAGGCCGCGCGGGCGAGGCGCTCCAGGGTGTCCTGCGCGTCGGTGTTCGCGAGGGCGATGCGAGAGCCGAGCTGCAGGGCGAGCACATCGCGGTAGAACCCCGTGAGGTCCGTGAGGGCCAGGTCGAGGCTGTCGCGCTGCGTACGCGTTCTGCGCCGCTTCTGGCGGTCCTCCAGCTCCTTCATCGCGCCCGCCGTGCCGCGTGGCATCCGGCCGCCGCTCTGCCCGCCGAGCGCCGCCTTCAGCTCCTCGGTCTCCTTGGCGTCGACGTCCTCGGCGAGCTGCTTCGTGTCCTCCGCCGCGGTGTCGATCAGCTCCTGCGCGGCCTTGAGGCACCCGCCGACATCCTCGACGCGCAGGGGCAGCTTCAGCACCGCCGCCCGCCGCGCCCGCGCGCGCGGGTCCGTGGCGAGGCGCCGCGCGCGGTCGATGTGGCCCTGCGTGGCGCGGGCCGCCTCGGCGGCCACGTCCGGCTCGATGCCGTCGCGTCGTACGAGCATGTCGGCCACCGCCTCGACCGCGGGCGTACGCAGCGTCAGGTGGCGGCAGCGGGAGCGGATCGTGGGCAGCACGTCTTCGAGGGAGGGCGCGCAGAGCAGCCAGACGGTCCGCGGGGCTGGCTCCTCGACGGCCTTCAGCAGGACGTTCCCCGCGCCCTCCGTGAGGCGGTCCGCGTCCTCAAGGACGATGACCTGCCAGCGGCCCACGGCGGGCGACAGCTGTGCCCTGCGGACGAGCTCGCGGGTCTCCTTCACGCCGATGGAGAGCAGATCCGTACGGACGATCTCCACGTCGGCGTGCGTGCCCACGAGGCTCGTGTGGCAGCCGTCGCAGAAACCGCAGCCAGGGGCTCCGCCCAGCGCCCGGTCCGGGCTGACGCACTGGAGCGCGGCGGCGAACGCGCGCGCGGCGGTCGCCCGGCCCGAGCCGGGCGGTCCCGTGAAGAGCCAGGCGTGCGTCATCTTGGAGGCCTCGGGCGGCGGAGTATTCGTCGCGTTGGCCGTGACGAGCGCGTCGGCGTCCCGCGCGGCGGCGTCGAGCTGCGCGGCCACGCGCTCCTGTCCCACCAGGTCGTCCCATACGGGCATGGACTACCGCCTCACCGTCGAACTCCGGCACTTCGCTCTACCGGATTCATTGTGCGGGACGGCACTGACAACGCCGTCCCGCGACCGATCCGGCTACCCGCCCGGAGGTGGGGCGGTCGGCTCAGCGCCGGCCCCGGCGCCTGCCGTCCGTACCCTCGTCACCCTCACCGTCGTCGTCATGCCGGCCGAGCAATTCGTCCGCCAGCGACGGCAGGTCGTCCAGCGGGGTCTCCTCCGCCCAGTCGGGCCTCGGCCGCTGACGAGGCCGGCCCTCCTCGTCGACCTGGGGCAGCTCACGCGTCCGGTCATTCGAAGCAGTACCCGGGCCCGCAGCCCCGGCCGACGGCGCCGACGACTGGCGCTCATCACGGAAGTAGCCCGGCGGAACCCGGTCCGTCGGTCCCCCATCGGCAACGCCAGCACCAGAAGAACCGGCGCCCCCACGCACCGAGTCATCGCTCACCGGCGGCAGCACCGCCGTCTCATCGGCGGCACCAGCCTGCTGCTGCGTGGGGTGCGGCGGCATCGGCAGCTGAGTCGTCTCGTCGTTGTCCCCACCACGCCAGGCATCAGCCTGAGCAGGACGGTCAGATGCGGGACGAGCCCCGGAACCCGTACCGGCATCCCTGACCGGCGGCAGCACGGCCGTCTCGTCGGCCGCGCCACCCGTGGGCTTCACCACAGGCGTGGGAACGGTGATCTCGTTGTCGGCCACCGTGCGCCCGGCACCCCTCGCGGACCCGGCCCCCGCCCCAGCGGCAGAGGCGGACTCGGCCGCCGCAGAAGCCGCCGCCGCAGAAGCCGCCGCGAGCCGACGGGCCTCCTCCGCCCGCAGCAGCGCCTCTTCCGCCTTGCGCTGCTTCTCCAGGCGCCGTTCCTCGGCCTCAGCGCGCAGGCGCGCCTCTTCGTCCGCCTGGCGACGGCGGCGCTCCTCCTCGGCGGCCCGAGTCTGCTCCTCGGCGAGGAGCCTGGCACGCTCCTCCTCGGCGCGGCGACGCGACGCCTCGGCGCGCTGCCGGGCCTCTTCGGCCTGGCGCTCGGCCTCGCGCCGCTGGGCCTCCTCCAGCTCGCGCTGCTTGCGCTCCTCCTCCTCGGCGCGCAGCTTGGCGAGCTGTTCCAGCCGCTCGCGTTCGACGCGCTCCTCCTCGGCCTTGCGGGCAGCCTCGGCCTCGGCCTTCCTGCGGGCCTCCGCCTCGGCGGCCTTACGGGCCTCTTCCTGGGCCTTCACCTCGGCCTCGGAGAGCGGCAGCACCATGTCGAGCCGGTGCCGGACGACGGTCGTGACGGCTTCCGGCTCCTGGGCCGCGTCGACGACGAGGTAGCGGCCCGGGTCCGCAGCGGCGAGCGTGAGGAAACCGGAGCGCACGCGCGCGTGGAACTCGGCCGGCTCCGATTCGAGCCGGTCGGGCGCCTCCGTGAACCGCTCGCGCGCCGCCAGCGGGTCGACGTCGAGCAGGACGGTCAGATGCGGGACGAGCCCGCCGGTCGCCCAGCGGTTGATGCGAGCGACCTCGGTCGGCGACAGGTCGCGGCCGGCGCCCTGGTAGGCGACGGACGAGTCGATGTAGCGGTCCGAGATGACGACGGCGCCGCGCTCGAGGGCGGGCCGTACGACGGTGTCCACGTGCTCCGCGCGGTCGGCGGCGTACAGGAGGGCCTCGGCGCGGTGCGAGAGGCCGGCCGACGACACGTCGAGGAGGATCGAGCGCAGCCGCTTGCCGACCGGGGTCGCGCCGGGCTCGCGGGTGACGACGACCTCGTGGCCCTTGGCGCGGATCCACTCGGCGAGCGCCTCGGCCTGGGTCGACTTCCCGGCGCCGTCGCCGCCCTCCAGGGCGATGAAGAAGCCGGTGGTTGCGGCGGCCTGCGCCGGGTCGTTCCCACCGAGCAGCGCGTCGCGCAGGTCGTGCCGCAGCGGCACTCCGCTGCGGTCGTCGGCCTTGGCGAGGACGAGGGCAGCCACGGGCAGCAGCAGGGCGCCGACGAGCATCAGCGTGAAGGCGGCGCCGCCGTGCGCGAACACGAACTTCCCGTTGACCAGCCGGTGCGGGCCGATCGCGGCCGCGAGCAGGGGCGCCGCGACGGCGGCGACCGCGATGGACACCCGTACGACCGCCTGGAGGTGCTCGGTAGTGCGGGCGCGCCGGTAGTCCTCGGACTCCTGGTCGAGGAGGGTGTGTCCGGTGTTGGCGGCGATGCCGGCCGTGACGCCGGCGAGGGTGACGATCAGCAGGACGCTCGTGACGTCGGGGACCAGGCCCGCGGCGAGCAAGGCGATGCCGGTCAGGGCGATCGCGAGCGCGAGGAGCCTGCGGCGCGACAGCGACGGCAGCACGGAGGGCGCCGAGCGGATGCCGACGACGGTGCCGCCGGTGAGCCCGAGCACGAGCAGCCCGAAGGTCACCGGGCCACCGGACAGGTCCTTGGCGTGCAGTACGGACACGGCGACGGCGGCCGAGATCGCGGCGGCGACGGCCGCGCAGGCGAGGACGAGGAGGGGGATGGCCCCCGTGCGTCCCTTGTCCACACCGCTGCCGGTCTTGGGGCGGCGCATGCCCTCGAGCGGGGACCGCGCGCGCGGGGTCTGTGTGTCGGGCAGTTCGAGGAAGAAGACGACGGAGAGCGAGGCGGCGAACAGACCGGCCGCCACGTAGGAGGCGAGTGCGGCCTGGTGCAGGCCGAACCAGTCGACCCCGGCCCCGATCAGGTTCCCCACGAGGGTGACGACGACGAGCGCGGCGGCCGCGAGGGGCAGCGCCACGAATCCGGTGCGCAGGGAGAGGCGCCGCAGCGCCTCCATGTGGTCGGGCAGCGGGCGTACGGCCGCGCCTTCGAGGGGCGGCGCGGGCAGCAGCGCGGGCGCCGCGCTCTCGCGCGACACGGTCCAGAAGCGCTCGGCGACACCGACGACGAAGGCGGTGACGAGCAGGACCGCCAGTGCGTTGTCCGGGGTCCAGTCGATCCACAGGGGCGCGACGATGAGGAGGGCGGCCCGCACGCCGTCCGCGCCGACCATCGTCCAGCGCCGGTCCAGAGGACCGTCCTTGGAGGTCAGCGAGGTGAGCGGGCCGAGCAGTACGGCTCCGAAGAGCAGCGTCGACAGGACGCGCGCGCCGAACACGGCGGCGACGGCGAAGGCCACGCCCCGGTACCCGCCCCCGAACGAGCTCTCGGAGACCGCTGTCTGAAGGGCCAGCACCACGAGCACGAGAAGCCCGAGTGCGTCACCGATGCCGCCCACGAGCTGGGCGCTCCACAGTCGTTTCAGCTGCGGCACCCGCAGCAGGGCGCGGACGGCGCGCTCCCGGGAATCTGCGACCAGGGCGTCGTCGGGGGCCGGATTCTGGGCCGTTGGCTGCTCGGCTCGCGTCATTCGTCCAGCCTATCCGGACCCACTGACTCCCCGAGGGCCCACCCGAACATACGGCCGCCGGGGCACTCGCCCCGGCGGCCGTATGACATTCACGCGCGCGTGCACACTGCTGTGTGCCACTCCTCCGTTGGAGGACCTCAGCAGAGGACCACCTGAGGTTGACTACTCCTCCGTAGAGGCCGACTTCGAAGCCGTCGCCTTCTTGGCTGTCGTCTTCTTCGCGGCGGTCGTCTTCTTGGCAGCCGTCGTCTTCGAAGCGGCGGTCTTCTTGGCAGCCGTCTTCTTGGCGGGCGCCTTCTTCGCCGGAGCCTTCTTCGCCGGAGCCTTCTTCGCGGCCTTCTTGGCCGTCTTCTTGGCGGGGCCCTTCGCCCGCTTCTCGGCGAGGAGTTCGTAGCCGCGCTCGGGCGTGATCTCCTCGACGGAGTCGGACGACCTGAGCGTCGCGTTCGTCTCGCCGTCCGTGACGTACGCGCCGAAGCGGCCGTCCTTGACGACGACGGGCTTCCCGCTGACCGGGTCCTCGCCGAGCTCCTTCAGCGGCGGCTTGGCGGCCGCGCGCCCACGCTGCTTGGGCTGCGCGTAGATCGCGAGGGCCTCTTCCAGCGTGATGGCGAAGAGCTGGTCCTCGGTCTCCAGGGAGCGCGAGTCGGTGCCCTTCTTCAGGTACGGCCCGTACCGCCCGTTCTGCGCGGTGATCTCGACGCCCTCGGCGTCGGCGCCGACCACGCGCGGGAGGGACATCAGCTTGAGGGCGTCGTCCAGGGTGACCGTGTCGATGGACATCGACTTGAAGAGCGACGCCGTACGCGGCTTGACCGCGTTCTTGCCGGTCTTCGGGGTGCCCTCGGGGAGCACCTCGGTGACGTACGGCCCGTAGCGTCCGTCCTTCGCGATGATCTGGTTCCCGGAGACGGGGTCCGCGCCCAGCTCGAAGTCGCCGCTCGGCTTGGCGAGGAGCTCCTCCGCGTACTCGACGGTGAGCTCGTCAGGAGCGAGGTCCTCCTGCACGTCGGCGCGCTGGTGGTTCTCGGAGTCGCGTTCGCCGCGCTCGATGTAGGGGCCGTAGCGGCCGACCCGCAGGACGATGCCTTCGCCGACGGGGAAGGACGACACCTCGCGGGCGTCGATCGCGCCCAGGTCGGTGACGAGCTCCTTGAGGCCGCCGAGGTGGTCGCCGTCGCCGTTACCCGCTTCGGCGGCGCCCCCCGAGCCCTCGCCCTCGCCGAAGTAGAAGCGCCGCAGCCACGGCACTGCCTGCGCCTCACCGCGGGCGATGCGGTCGAGGTCGTCCTCCATCCGCGCGGTGAAGTCGTAGTCGACGAGCCGCCCGAAGTGCTTCTCCAGGAGGTTGACCACGGCGAAGGACAGGAAGGAGGGCACCAGAGCCGTCCCCTTCTTGAACACATAGCCGCGGTCGAGAATGGTGCCGATGATCGACGCGTACGTCGACGGGCGGCCGATCTCGCGCTCTTCCAGCTCCTTGACCAGGCTGGCCTCGGTGTAGCGGGCCGGCGGCTTGGTCGCGTGGCCGTCGACGGTGATCTCCTCGGCGGACAGCGCGTCGCCCTCGGTGACCTGCGGCAGTCGGCGCTCGCGGTCGTCGAGCTCGGCGTTCGGGTCGTCCGCGCCCTCGACGTAGGCCTTGAGGAAGCCGTGGAAGGTGATCGTCTTGCCGGACGCGGAGAACTCGGCGTTGCGGCCGTCGGCGGAGGTACCGCCGATCTTGACCGTGACGGAGTTTCCGACCGCGTCCTTCATCTGGGAGGCGACGGTCCGCTTCCAGATCAGCTCGTAGAGCCGGAACTGGTCACCGGTCAGGCCGGTCTCGGCGGGCGTGCGGAAACGATCACCCGAGGGACGGATCGCCTCATGCGCCTCCTGCGCGTTCTTGACCTTGCCGGCGTACGTGCGCGGCTTGTCCGGCAGGTAGTCGGCGCCGTACAGCTGCGTGACCTGCGCACGGGCGGCCGAGACCGCCGTGTCGGACAGGGTCGTGGAGTCCGTACGCATGTAGGTGATGAAGCCGTTCTCGTACAGCTTCTGGGCCACCTGCATCGTGGCCTTCGCGCCGAAGCCGAGCTTGCGGCTCGCCTCCTGCTGCAGCGTCGTCGTACGGAACGGGGCGTACGGGGAGCGGCGGTACGGCTTCGACTCGACGGACCGTACGGCGAAGTTCGTGTTCTCCAGGGCGGCGGCGAGCGCGCGGGCGTTCGTCTCGTCCAGGGCCAGCACGTTCGCCGACTTCAGCCGGCCGAGCGAGTCGAAGTCGCGGCCCTGCGCGATGCGCTTGCCGTCGACCGCGCTCAGGCGGGCCACGAGGTTCGACGGGTCGCTGGCGTCGCCGGAGCGGCCGGTCGCGAAGGTGCCGGTCAGGTCCCAGTATTCGGCGGAGCGGAAGGCGATGCGCTCGCGCTCCCGCTCGACGACGAGACGGGTCGCCACGGACTGGACGCGGCCCGCCGACAGCTTCGGCATGACCTTCTTCCACAGGACCGGCGAGACCTCGTAGCCGTAGAGGCGGTCGAGGATGCGGCGGGTCTCCTGGGCGTCGACCATGCGCTGGTTGAGCTCGCGCGGGTTGGCGACGGCGCTGCGGATCGCGTCCTTGGTGATCTCGTGGAAGACCATCCGGTGGACGGGGACCTTGGGCTTCAGGACCTCGAGGAGGTGCCACGCGATGGCTTCGCCCTCGCGGTCCTCATCGGTGGCGAGGAAGAGTTCGTCGGAATCCTTCAGCAGGTCCTTGAGCTTCTTGACCTGGGCCTTCTTGTCAGCATTGACCACATAGATCGGCTGGAAGTCGTGTTCGACGTCCACGCCGAGCCGGCGCACCTCGCCGGTGTACTTCTCCGGCACCTCGGCGGCGCCGCTCGGGAGGTCGCGGATGTGCCCGACGCTCGCTTCGACGACGTATCCGGGGCCGAGGTAGCCCTTGATCGTCTTCGCCTTGGCAGGCGACTCGACGATGACGAGTCGGCGGCCGCCGTGTGCGGTCTCGCTGGTCGGGGACAACTTCGCTCTTCTCTCCGGTCGGCGCTGGGGATCCCCCGCGCCCTACGGGACGTGGGGGTCGGCACTGCGGTACGTGCGGTGTCGCTGCGGAGTGTGACGGTACCTCCCGCCCCCGTGTCAAACGGGAAAAGCCCGCAACGGCCACTCGAACGGTAACCCGACTACCGACGATCCTGCCGCCCGGAGTGCCCACAGGGTGTCCGGGACGTCCACCGGGCCCGCGCCCGGGACGCCCCCTGCGGGCCGCCGCTCAGAACCGGCCGAAGCACCACACCCCGAGTACCAGGGAGGCCACTGCGGCCAGTGTGGCGAGCGTCGCCGATGCGACGGGGTTCACACCGTCGGCGACGGGTGCGCGGTGCAACACACGCACCCCTGTCCACAGCAGCAGTCCCGCTCCGAACAGCGTGAACACGGCCCCGGCGAAGATCGCTGGTCCGCTCTCCATGGCTTTCCCTCCCGGTGCTGGGGTCCCAGGCCGGTGAGGCTGACACGCGCGGGAGACGACAGGACGAACCCCGGGTGAACGGCCGCCACGGGCCGCCACGGCGCGGCTTGGCAACGATGTCGCAGGGCGGATCCGGGTCTTCCGGAAGATCTTGCGAAAGAAAAGCGGAATGGGGTGCCGGGCGCAGGATCCGGGGAAGCGCCCCACACCCCGCGCTCAGCCGGCACGCATCTCGGCAGCCACACATGTCACGGACATCACGCGCATGACGTGCATTGCACACATCACTCACGGCTCACGACGTCACACCTGAGCCGGCTCCAGGAACCCCTGTTCCACCAGCATCCTGATCTGCGCGGGTGTGCGGTCCCGCAGCAAGACAGGGTCCTCCCCGACCAGTTGCGCGATGGCATCGAGGATCCGGCCGGCGCTGAGGGTGCCGTCGCAGACGCCCGCGAACCCGGCACCGATCGTGTCCACCTTCGTGGCCCGCCGCATCCCGCGGTGCTGGCGCAGCACCACATGCTCCGGGTCCTCGGCCCCCGGCAGCCCGACCTGCTCCTGCACGACCTCGCCCGCGAGCTTGAAGTGGGCGCCGAGCAGGGCGGCGTCGTCGTGCGTGCGCAGATAGTCGAGACGCTCGAAATGCGCTCGCACCGTGTCACCGAGGGGTTGTTCGACGGAGTGCGGCCACTCCTCCACCGTGACGGAGGGCTCGACGCCCTCGGGCGCCTTGCGCAGCGTGATCCACCCGAAACCGACGCCGCGCACCTTGCGGGCCTCGAACTCGTCGAGCCACGCGTCGTACAGAGCCGCGTACTCCGCCGGGTCCGTGCGGTGATCCCCGGCGTCCCGCAGCCACAACTCGGCGTACTGCGTGATGTCCTGCACCTCGCGCTGCACGACCCACGCGTCGCATCCGCGCGGCACCCAGGACCGGAGCCGGTCGGTCCACTCCTCTCCGTCGACGTGCTGCCAGTTGGCGAGAAACTGCGCGTACCCGCCCTCGTTCAGCCGTGCCCCCGCCTCTTGAACGAGCGTGCGGCACAGATCGTCCCCGGCCATCCCGCCGTCGCGGTACGTCAGCCGCGCCCCCGGCGAGATGACGAAGGGCGGATTCGACACGATCAGGTCGTACGTCTCCTCGCCCACGGGGTCGAACAGTGACCCCTCGTGCAGTTCGGCGGGGCCGGCACCGGAGAGGGCGAGGGTCAGCGCCGTCATGTGGAGGGCGCGCGGGTTGAGGTCGGTGGCGACGACACGCGTGGCGTGCCGGGTGGCGTGCAGGGCCTGGATCCCGGAGCCCGTACCGAGGTCGAGGGCGCTCGCCGCGGGCGTACGCACGGTGATCCCGGACAGCGTCGTGGACGCGCCACCGACACCCAGGACGACGCCCTCGGCGTGGTTGCCGATACCTCCGGCGCCGCCGACGGCGCACCCGAGGTCGGACACGATGAACCAGTCCTCGCCGTCGGGCCCGCCGTACGGCCGCACGTCGACGGACGCGGCGACCTCGTCGCCACCGGCGCGCGTCAGCCACCCGCTCTCCAGGCACTCGTCGACCGGCAGAACGGCCGCCACGCGCGCGTACTCCGCGGGCTGCTGCAACAGGAACAGCCGTACGAGCGTCTCCAGCGGGCTGTCCCCGCGGGTCGCCCGCAGGGCGGGGACGGTCTCGCTCCGCGCGAGCGCCGCGTAGGCCGGCGCCCCGAGCAGCTCGAGCAGGCCGTCGGCGGTGAACTCGGCCCCCAACAGGGACTCACGCAGCCGGGCGGCGACATCGTCACGGTCAATGGACGGCAACTTGGACAGACTGGAGCTACTCACGCCCCCATTGTCACCCCGGACCCCCGATGACCACCCACCTACGACGTGTCCCCGGCACCGCGTGAAGACGGCACCGGGGACACGGGGAAACGTCAGCGCTCTGCGTCAGATCCCGGGATCAGCTCACTCGGGGCCGGCCCCCGGAGTCAGATCGCCCTGAGCTCTCCCCGAGGCCCTCCCGGAACTCTCCCGGAGCCAACTCCAGAAAACAGCTCGCCTGCGTCAGCTCTTGGAGGGAGCCGGGGAAGAGGACGCGCTCTTGCAGCTGTCCTGCTTCGCCATCGACTTGCCGACGTCGCCCTCCTCCAGCTTCTTGAGCGCGTCGCTCCCGCTCTGGCTCAGCTTGTCGAGCTCGCCCGCGATGCCCTTGAGGCCGTCGGCGAACTTCGCCTGGTCCTTCGTGTCGAGCTTGTCGACCTGCTTCTTCAGGTCCGCGTACGAGGCCGAGATCCCGTTGAGCTCCTTGACCGCGTCCTTCTGCTTCTTGGCGCCGCCGTCGACCGGCGGGGCCCCCGCCTTGTCCACGGCCGAACCGATCGCCTTGTAGGCATCGGACATGTCCTGGAAGGCCTGCGAGTCGGTGCTCTGGACGTCCGCGGGCTTGCTGTTGTCCGAGGTCTCCTTCTGGATCGCGGCGTTGGCGTTCTCGATCTTCTTGGCCTGCGGCTGGACCGCGTCACAGACCGTCTTGGCCCAGGAGTCCAGCTTCTCGTTGCCGTCGTCGCTGCTGCATCCCGACAGCGCAAGCACCAGTACCGCACCGCCGGACAGTGCGGCTGCAAGCTTCTTGTTCACCGGATTGGTCCCTTCCATGGCTCTCGGCCCCGGAACATACACGCCAAGTGGGCGACAATCGCATGTCGGACGTCCAGTTTGGGTGCCCTATCGGCTTTTTGAAGCCATTTGCACCAAGAGAGATAAGCCTCACTGAAGGGCCGTCATCTGACACGGGCGGGCGGGCAGCGCGTCAATGCGCGCTGCCCGCCCGCCCGTTGAGCTTGCGGCCGTCCCTGACCAGGTGAAACCCGGGGTCAGGAAACCACGGCCGGATCCGCCGGCTGCTTCGGTACGTGGTCGGAGTTGTCGTCGTCGCCGACCGTGATGCCGCGCCTCTTGGAGACGTAAACGGAACCGACGATCACGGCGATCGACAGCACGGCGATCCCGATCCGTACGCCCACGCTCGCGTCCGCCCCGTAGCTGAACTTGACGACCGCGGGCGCGATGAGGAGCGCCACCAGGTTCATCACCTTCAGAAGCGGGTTGATCGCGGGCCCGGCCGTGTCCTTGAACGGGTCTCCGACCGTGTCGCCGATGACGGTCGCGGCATGGGCCTCGCTGCCCTTGCCGCCGTGGTGCCCGTCCTCGACGAGTTTCTTCGCGTTGTCCCACGCGCCACCGGAGTTGGCGAGGAAGACCGCCATCAGGGTCCCGGTGCCGATCGCGCCGGCGAGGAACGCACCGAGAGGCCCGACACCGAGCGTGAACCCGATCGCGATGGGCGCGAGAACGGCGAGCAGACCCGGCGTGGCCAACTCCCGCAGCGCGTCCTTCGTACAGATGTCGACGACGCGCCCGTACTCCGGCTTCTCCGTGTAGTCCATGATCCCGGGGTGCTCGCGGAACTGCCGCCGCACCTCGTAGACCACGGCACCTGCGGACCGCGACACCGCGTTGATCGCGAGTCCGGAGAAGAGGAAGACGACCGCGGCACCGGCGATCAGGCCCACCAGGTTGTTGGGCTGCGAGATGTCCATCACGAGGTTCATCGGGCCGCTGTCGCCGACCTTCTCGCCGACGTCCTTGGCGGCGGAGACGATCGCGTCTCGATAGGACCCGAAGAGCGCCGAGGCCGCGAGTACGGCCGTGGCGATGGCGATTCCCTTGGTGATCGCCTTGGTCGTGTTGCCCACGGCGTCCAGGTCGGTGAGAACCTGCGCGCCCGATCCCGTCACGTCGCCGGACATCTCGGCGATGCCCTGCGCGTTGTCGGAGACGGGCCCGAAGGTGTCCATGGCGACGATGACGCCGACCGTGGTGAGCAGGCCGGTGCCCGCGAGGGCGACCGCGAACAGCGCCAGCATGATCGACGTGCCGCCGAGCAGAAACGCTCCGTACACGCCGAGACCGATCAACAGGCCGGTGTAGACAGCCGATTCGAGGCCGACGGAGATTCCGGCGAGCACGACGGTCGCGGCGCCGGTGAGCGACGACTTTCCGATGTCGCGCACCGGGCGCCGGCTGGTCTCGGTGAAGTAGCCCGTCAGCTGCTGGATCAGCGCGGCGAGCACGATGCCGATGGCCACGGCGACGAGGGCGAGGACCCGCGGATCGCCGTCCTTCACCCTGATCGCCGCGTCGGTGATGCCGTTGAGCTCGGCATACGTGGCCGGCAGATAGATGTAGACCGCTACGGCCACCAGGACGAGCGAGATGACCGCGGAGATGAAGAACCCGCGGTTGATCGCACTCATCCCGCTGCGGTCGGACCGGCGCGGCGCCACGGCGAAGATTCCGATCATCGCCGTCACTACGCCGATCGCGGGAACGATCAGCGGAAAGGCGAGCCCGGAGTCACCGAAGGCCACCTTGCCGAGGATCAGCGCGGCGACCAGCGTGACGGCGTACGACTCGAACAGGTCGGCGGCCATACCGGCACAGTCACCGACGTTGTCGCCCACGTTGTCGGCGATGGTCGCGGCATTACGCGGATCATCCTCCGGAATGCCCTGTTCGACCTTGCCGACCAGGTCGGCGCCGACGTCGGCGGCCTTGGTGAAGATGCCGCCTCCGACACGCATGAACATCGCGATGAGCGCCGCACCGAGGCCAAATCCTTCGAGGACCTTGGGCGCGTCGGCCGCGTAGACCAGCACGACACAGGAGGCGCCGAGCAGACCCAGCCCCACCGTGAACATGCCGACTACGCCACCCGTGCGAAAAGCGATCTTCATGGCCTTGTGCGAGACAGCAGTGAGATCCTTTTCCGGCTCGCCTTCCGCCGGGGTGGCTTCCCTGGCGGCGGCGGCGACGCGCACATTGCTGCGCACCGCGAGCCACATTCCGATGTATCCGGTGGTCGCCGAGAACACGGCGCCGATCAGGAAGAAGATCGAACGCCCGGCTCGCTGATTCCAATCGTCCGCGGGCAGCAGCATGAGCAGGAAGAACACCACGACGGCGAATACCGCGAGGGTCCGCAGCTGCCGCCCGAGGTAGGCATTCGCGCCTTCCTGGACCGCTGCCGCGATCTTCTTCATGCTGTCGGTGCCCTCGCCTGCCGCCAGTACCTGGCGTACGAGCACTGCGGCCACCACGAGGGCGGCGAGCGCGACGATTCCGATCACCATGACGATGAGCCGGTTGTCGTCGGTCAGGACCGCGGCTGCGAAGGTTGAGGGGTGGTCAAACGCTTGAGGGGTAGAAAGCCCCGCCATTCGTCCTCCTTGACGCTTGGGCTGAGCTCAAGATGTGGACGGATTGTAGGGAGCGGCGCCTGATCAAAACAGTGCGCGAGAAACGGAATTTGCCATCCGTTACTACCCGGCAAATGATCGTCCAACACGATGGGCGCACAAGAAGCGGTAATGCCCTGAAAGCATTGAGGCGTGATCCAATTATGATCGACGATCTAGGAAACGCAAAAGGGCCCTGCTCACCGGGGTGAGTGCAGGGCCTCGAACCAGAAACGATCACATGGGGGCGCCGTCGGGCGGGGCCTCGTACGGGTGGATCAGGGGGCGTTGTGTGGACGCCGGGTGGGCCGCGTCAGGACGGAAGAGTCGCCGGCGTGGTCGGCCAAGTCATCCGAATGAGTCCACCGGACTCGTCCGCGGTGACCTCCACATCGTCGACGAGGCCGCTGATGACGGCGAGGCCCATGTCGTCCTCGCCCTCCGCCTCCAGATCGTCCGACCCGCCGGGCGCGTCGGACGACTGCTCGCCGGGAACGCTCCGCGGAGCCTCGTCCCCGACCTCGATGGAGAACTGCTTCTCCTCCTCGGTGAGAAGGACCCGAACGGGTGCAGCGATACCGCCACTGCGGTGAAGACCGACGGCACGGCTGCAGGCCTCGCCGACGGCGAGCCTGACCTCGTCGAGCACGGCCTCGTCCACTCCGGCCCTGCGCGCCACCGCGGCCGCCACCAGACGGGCGGTTCTGACGTGCTCGGGCTGCGCGCTGAATCGGAGTTCGACGGTGGCCATGCATCCCCCTCGGATGTACGGGCGTGCTCGGAAGGGACCGGGCCATCGGCCCGGCCCCCACTTCCGCTCAGCCACCGGCCTGTGGGCCGGTGACCGATCAGTCGGTAGCCGCTACGGCTTCCTCGACCGAGGTGTGGATGGGGAACACCTTGGTCAGGCCGGTGATACGGAAGATCTTGAGAATGCGCTCCTGGTTGCAGACCAGTCGCAGCGAGCCCTCATGGGCCCGCACTCGCTTCAGACCGCCCACCAGCACGCCGAGCCCGGTGGAGTCGAGGAAATCGACTCCCTCCATGTCGACGACAAGGTGGAAGCTGCCGTCGTTCACCAGCTCGACCAGCTGCTCACGCAGCTTGGGCGCGGTATATACATCGATTTCGCCACCGACCTCGACGACCGTACGATCGCCGACGGTACGGGTCGACAGGGACAGGTCCACGGATCCTCCAGCACCTTGCTATCGAGCGGTCGTCCCTCGGGACACCTCGGCAGAGCCCCCGGGACGGATCGCCAGCCGCGATGGCATTCAATCACTTACCGGCAGGCGTGCACGACGCCTTAGGAGCATTGTCCGTCACGCCAGTGACACACTCGGTGCCGATGGCCAAGAATCACCGTCGCGGACAACCCACGGCGGACACCGCTTCCCGCCCCTCTCCAGGGGCGGTTCTCGACCGGCTCGCCTCGGGTCCGGGCCGGGCTTCGCGCATCACTCATACGGAGCACTTGCCCCCGCGACCGGGTCGTCATGCCGTATGGCCCGACCGCATCCGATCCGAGGTCATCGCCGCCGTCCAGTCGGCCGGAATCGAGCACCCCTGGGCCCACCAGGCACTCGCCGCCGAGCACGCGATGGACGGCGAGTCGGTCGTCGTCTCCACCGGAACGGCCTCCGGAAAGTCCCTCGCGTACCTCGTCCCGGTCCTCTCCCGGCTCCTCGACGGCTCCGAGGCCCCGAACGGCCGCGGCGCCACCGCGCTCTACCTCGCGCCGACGAAAGCGCTCGCCGCGGACCAGTGCCGATCGGTGAAGGAACTTTCACAACCGCTCGGCACGGCGATCCGCCCCGCGGTCTACGACGGCGACACCCCCGTCGAGGAACGCGAGTGGGTGCGGCAGTACGCCAACTACGTCCTGACCAACCCCGACATGCTGCACCGCGGGATATTGCCCTCACACCCCCGCTGGTCCTCCTTCCTCAAGTCGCTCAAGTACGTCGTCATCGACGAGTGCCACACCTACCGCGGTGTCTTCGGGTCCCACGTCGCCCAGGTCCTGCGCCGGCTGCGCCGCCTGTGCGCCCGCTACGGCTCGGAACCCGTGTTCCTGCTGGCGTCCGCCACCGCCGCCGACCCGGCCGTCGCTGCCGAGCGTCTGACGGGCCTCCCCGTCCTCGAGATCGCCGACGACGCCTCACCGCGCGGAGAGCTCGTCTTCGCCCTCTGGGAACCCCCTCTCACCGAACTCCACGGCGAGAAGGGCGCGCCCGTCCGCCGCACCGCAACCGCCGAGACGGCGGACCTGCTGACCGACCTGACCGTGCAGGGCGTCCACTCCGTCGCCTTCGTACGCTCGCGGCGCGGCGCCGAGCTGATCTCGGTGATCGCCCAGGAACGCCTCGCCGAGATCGACCGCTCCCTCGCCCGCCGCGTCGCCGCCTACCGCGGCGGCTACCTGCCCGAGGAACGCCGCGCCCTCGAACGCGCCCTGCACTCCGGCGAACTCCTCGGCCTCGCCGCCACCACCGCCCTCGAACTCGGCATCGACGTCTCGGGGTTGGACGCCGTCGTCATCGCCGGCTATCCGGGCACCCGGGCGTCTCTGTGGCAGCAGGCGGGCCGCGCGGGACGGTCCGGACAGGGCGCGCTCGCCGTCCTCGTCGCCCGCGACGACCCACTGGACACGTACCTCGTCCACCACCCCGAAGCCCTCTTCGACCAGCCGGTGGAGTCCACCGTCCTGGACCCGGACAACCCGTACGTCCTCGCCCCCCACCTGTGCGCGGCCGCCGCCGAACTTCCCCTCACCGACGACGACTTGCCTCTGTTCGGCCCGACGACCGCCGAGCTGCTTCCCCAGTTGGAGGACGCGAAGCTGCTGCGCCGTCGCACCAAGGCCTGGCACTGGACCCGCCGCGAACGGGCCGCCGATCTGACGGACATCCGCGGCGACGGCGGCAGCCCTGTACAGATCGTCGAGGCAGGTACGGGGCGCCTCCTGGGCACCGTGGACGCCGGCTCGGCGCACACGACCGTCCACGACGGCGCGGTCCACCTCCACCAGGGCCGCACCTACCTCGTGAAGCACCTGGATCTGGAGGACTCGGTCGCCCTCGTCGAGGAGGCCAACCCGACCTACTCGACGACGGCCCGCGACACCACCGCCATCTCCGTACTGGAGACGGACGTCGAAGTCCCCTGGGGCGACGGCAGGTTGTGCTACGGCTCCGTCGAAGTCACCAACCAGGTCGTGTCCTTCCTGCGTCGCCGCCTCATCACCGGTGAAGTCCTCGGCGAGACCAAACTCGACCTCCCTCCACGCACCCTCCGCACCCGCGCCGTGTGGTGGACGGTGACCGAGGACCAACTCGACGCGGCCCGCGTGAACCCGGAGATCCTCGGCGGCGCGCTGCACGCCGCCGAGCACGCCTCCATCGGCATGCTGCCGCTCTTCGCCACCTGCGACCGCTGGGACATCGGCGGCGTCTCCATCCCCCTCCACCCGGACACCCTGCTGCCCACGGTCTTCGTGTACGACGGCCATCCTGGCGGGGCAGGATTCGCGGAACGGGCGTTCCACACGGCCCGCGAGTGGCTCACGGCCACCCTCGGAGCGATCGCGTCCTGCGAGTGCGAGGCAGGCTGCCCGTCCTGCATCCAGTCCCCCAAGTGCGGCAACGGCAATGACCCTCTCCACAAGCGCGGCGCGGTACGGCTGCTGAAGGTCCTGCTCAAGGACGCACCGACGGGGACGGCTCCGGAGGCCCCGACACCGGTCTCGACGGCTACGGCGGCGTCTCCGGCGGAGGCCTCGCCGGAAGGGCTTCCGCCGGAGGAGCGTCCGCCATCGCAGGACCAGAAACCCAGCCAGGCGGCCGACTGACCGGTCCCCCGAAGCCCCTCACCTGGGATCAGCGAGGGCCGGCCTGATCGGCAGGATCTGTCGGGTCGGCCGGGATCTCAGATCCGGCTGGACCGGCACCGGCCGGGTCGGTCGGGAGCTCAGGCGCTACCGGCCCCGCAGGGCCCGCCCTGGCCCTGACCTCCGTGGCCAACGGCGCCGCGCCGGCCGCCGCGGTGACATCCGACACCTCTCCGTACACCGTGCACCGCACGAGCCGCGTGTCCTGCGCGGCCGCCACCCGGCCCGCGTGGGCGCAGGCCTCCTTCCGGCCCTCCATCCAGTGATCGGCGGCCGCGAGAGCGGCCAAGTCGGCGGCCCCGCCTGCCCGGTGACGTACTACGACGGCCTGCCCCATGGTCAGTACGCATCCGAAGACCAGCCCGAGCGCGGCCATCGCCATCACGGCCCACACGGTCGCGGAACCCCGGTCCCCGGCCTCCTTTCGCCGCTTCATGACGCGCTCACCGTCCCCACCATCCCCACTGTCCCGGCTACCTCGGCTGCCTCGGCCGTCCCCACCGTCTCCTCCGCCAACGCCACCGCGTCGGCCCGCAGGTGGACGTTCAGCACTCCCGGCCCCGGCGCCGCGGCCTCGACCGCGACCCGGACCAGGTCGCCCTCCCGGCTCACGACGACCTTCGCGCCACGTGGCGCGACCCTCTTCGCCGACTCCACCGCCGATCCCTGCGGGTCCTGGCGGGCGATCGCCCGGGCGCCCGCCCTGGCCGCGTCCACGCACTGAATCTGCGCGGACGCAGCCATCAGCGCCCAGACCAGCGCCAACGTGAAGGTCACGAGTACCGGCAGCACCACGGCCGCCTCCGCCGTCACGAACCCCCGGTCCCCGGCCCGTCGCAGGCCGGCCCGCCGCGCACCGGCCCGTCGCGTACGCGGGTCGGCCCTACCCATGGAGCGCCCTCTCGACGATCCCCTGCAGCGCGGCCTGCACCTGTCCGCTGGTCAGCACCTTCAGCAGCAGCCCGGCGAACCCGACCGCCGCGATCAGCCCCATCGCGTACTCCGACGTGACCATCCCCGCGTCCCGCCTCGCCGCACGCATCCGACGCACCCACATCCCGGCACGCGCCCGCATCACTCCGTACATCTCAACCCCCATGAAGTTCCTCTGAAGTTCCTCACCGACCGACGCCCACATGACGTCCTCCGAACTCGGGCCGAGCCACGCAACGGCCCGCGCCGCCCCCGCGGCCTCTCACCGACCTCCCAACAGCCCGCCGGCCACTCCGATCACCACGGGCAGCACTCCGATGGCCACGAACGCGGGCAGGAAGCACAGGCCCACCGGTGCCGTGATCAGCACGGCCGCCCGGCGCGCCACCGCGGCGGTCGCACGCCCCCGCTCGGCCCGGGCCTCCGCGGCCAGCCGCGCCACCGGCTCCGCGGCCGGGGCGCCCGAATCGCCGGCCCGCTCAAGGAGTCCGGCCAGCGCACCGGCCCCCGGTATCGACGCCAACTGCCTCCACGCAGCACGTGGTTCACCGCCGAGCCGCACCTGGGCCGCACCCCGTGCCAGGACCTCCCCGACCGGGCCGCCCAGCGACTCCCCCACAGCCCTCGCCGCCCTCACAGGATCCGCCCCGGCAGCAATGCAAGCGGCGAGCAGGTCAGCAGCCAGCGGCAGTTGCCGACGTGCCTCTGCGTGCGCGGCCTCCGAGGGCGATGTCACGTCGGCCGCCGCGCGGGCCCTTCGCCGCCACCGCCACACCCCGAACGCCGTGACCAGCCCCAACAACAGCCCGACCACCCCACCCACCAGCACGTATCCGGCACAGACCGCCCCCGCTGACGGCCCCCACCGGCCCACGGCGCCCCGAACATCCACCCCCCGTCCCGCCGGCTTCTCGGCCACCGCCTCCAGCAGGGCGTTCAGCCTCCGCAGCAGTGCCCGTTCCCTGCGCCGTACCGCCACCTCGTGCACGACCCATCCCAAGGCCGCCACGGCGCACAGCGCGAGCCCCAGCCTGTGGACAACGTTCATCGCTCCTCCGCCCCCCGTACGATCCGCAGCGCCCACCACAGCCCCGCTCCCTCCAACACCCCACCCACCAGCAGGCACCCAAACCCCGCACCGGTGTGCAGCAGCACCCTCAACGGCCGGGCCCCGAGCACGCTCCCCAGCAACAGACCCAGGACGGGAAGCCCCGCGAGCATCACCGCCGTCGACCGCGAACCGGCCAACTGGGCGCGCAGATCCGCCTTTTGGTCCCGCTCGGCCCGAAGTGCGTCGGCAAGGCGCTCCAGCCCGGACGCGAGTCCGGCGCCCCGGTCCACCGCCACCCGCCAGCAGGCCGCCAGCCCCAACAGACCCTCGGCCCCCGGCTCCCGCGCCGCCTCCCGCAACGCCCCCGGCACATCCCCTCCGAACCGGGCAGCAGCCACCACCGCCCCATCGCCGACACCCGAGCCGTCGCCCTCTCTCGGCCCTCCCTCCTCGCGCACAGCCACGACCAGCGCCTCCCCCGGCTGCCGCCCCGCCCGCACCTCCCCTGCCAGCACGCCGCACAACGAGATCACCGCGCCCGCCCGACGCTCCCGCACCCGCCGCGCCTCCCGGTCACCCCGCACCCGCGCCGCCAGAGGCACCCCGGCCGCACCCACCACCAGTGGCACCACGGAAGCTCCGAGGACCGCGAGCACGGCCCCTACGACCAGCACCCACCACTCCCACCGCTCCCGCCACCGCGCCCACCCCACACGCCACGCCCGCGAGCCCCACGGCACACCATCGCCGGCACCCAGCAGCTCCCTCGCCCGCCGCACCTCACGCCCATGCCCACCGCCGGCAACCCAGGCCGCGACCCCGACACACAGCAGAGCCGCACAGCCCGGACCCACCCCGACCCCCACCGGCCCAGCCCCAACCACAAACACCGCCCCCTCCACGGACATCACCCCTCACGTCGACCCACGCCCCGCCCGACCACCCCGACCCGCCCCCCACCAGCCCCAACACGCCTAACCCCCTTCCACGAACTCCCCGAGCAACCCCCGCAACCGCCCCCACCCCCGCTCCCGCACGAACTCCCCCTCGCCCCACCGCAGCGCCGGCACCGTGACCACCCAGCCGGCCGCGTCACGCTCCAGGACATGCACCTCGGCGATGCGACGCCGCCCCCTCCGGTCCCGTACGAGGTGAAGAACCACCGACAAGGCCGCCGCCAACTGGCTGTGCAGGGCGCCGCGATCGAGGCCGGCCGCCGTCCCCAGGGCCTCCAGGCGGGCGGGCACATCGTGAGCGGCGTTAGCGTGGACCGTGCCGCAGCCACCTTCATGTCCCGTGTTCAGCGCGGCGAGGAGCGCCACGACCTCCGGGCCCCGCACCTCGCCCACCACCAGGCGGTCCGGCCGCATGCGCAACGCCTGACGCACGAGGTCGTCCAGGGCCACGAGCCCCGCCCCTTCCTGATTGGCGGGCCGCGCCTCGAGCCGCACCACATGCGGATGGTCGGGTCGCAGCTCGGCGGAGTCCTCGGCGAGCACCACGCGCTCGCCCGGCCCCACCAGTCCGAGCAACGCGCTCAGGAGCGTCGTCTTCCCAGATCCCGTACCGCCGCTGATCAGGAACGACAGCCGGGCGCCGAGAAGGGCCCGAAGCACCCGGTCCCCGCCTGGCGGCACCGTCCCCGCCGTCACGAGCTCCTCCAGCGTGAAGGCACGCGGCCGCACCACCCGCAGCGACAGGCAGGCGCAGCCGACGGCGACGGGCGGCAGGACGGCGTGCAGCCGGGTCCCGTCCGGCAGCCGGGCGTCCACCCACGGCCTCGCATCGTCGAGTCGTCGCCCTGCCACCGCGGCGAGCCGCTGCGCGAGCCTCCGCACCGATGAGGCGCTCTCGAACGACACGCCTGTCAGCTCCAGGCCACCGCCCCGGTCCACCCACACCCGGTCGGGCGCGGACACCAGCACGTCGGTCACCGAAGGGTCGGCGAGCAAAGGCTCAAGCGGGCCCGTGCCCACGAGTTCGGAGCGCAACTGGCCTGCTGCGCCCAGCACTTCGGTGTCCC
The DNA here is from genome assembly GCF_056432625.1 of Streptomyces sp. NPDC045026. NCBI lineage: Bacteria > Bacillati > Actinomycetota > Actinomycetes > Kitasatosporales > Streptomycetaceae > Streptomyces > Streptomyces sp. NPDC045026. The sequence goes on from NZ_JBWKIS010000011.1 coordinate 129,507, forward strand.
CGAGGAGCTTCCCTTGGGCCCGGAGTGCTTCCGCGACCCGCGCCGGGGTCGCCTCCGCACCGTTCTCCGCGAGCCACTGACGCACCCCGTCCAACATGCTCACGCCCACAACCCCACTCACGCGCCGCACACCGTCATCACCCACCACACCCGTACTCACAGCCCACCCCTGTCGACTCGCCGCACCCACGCCCGCGTAGCGACCCCTACGCCGCACGCCCACATACCGACCCCCACCCCCCGCTCTCACGCCCCGCCCCCCTCAGCCGCCACAACCGGCACGCGCTCCCAAAAGGCCGCGCAGAACCGCGAGAGCGGCCCCCGCGCCGCGCCACCCGGCGGCAATCCGTCGGCCTGGCCCGCCAACAGCGCGCGGTCGACCGGAAGTTCACCGGCCAGGGGAAGCCCGAGAAGCCGTGCGACCTCCTCCGGATCGAGCGCGGCGGCAGAGCCCCCGCGCGCGGGCCCCACAACGACGCGCAAATCCCGCAGCACCATCCCCACACCCGAGGCGACCCGTTTCGCCGCCGCGACGGCCCTCAGCTCGGGCGGCACCACGAGGAGCCCCAGATCCAGCTGGGCCAGCGCCTCGGCCGCCCCCTCGTCGACCCGGCGGGGCAGATCCACCACGACCACGCCACCCCGCCGCCGCGCCGCGGCCAATACCGCGCGTACGGCTTCAGGCGGGACCGACACCGTGTCGCCCCGGTCCCAGCTGAGCACCCGCAAGGCATGCAGCTCGGGGAGCGACTCCTCCAGTGCGCCACCCGCGACCCGCCCCCGCGACTCGGCGAACGCAGGCCAGCGCATCCCCTCCGCGACCTCCCCGCCGAGCAGCACGTCGAGCCCACCGCCGAGCGGATCCGCGTCGACGAGGAGGGTGCGCCGCCCGGCCTTCGCCGAGGTCACGGCGAGCGCGCACGCCAGCGAGGACGCCCCGGCACCACCCCGCCCACCGATCACCCCGACGGTGAGCGCGGGCCGTCCCACACCTTCGGCCACATCGGCGATCCGGTCCATCAGCCACTGCTCGCCGTCCGGCAGCATCAGCACATGGTCGGCGCCGATCTCGACGGCCCGCTGCCACACGCCCGAATCGTCCTGATCACGCCCCACCAGCACGACGCCGCGCCGCCGCACCACACCCCGTACCCGCTCGACCGCGTCGTCCCCGATGAGCACCAGCGGCGCAGATTCCCAGCTTCCTCTGTGCTCCGGCACCCCGTGATGGACCTCGGGCCGCGCGCCTGCCGCGGCGCACAGCCGCAGCAGATCGTCCAGCAGATCCACGTCCTCGGTCACGATCAGCGGTGTGCGCCGCCGCCCGTCGGCGACCGGCGCCCGGTCACATGTGATGGCTCCCGCCACGATTTCCGCCCCCTTGCTCGCTGTCCCGCTCGCACCTGCGAGCCGGGCACTCCCCTCGCGCAGCCAGGCTCGGCCGACAGCCCTACCGACTGCCCGGCCGGCGAACCGAACCGGTAATGAACACCGGTCCCGACTTCGCGAGTGGAATCACCGTGCAGCGATCTCGGAAATCGTGTGGATCTTGGTCAATTACTGTGGACAAGAGAGTGCTTGTGAATATCCCCATCGCCCATACCGGTGACATCACTTGTGCCATCCAGGGCGGCCCCTCAACTACCCTCTCCACACCTTCCACAGAGCAGCCTCACGGCTACACACAGTGACGGCACCGGACAGTGGGGAGCCGTGCGCCGGAAGCACGACACGTGGCGAAACAGGGGTGGAGAACGCAAAAGTCCGGACCCAAAGTGGGTCCGGACATGCGACGACCCCCGCCGGGGGGGAGAGCGGGGGTCGTCCCCACGGTCCGACTCGGGGGGGGAGGAGCCAGACCGGGTTAGCACGGTCGCGAACGATCCGTGACTTCCATGGTGTACCCGAGAGCCTTCTCAGGCAAACCCACGCGCCACAGCTTACGCCGAATGGTGGGCGCCTATGCTCGGGCTCGTGGAAAACCACTCCTTGACCCACTCGCTGCCTCGCACAGCCGCGTTCTTTGACCTGGACAAGACGGTCATTGCGAAGTCGAGCACGCTCACCTTCGGCAAGTCGTTCTACCAAGGCGGGCTGATCAACCGCAGGGCGGTGCTGCGGACCGCGTACGCGCAGTTCGTGTTCCTCGCCGGCGGCGCCGACCACGACCAGATGGAGCGGATGCGCGAGTACCTCTCGGCACTCTGCCGCGGGTGGAACGTGCAGCAGGTGAAGGAGATCGTCGCCGAGACGCTCCACGACCTGATCGACCCGATCATCTACGACGAGGCCGCGTCGCTCATCGAGGAGCACCACACCGCGGGACGCGACGTGGTGATCGTCTCCACGTCCGGCGCGGAGGTCGTCGAGCCGATCGGTGAACTCCTCGGCGCGGACCGCGTGGTGGCCACGCGCATGGTCGTGGGCGACGACGGTTGCTTCACGGGCGAGGTGGAGTACTACGCGTACGGGCCGACGAAGGCGGAGGCGATCGAGGAGCTCGCCCGGTCCGAGGGGTACGACCTCTCGCGCTGCTATGCGTACAGCGACTCGGCGACCGATGTGCCGATGCTGAAGTCCGTCGGCCACCCCTACGCGGTCAATCCCGACCGGGCACTGCGCCGTGAGGCTCTCGCGCGCGAGTGGCCGATTCTCGACTTCAACCGGCCCGTCCGACTTAAGCAGCGGCTGCCCTCTCTGTCGGCGCCATCGCGGCCCGCCCTCGTCGCGGCCGCCGCCGCCGTCGGCGCCGCGGCCGCCACCGCGGGCCTGGTCTGGTACGCCAGTCGCCGGCGCGCCACAGCCGGCTGACCGGCCCCTTTGGGCAAGCCCGCCACACGGCCGCTGGACGGTCCCGTATCCGGGCCGCCCGTTTCATCCCTAATTGAACCTAAAAGTAAAGAAGTGCGGCCAGGGGTTTCGCTTCCTCCACTCCTGGAGTACAAATAAGGCAACGGCCCGCGAGACCAAGGGACATCCGAGAGGATCACCTTAAAACGCAACCAAGGCCCCACGGACCGAGCATGAACACCAGGCACCCACGCGACGTCGACCCGTCGATTACGGGCCAGCCGCACCAGGCCACGGGCTAAGTTCCCGACCTGATGGGCAACTTTCGAGGACGCTTGGTAACCAGGTGAACATGCCAGCGGCGGTACGAGGACTCGTACCGCCGCAACCCTTTTCAGGGACTCCCTTTCAGGGACTTTCCAAAACCCGTTACGGCGCCTACGCCGCTCCGCGCTGGAGCGCCTCACAGACCGCCGTCGACTCCCTGACGCCGAGCTCAACGGACCGGCCGCAGTGTGCGATCCATGCGGCCACCCCTTCCGGAGTGCCCGACACGTAGCCCTCAAGTGCGGCCAGATACTCCGCGCGCCCTTGCTCCGCGTGCCCCACCTCGGCCGGACAGATCGACTTCGGGTCGAGACCGCTGCCCACCAGGACGATGCGCTCGGCCGCGCGCGCGACCAGCCCGTTGTGCGACCCGAAAGGCCGCAGCGCGAGCAGTTCACCGTGCACGACAGCGGCGGTGACCAGGGCCGGAGCCGAGCCGCCCGCGATGATCAGCCCCGAGAGCCCCTCGAGCCGACCCGCCACTTCCTGCGCGTCCGGCAGGGGCAGCTCGACCAGCGGCTCGTCGACCGGCTCGTCACCCTGGCGGGGGCGCCCCACGGTGTCGCCGTTGTCGGCGGCCGCCACGAGGTGCAGACGGGCGAGCACCCGCAGCGGGGACTGCCGCCAGATCGACAGGAGCTGGCCCGCCTCCGCGGTCAGCCGCAGGGCGGCACCGACGGCGCGTGCCTCCTCGTCCCCACCGGCGCCGCTGAAGTCGGAGCGCCTGCGCACTTCTTCGAGCGGCCAGTCGGCGCCGGACAGTGCCGCGCTGCCGCGCGCGCCACGCAGAGCGGCCTCGGAGGTGACCGCATTGCTGCGACGCCGCATGACCCGGTGGCCGTAGACCCGGTCCACCGCCTTGCGCACGGAATCCACGGATTCGGCCACGCCCGGCAAGGCCCCGAGGGCGGCGAGCGGATCGGCTGTCGTACTCATGAGTACGACATTACGCAGTTCAGGGCCCCCTCCACGAAGGAGTGGTCTTCTTCACGCTTCTCGGACACGAACAGCGACGACCCCACTACGCTTGGTGAACATGAAGATCGCTTTCGTGGGGAAGGGCGGCAGCGGGAAGACCACGCTGTCCTCGCTCTTCATCCGTCACCTCGCCGCCATGGGCGCCCCGGTCATCGCCGTCGACGCCGACATCAACCAGCACCTGGGGCCCGCGCTCGGCCTCGACGACGAGCAGGCTGCGGACCTGCCCGCCATGGGCGCGCGCCTCCCGCTCATCAAGGACTACCTGCGCGGCTCGAATCCACGGATCGCCTCCGCGGACACGATGATCAAGACGACCCCGCCCGGCGAGGGCTCACGACTCCTGCGGGTGCGCGAGAACAATCCGGTGTACGACGCGTGTGCCCGCCCGGTGGAACTCGACGGCGGGGCCGTGCGTTTGATGGTCACGGGCCCCTTCACCGAAGCCGACCTCGGTGTCTCCTGCTACCACTCCAAGACCGGAGCGGTGGAGCTGTGTCTGAACCACCTCGTCGACGGCCGCGACGAGTACGTGGTCGTCGACATGACCGCCGGTTCGGACTCCTTCGCCTCCGGCATGTTCACCCGCTTCGACATGACGTTCCTCGTCGCCGAGCCGACGCGTAAGGGGGTCTCGGTCTATCGCCAGTACAAGGAATACGCACGGGACTTCGGCGTCACGCTGAAGGTCGTGGGCAACAAGGTGCAGGGTCAGGACGACCTCGACTTCCTCCGCGCAGAGGTGGGGGACGACCTGCTTGTCACCGTCGGGCACTCCGACTGGGTGCGCGCCATGGAGAAGGGCCGCCCGCCCCGGTTCGACCTCCTGGAGGAGCCGAACGCAGCCGCCCTGCGCACACTCCGCTCCACCGCGGACGCGGCATACGGAGGCCGTGACTGGGAGCGCTACACACGCCAGATGGTCCACTTCCACCTGAAGAACGCCCAGAGCTGGGGCAATGCGAAGACGGGCGCCGACCTGGCGGCCCAGGTCGACCCCGTTTTCGTCCTGCGGGAGAGCGTGGTCGCACCGGTCTGACCGGCGCGACCACGCCCGACAGGCTCGGTTACTGCTTGACCGCCGGCGCGCCCGGAACCCCCTTGGGCGCCGGGGCCGGGCTGGTCGACAGGAATGATGCCCAACCCTGCTTCGGGGCACTGCCGACGCCCAGCTCGGCGAGCCGGTCCAGGGTCTGCGGGTCCTGGGCGTCCAGCCAGTCGGCGAGCTGGCGGAAGGAGACGCAGCGCACCTCGGGCTTGTTGCACACGGTGTGGACGGTCTCTTCGACGGCGCGCATGTAGTTGCCGCCGTTCCAGGATTCGAAGTGGTTGCCGATGATCAGCGGCGCGCGGTTGCCGTTGTAGGCGCGGTCGAAGCCCTGGAGGAGGCCGTCCCGCATCTCGTCACCCCAGAGCTCCTGCTTGTCGGGGTCGCCCTGGGTCGCGGTGCCCGACTGCTTGATCATGAAGTTGTAGTCCATGGTGAGCTGCTCGTACGAGTGCCCCGGGAAGGGCACGAGCTGCATCGACAGGTCCCACAGGCCGTCCTGCTTCTTGGGCCAGACCTGGTCGTTGATGCCGCTGGTGTCGTAACGGAAGCCGAGGTCGTGGGCCGCTCGCCTGAAGTTCTTCTTGCCCTCCAGGCACGGGGTGCGGGCGCCGATGAGCTCCTTGTCGTAGTCGAAGGGGAGCGGGGCCGCGTTCTTCATGCCCGAGTTCGTCTTCCAGGACTTCACGAAGGACTTGGCCTGGCCGATCTCGTCCTTCCAGTCGGCCACCGACCACTCGCCGACGCCGCCGTCCTTGCCGCAGAAGTGGCCGTTGAAGTGCGTGCCGATCTCGTTGCCCTCGAGCCAGGCGCCGCGGAGCTGGTCCACGGTGTCCTTGATTCCCCGCTCGTCATTGAATCCGATGTCCGAGCTGCCCGGTGAGTGCTGCGGGGGCCGGTAGAGGTCACGCTTCTCCTCCGGGAGCAGGTACACGCCGCTGAGGAAGTACGTCATCGTCGCGTTGTTCCGCTTGGCGACCTTGCGGAAGCGCGAGAACAACTTCTGACTGTCTTCCCCCGCGCCGTCCCAGGAGAACACCACGAACTGCGGAGGCTTCTGGCCGGCCTTCAGACGCTCGGCCCTCGGCAGATGCGGCTGACCTCCCGTGAAGGCGGTCGAACCGTCCCCGATCAGTCGCACCGCGCTTCCCGGCGCGGGGGCGGGCGCCACCCCCTTCGGGCCGAGAGCGCCCTGCTGGGGTCCGGTCGCCTGGTGGTCACCAGTCGCGCAACCTGACAGGACGGCGGCACAAGCCGCGGCGGCGGTGAAGCTCGCGGCGAGCTTCTGGGTGGCGGCCACGTCCGCCCACCTTCTTCCTTGGGTCTCTTCGGCTTGGATCTCTTCGCGCCAAGGCAGGGCAATGCGGTGAAATGCCGCATTTATCGACGGCGCCGCCAACGTCGCACGAGGCCCGACGAAGAATTAGTACGACAAGCCAAATAAAGACCCTTATTCACCCACCAGAGTGAATCATTGCCCCATTTGCTCCGAAAATACGTCCAAAACCTTTACTCTGCATTACGATCCATTTACCGAGAGTTGATTCATCCCGCCGCTGCACGCCGTGATCCACGGCCGCGCCCCTGCCCCGCCACAGACGGGGCCCCTCATTCCGCGACCGCGCTGCCCCGGAGGAGACGGGAAATATGTCAGCCTGCGTCCCCACACGCCCCGCCGATCCGACACGGACCGACGAATCCAGCCGTACCCACCCACCCCACAGCCCGCCGCCGAAGCCGCCCCGCCGCTTCCGCATCTCGGGCGCCGACCTGTCCGCGTCCGGGGCGGTCTTCCTGATCGCCCTGCCGCTGTCCCTCGGAATCGCCCTCGCCACCGGGGCCCCACTCCAAGCGGGACTCGTCGCCGCCGCCGTCGGCGGCCTCGTGGCCGGCCGCCTCGGCGGCTCCCCCCTCCAGGTCAGCGGTCCCGCCGCCGGCCTCACCGTGGTCACCGCCGACCTCATCCACCGTTACGGCTGGCGGACGACCTGCGCGATCACCGTCATCGCCGGACTCGCCCAAATCGGCCTCGGCTGCCTGCGCGTGGCCCGCACCGCGCTCGCCGTGTCCCCCGCCGTCGTCCACGGCATGCTCGCCGGAATCGGCGTCGCCATCGCGGTCGCCCAGCTGCACATCGTGCTCGGCGGCACCCCTCAGAGCGCGGTTCTCGACAATCTCCGCGCACTGCCCGCCCAGTTGACCAACGTCGACCTGGCCGCGCTGCTCCTGAGCCTGCTGACGCTCGCGGTCCTGTTCACCTGGCCCCGGCTCCCCGGACGCGCCGGACGGGCCCTGCGCCGGGTGCCCGCCGCACTCGTCGCCGTTGCCTGCGCCACCGCGACGGCCGCGTTCGCCGGAATCTCCGTGACCAAGGTCGACCTGCCGTCCTGGAGCAGCCACGCCCTGGCCACCATGCCCGAAGGGCCCGTACTGGGCCTCGCGGCGGCCGTCCTGACCGTGACGCTCGTGTGCAGCGTGCAGTCGCTGCTCGGCGCCGTCGCCGTGGACAAGCTCGCCTCCTCGAAGCCCACCCTGCGACCGGAGGCGCGCCGCTCCGACCTCGACCGGGAGCTGCTCGGCCAGGGCGCGGCCAACATCGTCTCCGGCACCCTCGGCGGACTCCCCGTGGCCGGGGTAGCGGTCCGCAGCGCCGCGAATGTGAACGCGGGCGGTGAAAGCAGGAACTCCACGATGCTGCACGGCGTTTGGGTAGTAGTGGCCGCGCTCCTGATGGTCCCGGCGCTTGAGCTGATCCCCCTCGCCTCACTCGCCGCCCTGGTGATGGCCGTCGGCATCCAGATGGTCTCCCTGCACCACATCCGGACGGTCACCCGCCACCGCGAGATCCTCGTCTACGTCGTGACGACGCTCGGCGTGGTCGTCCTCGGTGTACTCGAGGGCGTGGCCCTCGGCATCGCGGTCGCCGTCGGGGTCGCCCTGCACCGGCTCGCCCGCACGCGGATCACCCACTCCGTGGACGAGGCGGACGCCGAAGGCCAAGGCGGGACTCATCACGTGCGGGTGCGCGGGCAGCTGACGTTCCTCGCCGTGCCCCGGCTCAGCCGCGTACTGCACCAAGTACCCCAAGGAACCCGCTGCGTCGTGGAGTTGGACGGGTCCTTCATGGACCATGCCGCGTTCGAGTCTCTCCAGGACTGGCAGAAGTCGCATGTCGGGCAGGGCGGCAAGGTCGAGGTGACCGGGCGGGCGGGGACCCGTATCGCCGAGCCCGCCTCGGCGTCGAACTCCTGCTGCCGGCCGTGGACACCCTGGCGCAACCACCACTGCGACCGCCCGCAGACCGAGACCGCCGCTCCCCCCGCGGGCAGTGGCGGGTATCAACTGGCCAGTGGGATCAGCGCGTTCCAGCGGAACACCGCGCCGCATGTACGGGACGAGCTGGCCCGGCTCGCCCGTGAGGGACAGCGGCCCACCCAGCTGTTCCTGACCTGCGCCGACTCCCGGCTCGTGACGTCGATGATCACCTCCAGCGGCCCCGGTGACCTCTTCGTCGTCAGGAACGTGGGGAATCTGGTGCCGCTGCCGGGCGCCGAGAGCGGTGACGACTCGGTCGCCGCGGCCATCGAGTACGCCGTCGACGTACTGAAGGTGCAGTCGATCACCGTGTGCGGGCACTCCGGCTGCGGGGCGATGCAGGCGCTGCTCAACAGTCCGCCCGAGGGCGGCGCGCAGACACCCCTGAAGCGATGGCTGCGGCACGGCCTGCCCAGCCTGGCCCGCATGGCGGCCGCGAACCAGCCATGGGCGCGGCTCGCCGGGCGCGCCCCCGCCGACGCGGTCGAGCAGCTCTGCCTGACCAATGTCGTCCAGCAGTTGGAACATCTGCGGGCTCACGAGTCGGTGACCCGCCGCCTCCAGGAGGGCTCGCTCGAACTGCACGGGATGTACTTCCACGTGGGCGAGGCGCAGGCCTATCTGCTCACCGAGCAGCCCGACGAGGTGTTCGACCAGGTGGAGCCGGAGGGTGAACTGCACCGTGCATGAACCTGCCTGAACCCGCCGGTGACGGCGTGCGTGCCGGTGGGTGACCCCATCGGCACGCACGCCTGAAGCTCAACAGGTCTAAACCATTATTCGGACCCCCCTTGTCATCGAGGGGCGCCGTCTGATGAGCTGTGGCCTGGGACACAACGGTCGCGCCCCGGCAAAGCACCGTAAGGGAGATGTCGTGAGCAACGAAAGCCTGGCCAACCTTCTCAAGGAAGAGCGAAGGTTTGCGCCGCCCGCCGACCTGGCGGCTGCCGCCAACGTCACAGCGGAGGCGTACGAACAGGCCAAGGCTGACAGGCTCGGCTTCTGGGCCGAGCAGGCCCGCCGGCTGACCTGGGCCACTGAACCGACCGAGACCCTCGACTGGTCGAACCCGCCGTTCGCCAAGTGGTTCGCCGACGGGAAGCTGAACGTCGCGTACAACTGCGTCGACCGCCACGTCGAGGCCGGGAACGGCGACCGGGTCGCCATCCACTTCGAGGGTGAGCCGGGCGACAGCCGGGCCATCACCTACGCGGAACTCAAGGACGAGGTCAGCCGCGCGGCCAACGCGCTGACCGAGCTGGGTGTGCAGAAGGGCGACCGCGTCGCCGTCTACCTGCCGATGATCCCCGAGGCCGTCATCGCGATGCTGGCGTGCGCGCGCATCGGCGCCGCGCACTCGGTCGTCTTCGGCGGATTCTCGGCCGACGCCATCGCGGCCCGTATCCAGGACGCCGACGCGAAGGTCGTCATCACGGCCGACGGCGGCTACCGGCGCGGCAAGCCGTCCGCGCTCAAGCCCGCCGTCGACGACGCCGTTAGCCGCGTCGACGGGGTCGAGAAGGTCCTCGTCGTCCAGCGCACCAAGCAGGACGTGGCCTGGACCGAGGGCCGCGACGTGTGGTGGCACGAGATCACGCAGAGGCAGTCGGCGGAGCACACGCCCGAGGCGTTCGACGCCGAGCAGCCGCTGTTCATCCTCTACACGTCCGGAACGACGGGTAAGCCCAAGGGCATCCTGCACACCTCCGGCGGTTACCTCACGCAGGCCTCGTACACCCACCACGCGGTGTTCGACCTCAAGCCGGAGACCGACGTCTACTGGTGCACGGCCGACATCGGCTGGGTCACCGGACACTCGTACATCACCTACGGCCCGCTCTCGAACGGCGCGACGCAGGTCATCTACGAGGGCACCCCGGACACCCCGCATCAGGGCCGCTTCTGGGAGATCGTGCAGAAGTACGGGGTGACGATCCTGTACACGGCGCCGACGGCGATCCGCACGTTCATGAAGTGGGGGGACGACATCCCCGCCAAGTTCGACCTGAGCAGTCTGCGGGTCCTCGGTTCGGTGGGTGAGCCGATCAACCCCGAGGCCTGGATGTGGTACCGGAAGAACATCGGCGCCGACAAGTGCCCCATCGTGGACACCTGGTGGCAGACCGAGACCGGCGCGATGATGATCTCGCCGCTGCCGGGCGCCACCGAGACCAAGCCGGGCTCCGCCCAGCGCGCCCTGCCCGGCATCTCGGCGACGGTCGTGGACGACGAGGCCCGGGAAGTCCCCAACGGGGGCGGCGGCTACCTCGTCCTGACCGAGCCGTGGCCGTCGATGCTGCGCACCATCTGGGGCGACGACCAGCGGTTCATCGACACGTACTGGTCGCGCTTCGAGGGCAAATACTTCGCCGGCGACGGCGCCAAGAAGGACGAGGACGGTGACATCTGGCTGCTCGGCCGGGTGGACGACGTGATGCTGGTCTCGGGCCACAACATCTCGACCACCGAGGTCGAGTCGGCGCTCGTCTCGCACCCCTCGGTCGCCGAGGCGGCGGTCGTGGGCGCGGCCGACGAGACGACCGGCCAGGCCATCGTGGCCTTCGTGATCCTGCGCGGCACGGCGTCCGCCGACGACGAGGGCCTCGTCGCGGATCTGCGCAACCACGTGGGCGCGACGCTCGGCCCGATCGCCAAGCCGAAGCGGGTCCTGCCCGTGGCCGAGCTGCCCAAGACCCGCTCCGGAAAGATCATGCGGCGCCTGCTGCGTGACGTCGCGGAGAACAGGGAGCTGGGAGACGTCACGACCCTGACGGACTCGTCCGTCATGGATCTCATCCAGACCAAGCTCCCGGCCGCGTCGAGCGAGGACTGACCGCACGCACACCGCGATGGGCACCCGGCGCAGAACGCGCCGGGTGCCCATTTCGTGCTTAAAGTGATGATCACCAGCTACGGCCCACGTACACCCGGTAGGGTGAAAGCTCAACTGGTGTGCCGGGAAGTCTGGTCGGCAACGCCGTCGGCGACCCCTCGTCGACGCGTTTGTGAAAGCCGAATCCGACCGGAGGTCTTCACCCGTGGCCGCGCCCAGCAAGACGCCCGCCCCCAGCGAGAACAGCCGTAAGGCATTCGGCCGACTCTCCCTGCCCGAGCGTACGTTCGTGGCGGACGCTCTGCGTACCGAGACCGTCGGCGGAGTCCTGCTCCTCGTCGCCGCGATCGCCGCGATCATCTGGGCCAACACCCCGCTCAGCCACAGCTACGAGTCCGTGAGCGACTTCCACTTCGGCCCCGCGGCACTCGGCCTCGATCTGTCCCTCGAGCACTGGGCCGCCGACGGACTGCTCGCGGTGTTCTTCTTCGTCGCCGGCATCGAGCTCAAGCGGGAACTCGTCGCGGGCGACCTGCGCGACCCCAAGGCCGCCATGCTGCCCGTCGCCGCCGCGCTCTGCGGCATGGCGATCCCCGCGCTCGTCTACTTCCTCGTCAACGTCACGGGTGGCGGCTCGCTCGACGGCTGGGCCGTGCCGACCGCCACCGACATCGCGTTCGCGCTGGCCGTCCTCGCCGTCATCGGCACCTCGCTGCCGTCCTCGCTGCGCGCGTTCCTGCTCACGCTCGCCGTCGTCGACGACCTCTTCGCAATCCTGATCATCGCGATCTTCTTCACCAGCGACATCAACTTCGCTGCCCTCGCCGGCGCCGTCGTCGGCCTCGGCGTCTTCTGGCTGCTCCTGCGGAAGGGCGTGCGCGGCTGGTACGTCTACGTGCCGCTCGCCCTCGTCATCTGGGGCCTGATGTACAACAGCGGCATCCACGCCACCATCGCCGGTGTCGCCATGGGCCTGATGCTGCGCTGCACCCGTCAGGAAGGCGAGGAGCACTCGCCCGGCGAGCACATCGAGCACCTGGTGCGCCCCTTCTCGGCAGGGCTCGCCGTCCCGATGTTCGCCCTGCTCAGCGCTGGCGTCGCCGTGTCGGGCAGCGCCCTGACCGACGTGTTCACCAAGCCGGAGACGCTCGGAGTGGTGCTCGGGCTCGTCGTCGGCAAGGCCGTCGGCATCTTCGGCGGCACCTGGCTGACGGCCCGCTTCACCCGGGCCTCGCTCTCCGACGAACTGGCCTGGCCCGACGTGTTCGCGGTCGCGTCCCTCGCCGGCATCGGCTTCACCGTCTCGCTCCTCATCGGCGAACTCGCCTTCGCCGAGAACCCCCTGCTGACCGACGAGATCAAGGCCGCCGTCCTGATGGGCTCCCTCATCGCGGCCGTCCTGTCCGGCATCCTGCTCAAGATCCGCAACGCCAAGTACCGCGCGATGTGCGCGGAGGAGGAGCGCGACGAGGACCTCGACGGCATCCCCGACATCTACGAGGAGGACAAGCCGGAGTACCACTTGCGGATGGCGGAGATCTACGAGAAGAAGGCCGCCGAACACCGCAGGCTTGCCGAAGTGACGGGCGGGGCAAGCGACGAGAGCAGTCGTCCGGCATGATCTGACAGCAGGTCCGCGCAGGAGCGCGGCCCGCGGCGGACGACACGCCCGATACACCACCCGCTTCACAAGCCCGCGAAGAGACGAGGGAGTACGCGATGAGCGCACCCGACGGGACACCGGTCGGCGCCGAGCGCAGCATCGGCCAGCTGGTCGCCACGGCCACGACCGAGATGTCCGCGCTGGTGCACGACGAGATCGCCCTGGCGAAGGCCCAGCTCAAGCAGGACGTGACGCGTGGCGCGATCGGCAGTGTCGTCTTCGCGGTGGCCGGCGCGATCCTGATCTTCTCGCTGCCGATGCTGAGCTTCGCGCTCGCGTACGGGATCCATGCGTGGACCGGCGGGCACAACGGCGAAGGCGGCTGGAACCTCGCCTGGTGCTTCCTGCTGTCCTTCGCGGCGAACGTGCTGGTGGCCGTCCTGCTCGGCCTGATCGGCCTCGTCTTCTTCAAGAAGGCCAAAAAGGGCAAGGGCCCGCAGAAGGTCGCCGCCTCGGTCAAGGAGACGGCCGGCGTACTGGGGAACGCCAAACCGCACCCCCGTCAGGTGACCCCGGCGAACCGAGTCGGCGACACCGTCGAGGCTGTGGCACGCTCGTCTTCATGACGGACCCCGCCACACCTTCGGCGCAACCTGCCTCGGTCGTACGCATCGGCGTCCCGGGCGGCGGCGAGCTGACCCACCGGGACGTCGCCGCCAACGGCGCGCGCTTCCACATCGCCGAGATGGGCGACGGACCGCTGGTCCTGCTCCTGCACGGCTTCCCGCAGTTCTGGTGGACGTGGCGGCACCAGCTCGTGGCGCTCGCCGACGCCGGGTTCCGGGCCGTGGCCATGGACCTGCGCGGCGTCGGCGGCAGCGACCGCACCCCCCGCGGCTACGACCCGGCGAACCTCGCCCTCGACATCACGGGCGTCGTCCGGTCCCTCGGCGAGCCCGACGCGGCGCTCGTGGGGCACGACCTGGGCGGCTATCTCGCGTGGACCGCGGCCGTGATGCGGCCCAAGCTGGTGCGCCGGCTCGTCGTCTCCTCCATGCCGCACCCCCGGCGCTGGCGTTCGGCCATGCTGTCCGACCCCAAGCAGACCGCCGCGGGCTCGTACGTCTGGGGCTTTCAGCGGCCGTGGATTCCGGAGCGTCAGCTCGCCGCGGACGACGGCGCGTTGGTCGGGCGGCTGATCCGGGACTGGTCCGGGCCGAGGCTCCCCGACGACGAGGCCGTGGACGTCTACCGGCGCGCCATGTGCATCCCGTCCACGGCGCACTGCTCGGTCGAGCCGTACCGGTGGATGGTGCGGTCGATGGCCCGTCCGGACGGCATCCAGTTCAACCGGCGCATGAAGCGTCCGGTGCGGGTGCCGACGCTGCATCTGCACGGCTCGCTCGACCCCGTGATGCGTACGCGCAGCGCGGCGGGCTCCGGCGAGTACGTCGAAGCGCCTTACCGCTGGCGGCTGTTCGACGGTCTGGGCCACTTCCCGCACGAGGAGGACCCGGTCGCGTTCTCCAACGAACTCGTGAACTGGCTGAAAGACCCCGAGCCCGACCGCTAGACGCCGCCCCGTCGCCGCCCCGGCTGGGGGTCCGGGGGTCATCCCCCGGGAAGACACAGCCCGCACGAGGAGGACCCGGTCGCGTTCTCCAACGAACTCGTGAACTGGCTGAAAGACCCCGAGCCCGACCGCTAGACGCCGCCCCGTCGCCGCC
>NZ_JBWKIS010000011.1:144225-174613 GCF_056432625.1 Streptomyces sp. NPDC045026
CCCCGGCTGGGGGTCCGGGGGTCATCCCCCGGGAAGACACAGCCCGCACGAGGAGGACCCGGTCGCGTTCTCCAACGAACTCGTGAGCTGGCTGAAAGACCCCGAGCCCGACCGATGATGGCCGTGCGGACGCCCCTCGCACGATCGGGTGACGCGTTCGAGCCATGTCCGGGAACAACTGTCCTTCGAACTGCCAATTGCCTGGCGCATAGGCCAATTGGGGGGCGTGCGGGCGATTACCGACCTTGGGGCACGGGCACAGGTCGGGGTATGGGCTGGACGCACGACTACAGTGACGCCGCACGCAACCGCCGCTCAGCCACGGTGCTGAGCCGTCACCCGGGGGGTGGCCCGCAGGAAGCGGGCCATGACCAAACCCCTCCGGGGATCAACATTCCCCGCATCCTGCGCCGCCGGGCCCGCTGGGTCTCGGCCCGGCTGCGGCACACGCGCGACTGACGCGTCGCCGGCCCGGCCTTCACCGCCTCCAGAACCTCACAGGGCGCAGCTGTCGCTGTCCACCTGCTGGTTGGCCGTGCGGCCGCGGTCGATGTCCTGGCTGATCTCGTCGCGGGTGAGCGCGTACCCGGTCTGGGCGCTGTCGAGTGACTTCGCGAAGACCACGCCGTACACCTTGCCCTCGGGTGTGAGCAGCGGGCCGCCGGAGTTGCCCTGGCGGACGGTCGCGTAGAGCGAGTACACATCGCGTTGCACGGTGCCGCGGTGGTAGATGTCCGGGCCGTTGGCCGTGATGCGGCCGCGCAGGCGCGCGGGACGGACGTCGTACGCGCCGTTCTCCGGGAAGCCGGCGACGATCGCGCTGTCGCCGCGCTCGGCGTCTGTGGACGTGAACTGGAGCGGGGGCGCCTTCAGGGTGGGCACGTCGAGCACGGCGATGTCGCGCTTCCAGTCGTAGAGGACGACCTTCGCCGCGTACATCCGGCCCTCGCCGCCGATCTGCACGTTCGGCTCGTCCACTCCGCCGACCACGTGCGCGTTCGTCATGACGCGGCGGTCGGCGAAGACGAAGCCGCTGCCTTCGAGGACCTTGCCGCAACTGGGCGCCTGGCCCGTCACCTTGACGATGGAGCGCTTGGCCGTCGTCACGACCGGGCTGTTCGCCAGCTTCGGGTCGGGGGGCTGGACCTCGGTGATCGGCTCGTTCGAGAACGGGCTGAAGACCTGTGGGAAGCCGTTCTGCGCGAGCGCGGAGGAGAAGTCCGCGAACCACGTGTTGGCCTGCGTGGGCAGGGCTCTGGACACGCCGAGCAGGACCTTGGAGTTGCGCACTTCCTTGCCGAGCGTGGGCAGTGTCGTGCCGGCCAGGGCCGAGCCGATGAGCCACGCGACCAGGAGCATCGCCACCACGTTCACCAGGGCGCCGCCCGTGGCGTCCAGGGCGCGGGCCGGGGACCAGGTGATGTACCGGCGCAGCTTGTTCCCCAGGTGCGTGGTGAACGCCTGTCCCACGGAGGCACAGACGATGACCACGATGACGGCGACGACGGCCGCGGTCGTACTCACCTTGGCCTCGTCGGTCACCGCGCTCCAGATGGCGGGCAGGACGTAGACCGCGGCGAGGCCGCCGCCCAGGAAGCCGATCACCGACAGGATGCCGACGACGAAGCCCTGGCGGTAGCCCACGATCGCGAACCACACGGCGGCTACGAGCAGCAGGATGTCCAGCACATTCACGTGGGCCACCCTGTCATGAGCGCCAGTCGAGTGGGACCTGCTTACTGCGGTCCCAGGGGCGCTCCCATCCCGCGTAGTGCAGGATCCGATCGATCACTCCGGCCGTAAAGCCCCAGACCAGAGCCGATTCGACGAGGAACGCCGGGCCCTTGTGGCCCCTCGGGTGGACCGCCGTCGCACGGTGGCGCGGATCCGTGAGATCCGCCACGGGCACCGTGAAGACGCGGGCCGTCTCCGCCGGATCGACCGCCTGTACGGGCGTCGGTGTGCGCCACCAGCCGAGGACCGGCGTCACCACGAAGCTGCTCACCGGGATGTACAGCTTCGGCAGGACGCCGAAGAGCTGGACGCCCCGCGGGTCGAGCCCGGTCTCCTCCTCCGCCTCGCGCAGGGCGGCGCGCAGCGGCCCGTCCGTACGCGGATCGCCGTCCTCCGGGTCGAGGGCACCGCCGGGGAAGGACGGCTGCCCGGCATGCGAACGCAGCGACGTGGCCCGCTCCATGAGCAGCAGCTCGGGGCCGCGCTCGCCCTCCCCGAAGAGGATCAGGACGGCGGACTGCCGCCCGTCGCCGCTCTCGGGCGGCAGGAAGCGGCTCAGCTGGAGCGGCTCGACCGTGTCGGCGGCCTTCACGACCGGGTCGAGCCACTCGGGCAGCCCCTCGCGGCTCAGCCGCACAGGCTCGTCCTTCGTCACGCGCTCTTCGTGCGCCTCACTGTGTGCATGCGTCATAGGCACCCCCGTCCAACTGAACACAACGCTTGCGTCCCCATCGTTCGTTCCGCGATGCGTCACTCCCCCGTGGCGGGCGGCGCGGTGGCGCCGAGCGGGGGCGCCGGGATGCCGCCGGCGTCCAGATACGACTGCGGGGGCTTCAGGCGCTGACCGGGGAAGCCGCCCTTCTCGTACTTCAGGAGCTTCTTCGCCTTCTCCGGGTCGGTCTCGCCCTCCCCGTACGCCGGGCAGAGCGGGGCGATCGGGCAGGCGCCGCAGGCGGGCTTCCGGGCGTGGCAGATGCGGCGGCCGTGGAAGATCACGCGGTGCGAGAGCATCGTCCAGTCGCTCTTCGGGAAGAGCTCGCCGACGGCCTTCTCGACCTTGTCCGGGTCGGTCTCCTCCGTCCACTTCCAGCGCCGCACGAGGCGCCCGAAGTGCGTGTCCACGGTGATCCCGGGCCGCCCGAAGGCGTTGCCCATCACGACGAAGGCGGTCTTGCGGCCGACGCCGGGCAGCTTGACGAGGTCTTCGAGACGCCCCGGGACCTCCCCGCCGAACTCGTCCCGCAGGGCCGCCGCCAGCCCCATGATCGACTTCGTCTTGGCGCGGAAGAACCCGGTGGGCCGGATCAGCTCCTCGACGTCCTCGGGGTTCGCGGCGGCGAGGTCCTCCGGGGTCGGGTACTTGGCGAAGAGGGCGGGCGTCGTCTGATTGACCCGCAGATCGGTGGTCTGGGCGGACATCACCGTGGCGACGAGCAGCTGGAAGGGGTTCTCGAAGTCCAGCTCGGGGTGGGCGTAGGGATACACCTCGGCGAGCTCGCGGTTGATACGCCGGGCACGCCGGACGAGGGCGGTACGGGACTCGGGCTTGGCGGCGGCCTTCTTCGGGGGCTTGTCCGACTTCGCGGCGGCGGCCTTCTTCACGGGCTTGGCGGCGCCGGCCTTCTTCGCGGCAGCACGCTTCCCTCCGGAACCCGCGGCACCACCGGAACCCACGCCACCACCAGCGCCCTTCCCCGCGGCAGCCGCGGCAGCCACGGAAGCCGCGGCACCCTCGGCGCCCTCAGCACCACGAGCTCGCTTTACCCCTTTTGCCGCTTTCTTGGGCGCGGCCGAGGCCTGTTCGCCCACAGCGGAATTACGTCCTGCGGTCACCGTCCCAGCCCCCTTGGCCTGTGCTCTCACCGGCGTTTTGGACACCCGGCCAGCCTAAAGGCAGCCGCTGACATCCGCCGTCGACCCCGCAGATCAGTCCTCGATTGGCCCCCTCCCCCACAGCTTGTGACCCCGGTGCGGCAGACTTGTGCCTGAGTGACTGATCACACTGTTTGGACCGTCCGGCAAAATGGGGAGCGGGAACCCGGTCCCCGGATGCAGGTCGACATAGGAGAGAAACTCGTGGACGACGTTCTGCGGCGCGCCCCGCTTTTCGCGGCGCTCGATGATGAGCAGGCCGCGGAGCTCCGCGCCTCCATGAGTGAGGTGACCCTCGCGCGCGGCGACGCCCTCTTCCACGAGGGCGACCCCGGAGACCGCCTGTACGTGGTCACCGAGGGCAAGGTGAAGCTCCACCGCACCTCCCCCGACGGCCGCGAGAACATGCTCGCGGTGCTCGGCCCCGGCGAGCTGATCGGCGAGCTCTCGCTGTTCGACCCCGGCCCGCGCACGGCGACCGCCTCCGCGCTCACCGAGGTCAAGCTCCTCGGCCTCGGCCACGGCGACCTCCTGCCCTGGCTGAACGCGCGCCCCGAGGTGGCCTCCGCCCTGCTGCGTGCCGTCGCCCGGCGCCTGCGCAAGACCAACGACCAGATGTCCGACCTGGTCTTCTCGGATGTGCCGGGCCGCGTGGCCCGCGCGCTCCTGGACCTCTCCCGCCGCTTCGGCGTGCAGTCGGAGGAGGGCATCCACGTCGTGCACGACCTGACGCAGGAGGAGCTGGCCCAGCTGGTCGGCGCCTCCCGCGAGACGGTGAACAAGGCCCTCGCGGACTTCGCGGGCCGCGGCTGGCTCCGCCTGGAGGCCCGCGCCGTGATCCTGCTCGACGTGGAGCGCCTCGCGAAGCGTTCGCGCTGACACCTACGTACGGCTGACACCCACGTACAGCTGGCACCTTCGTACAGCTGGCACCTTCGTACAACGGGCGATCCCGTCTCCCTCCGGGGAGGCGGGATCGCCTGTTCACCGCCGCGGAAAATACCGGGCCTGCGCCTTCCCGACACGGCACAGTGGGCCCATGGCGACCACCACACGTGGCCTCGACGACCACGGATACATCGAACGCGAAGGCTCCCTGAGCCGGATCCAGCCGGACTTCCGCCCCGTGGTGTCCGCGGCGCGCGACGGCCTGCTCGCCGCCTTCGGGCCGCGGCTGACGAGCGCGTACCTCTACGGCTCCG
This sequence comes from Streptomyces sp. NPDC045026, assembly GCF_056432625.1. Taxonomy (NCBI): domain Bacteria; kingdom Bacillati; phylum Actinomycetota; class Actinomycetes; order Kitasatosporales; family Streptomycetaceae; genus Streptomyces; species Streptomyces sp. NPDC045026. The sequence continues at coordinate 149,034 of NZ_JBWKIS010000011.1, forward strand.
TGCCGCGCGGCACGGCCCGCCCCGGCCGCAGCGACCTGGACCTCCTTCTCGCACTGCGCGAGGAGCCGACGGACGAGGACAGGGCGGAAGCCAAAGCCCTGGGCGACAGGCTGGACAAGGACTTCGCGCAGATCGACGGCGTAGGCCTGATCGTGCTCAGCCGGACCCAGGTCCTCAGCGACCTCGAACGGCACGACCTCGGCTGGTTCGTGGCCTGCCTCTGCACGCCGCTCCTGGGCGAGGACCTGGCCGACCACCTGCCGCACTACCGCCCCGATTCCCTCCTGGCCCGGGAGACCAACGGCGACCTGCACCTGTTCCTGAAGCGCTGGCGCGAACGCATCGCGCGAGGCGACGACCCGCGCACCCTGGACCGTCAGATCTCCCGCCACCTGGTCCGCACCGGCTTCACGCTCGTCATGCCCCGGTGGAACGGCTGGACCAGTGATCTGACGCAGATGGCCGAGGTGTTCGGCACGTACTACCCGCAGCGGGCAGAAGCGATGCGGCAGGCGGCCGAGGCGGCGTACGAACCGGCGGGCGCACCGCACACCCTCCGCACGTACACCGAGGACCTGGGCCCGTGGCTGGCGGCAGAATACGAAGCCGTGCACGGAGTGAAGGCCCCCCGCCCCTGACCCGGGAAGCAGGACACCGATGAGCTCAGCGTCGACGGACAGCCTGGCCGAGCGGTTCGAGGAGTCACGGGGCCACTTGCGTGCCGTGGCCTACCGGATGCTCGGCTCGCTCAGCGAGGCGGAGGACGCCGTACAGGAGACGTGGCTGCGACTCCAGCGGTCCGACGCCGCGGCCGTCGAGAACCTGGGCGGCTGGCTCACCACCGTCACGGGCCGGATCTGCCTGGACCTGCTGCGCTCGCGCAGGGCACGGGGCGAAGAGCCACTGGAAACCCACGTACCCGACCCCCTGATCACGAGCCTCGACACCCCGGACCCCGAACAACAGGCGCTCCAGGCCGACTCGGTGGGCCTGGCGCTGCTCGTGGTCCTCGACTCGCTGGCGCCGGTGGAGCGGCTGGCGTTCGTGCTGCACGACATGTTCGCGGTGCCGTTCGACGACATCGCGCCGATCGTGGAGCGCACGCCGGTGGCGACCCGGCAGCTGGCGAGCCGCGCGCGCCGCCGCGTCCAGGGAGCCCCGCCGCCGGAAACGGATCCGGTACGCCAGCGCGAGATCGTGGAGGCGTTCCTCTCGGCCTCCCGCGAGGGCGACTTCGAACGACTGGTCGCGGTCCTGGACCCGGACGTACTGCTACGGGCGGACGCCGGGGCAACAGACCTCTCGCGCCTGGTCCGTGGCGCTCAAGCGGTGGCGTCCGGGGCGATCACGTTCCAGCGCCTGGCACCGCACGTACGCGTCGTGCTGGTCAACGGCGCGATCGGCCTCCTGGCACTCCCGGCAGGCCGCCCGACATCACTGATGTCGTTCACGATCACCGGCACCAAAATCACGGAGCTGAACGTCCTGGCGGACGAGGACCGCCTGAAACCCCTGACCCGCGAGGTCCTCTAGATGAGCCCGTGCTCCTTCAGATAGTCGAGCTGTGCCAGGACGGACAACTCGGCAGCGGGCCAGAGCGACCGATCCACACCCGCGTACACATGGGCAACAATCTCTGACGCCGTGACATAACCGCTCTCGACGGCGGTCTCGACCTGGGCGAGCCGGTTGGCGCGGTGGGCGAGGTAGAACTCGACGGCGCCCTGGGCGTCTTCGAGTACGGGCCCATGCCCCGGCAGCACGGTGTCCACCCCGTCGTCGACGGTCAGGGACCGCAGCCGCCGCAGCGAGTCGAGATAGTCGCCGAGCCGCCCGTCGGGATGGGCGACGACGGTGGTCCCGCGCCCGAGCACGGTGTCACCGGTCAGCACGGCCCGGTCGGCAGGCAGATGGAAACAGAGCGAATCGGCGGTATGCCCAGGCGCGGCGACAACACGCAGCTCAAGCCCTCCGACAGCCACGACATCCCCACCGCCCAGCCCCTCGTCCCCCAGACGCAGAGCGGGGTCGAGGGCCCGCACCTTGGTCCGGGTCAGTTCGGCGAACCGGCCGGCGCCCTCCGCGTGGTCGGGATGCCCATGAGTGAGAAGCGTCAGAGCCACACGCTTGCCGGCAGCCTCGGCGACCGAGACAACCGTCCGCAGGTGCGCGTCGTCGAGCGGTCCGGGATCGATCACCACAGCCAGTTCGGAATCAGGCTCGGAAACGATCCACGTATTGGTCCCGTCCAGGGTCATCGCGGAGGCGTTCGGGGCCAGCACGTTGACCGCGCGCGCGGTGGCGGACCCCGACAGCACCCCGCCGCGGGGCTGTCCGGGAAGGGCTGCGGCTTCGGTCATGCGGAGGCTCCCCCGGACGTGGTCGGAATGTGCTTGGTGAACTCATCATGACCGGGCCAGGACAGAACAATCCCGCCGCTCTCCAGCCGGGCCTGCGCGAGCACAGGGGAGAGATCCTGCGCCGCGGCCCCCACGAGGGCCCCCTCGGCGCTGTCGAAGCCGGCCAGCGCCCGCAGCGTCGCGATCGTGGGCGGCATCATCATGAGCTCGCCCTTGTCGTACCCCTCGGCAGCCTGCTCGGGCCGGATCCACACGGTCCGATCGGCTTCGGTGGAAGCGTTACGGGTGCGCTGCCCCTCGGGCAGCGCGGCGACGAAGAACCAGGTGTCGTACCGCCGGGGCTCGAACTCGGGCGTGATCCACCGCGCCCAGGCCCCCAGCAGATCGGACCGCAGGACCAGCCCGCGCCGCCCCAGGAACTCCCCGAAGGACAACTCCCGCCGGACGAGCGCCTCCCGGTCGGCCTCCCAGGACTCACCGGTCGTATCCCCCACCACGGACGCCGCATCGGGCCCGGCGAGCAGCACGCCCGCCTCCTCGTACGTCTCCCGCACGGCGGCGCACACGATCGCCTGCGCCGACTTCTCGTCCACGCCGAGCCGCGTCGCCCACGCCGCGCGCGAGGGCCCGCCCCACCGCACGACCGACTCGTCGTCACGGGGATCCACACCCCCGCCCGGATACGCGTACGCGCCCCCGGCGAAAGCCATGGAGGCGCGTCGACGCAACATGTGCACTTCGGGACCGGCCGCCGCGTCCCGCAGAAGCATCACGGTCGCGGCCCGCCGCGGCACGGCGGCCGTCAGTTCACCCGCCGCGAGCGCACGAATCCGCTCGGGCCACTCCGGGGGATACCACTGCCCATTCGCCATGGCCGGAGGCTATCCGCTACCAAGCAGATGTTCGAGAGCCACAGACGATCAAGTAGGACAGAGAGCCGAACCGGCAAAGAGACCACCCACCGGCCGGCGGCCGCGTCCGAAACGCGAGGGCCGGTGGCGGATGTGCGCGCGGAGCCACCAGCACCACATGCGGGTAACTGGGCCGGCGACGAGGCCCCGTAGAACAGCGAGGACGTACATCCCGGCGCGGCCCCGCACCCGAAGACGGACCGCGCCGGACCCGAGCCGACCCAAAAACCTAGGCCGAAACGAGCTCGACCTGAACCTCGACCTCAACAGGCGCGTCCAGCGGCAGAACGGCCACACCCACGGCGGACCGAGCGTGCACACCCTTCTCACCGAGCACCTCGGCGAAGAGCTCACTGGCCCCGTTCACCACACCCGGCTGCCCGGTGAAGTCAGGGGCGGAGGCGACGAACCCGACGACCTTCACCACACGAGCGACGCGATCGAGATCGCCTGCAACGGACTTCACCGCGGCGAGCGCGTTCAGCGCGCACGTCCGGGCCAGCTCCTTGGCCTGCTCGGCGGTGACCTCGGCCCCCACCTTCCCGGTGAGCGGAAGCTTCCCGTCCACCATCGGCAGCTGACCGGCCGTGTACACGTACACACCGGACTGCACGGCCGGCTGGTAAGAGGCGAGCGGCGGCACGACCTCGGGCAGGGTCAGCCCGAGCTCGGCGAGGCGCGCGTCGACGATCCCGCTCATGCCCTCTCCCGCTTCAGGTAGGCCACGAGCTGCTCGGGGTTGTTCGGCCCGGGCACGACCTGGACGAGCTCCCAGCCGTCCTCGCCCCAGGTGTCCAGAATCTGCTTGGTCGCGTGCACGAGAAGGGGCACGGTCGCGTATTCCCACTTGGTCATACGGCCGACTGTAGCCGCTGGACCGGCGATGACCGACAGCCTCCTGCGTAGCCCGCGCCCGGACTGGTTAGGCTCGAAGACGTGAGCAGGCTCCAGGTCGTCAGCGGCAAGGGCGGTACCGGAAAGACCACGGTCGCCGCCGCACTCGCGCTCGCCCTCGCGACCGAGGGCAAGCGCACTCTCCTGGTGGAGGTGGAAGGACGCCAGGGCATCGCACAGCTCTTCGAGACGGAAGCGCTGCCGTACGAGGAACGGAAGATCGCGGTAGCCCCGGGGGGCGGCGAGGTGTTCGCACTCGCCATCGACCCGGAGCTGGCGCTGCTGGACTACCTCCAGATGTTCTACAAGCTGGGCGGCGCGGGCAGGGCGCTCAAGAAGCTGGGCGCGATCGACTTCGCGACAACGGTGGCGCCGGGCCTGAGGGACGTACTCCTGACAGGCAAGGCCTGCGAGGCGGTTCGCCGCAAAACGAAACAGAACAACTCCAACAAACACGACACATACGCCTACGACTATGTGGTGATGGACGCCCCGCCGACGGGCCGCATCACGCGCTTCCTGAACGTGAACGACGAGGTCGCGGGCCTGGCCAAGATCGGTCCGATACACAACCAGGCGCAGGCGGTCATGCGGGTCCTCAAGTCGCCGGAGACGGCGGTGCACTTGGTGACGCTGCTGGAGGAGATGCCGGTCCAGGAGACGTCGGACGGCATCGCGGAGCTGCGGGCGGCGAACCTCCCGGTGGGCAGGCTCATCGTGAACATGGTGCGCCCGGCAGTCCTGGACGAGGCCGAACTGGCGCTGGCGCAGGGCGGCGTACCCCGGGCGGCCATCGCCAAGTCCCTGTCGGCGGCGGGCCTGGGCGGCGCCCGCAGAGGCGGCGGCGCCGAACGTCTGGTGACCCCGCTCCTCGGCCAGGCGGCGGAGTACGCGGAACGGCACGAGCTGGAGCGCAGCCAGCGGGCGGTGCTGGCCGATTCGGGCCTGCCGCTGCACGAACTGCCGCTGCTGACCGAGGGGATGGACCTGGCGGGCCTGTACCGGCTGGCCACGGAACTGCGGAAGCAAGGGATCTAGAGGCACATGACGTCGTCCCTGAGCCTGAATCCGGCGGACACCCGCGTACTCGACGTGGACCCACTCATCGACGACCCCGGGACACGCATCGTGGTGTGCTGCGGCTCCGGCGGCGTCGGCAAGACGACGACGGCGGCGGCACTCGGCCTGCGCGCGGCCGAGCGCGGCCGCAAGGTCGTCGTGCTGACGATCGACCCGGCGCGCAGGCTGGCCCAGTCGATGGGCATCGACTCGCTGGACAACACACCACGGCGCGTGAAGGGGATCGCCCCCGTCGAAGGAGCGGAGGGCGGTGAACTGCACGCGATGATGCTCGACATGAAGCGGACGTTCGACGAGATCGTCGAGGCGCACGCGGACGGCCAGCGGGCCGAGGCGATTCTGGGCAACCCGTTCTACCAGTCGCTCTCGGCGGGCTTCGCGGGCACGCAGGAGTACATGGCGATGGAGAAGCTGGGCCAGCTGCGGGCCCAGGACGAGTGGGACCTGATCATCGTCGACACGCCGCCGTCCCGCTCGGCGCTCGACTTCCTGGACGCGCCGAAACGTCTCGGCTCGTTCCTGGACGGCAAGCTGATCCGGGTCCTGATGGCCCCGGCGAAGGTCGGCGGCCGGGCCGGCATGAAGTTCCTGAACGTCGGGATGTCTCTGATGACGGGCGCGCTCGGAAAGCTGCTCGGCGGTCAACTCCTGCGCGACGTGCAGACGTTCGTCGCGGCGATGGACACGATGTTCGGCGGGTTCCGCACCCGCGCCGACGCGACGTACAAGCTGCTCCAGGCCCCCGGTACGGCGTTCCTGGTGGTGGCGGCGCCGGAGCGGGACGCGCTGCGCGAGGCCGCGTACTTCGTGGAGCGCCTCGCCGCGGAGGACATGCCGCTGGCCGGCCTCGTACTGAACCGGGTACACGGCAGCGGTGCCGCGCAGCTGTCGGCCGAGCGGGCCCTCGCGGCCGCAGAAAATCTTGATGAGCGCGGCATTGTGGATCAGGGTGACGGGAATGTAGAGCTGCGTACCTCTCCCGAAGCAGGCTCCCCCGCCCCAGCAAGGGACACGCCCGACGAGCACACTCAGGCGCCGGACAAAACCCCACACAGCGCACCCACACCCGCGACCGCGCCCAACTCACGGGCCACAAGCACGCCTGTCACCGCGACCACGGACCACGCGACCACGGATCACGCAACGGCAGACCGCGCCACGCCAGACCAACTCACGGCAGGCCTCCTGCGATTGCACGCGGAACGCATGCAGCTACTGGCACGCGAACAGCGCACACGCGACCGCTTCGCCGCGCTCCACCCGGAGGTGGCGGTCACCGAGGTCGGCGCCCTGCCCGGCGATGTGCACGACCTGGCAGGCCTGAGGAGCATCGGGGACCGGCTCGCGGCCGGCGCGAACCCGGCCGGAGCTGCGTGAGCCGTACGGACGACTCCTGAGGCGCGGGCCACACCACACGGCTCGCACCCCTCGGACGCCCCTGAAGGAGCTCGACCAGCTCAGCTCCCTCACCCCACGGCGGCGTACCTCTCGTACGTCTCGTCGTCATCGATGTCCACGGGCAGCAGGCCCGCACCGCGCTCGTACTCCGTACGAGCCGTCTCGAGCAGCCGGCGCCACGAGGTGACGGTGGGACGCCTGCGCAGCAGCGCACGGCGTTCCCGCTCGGTCATGCCACCCCACACGCCGAACTCGACGCGGTTGTCCAGCGCGTCGGCCAGGCACTCGGTCCGCACCGGACATCCGGTGCACACCGCCTTCGCCCGGTTCTGCGCTGCTCCTTGAACGAACAGTTCATCTGGATCGGTAGTGCGGCAGGCCGCCTGCGCACTCCAGTCGGTTACCCAGCCCATACCGGCGCCGTCCTCTCCCGAATCGAGGCTCCCCCACGGCGGCAGCGGCATATTCACCGCCGCCAGTTGAGGACGTTACGGAAGGTGGGCACAGCGCAACACCCCCTTCGGGCCCAATCTTGAATGGCCCGAACGGACTATGCGTAAGCGGCAGATCACCCGACGGAGTGAGCCGAGGGCATGTGCGACCAACCCGGCAAACCGGGGCGTTTCAGTTGAGTCACAGCGGACACCGGGTGACACTCAAGGCGGTTTCGGACACGCCTCCACCCACCACGGAACGACCGCGGCAGAGTGGTGAGATGACTACCGGAACGATTCGGGTTCGCCGGACGTCTTGATACGTGACCGCACTGCTGTGACAGTTGAGTGCAGCTTAGGCCAAGGCATATACGCCTGTCCGGAGAATCAGAACGTAGGCTGCCCTCATGGGAAAGAAGCGCTCGGGCGGTGGACTGTCACCGACTCAGCAGGCCGCCAAGTTCCTTGGTGTCAGTGTCCTCGCGGGAGCCGTCCTCGCCGGAATCGCGCTGCCCGCAGCGGGTGCGCTCGGCCTCGCGGCGAAGGGCTCGGTCGAGGGGTTCGACGAGATCCCGGCCAATCTCAAGCAGCCGCCACTCAGTCAGCGCACCACGATCCTGGACAACAAGGGCGGCACGATCGCGACGGTCTACTCGCGCGACCGCACCGTGGTGCCCCTCAAGGACATCTCGCCGTACATGCAGAAGGCGCTCGTCGCGATCGAGGACTCGCGCTTCTACGAGCACGGCGCCGTCGACCTGAAGGGCATCCTGCGCGCGATCAACGAGAACGCGCAGAGCGGCGGCGTCGCGCAGGGCGCGTCCACGCTCACCCAGCAGTACGTGAAGAACGTCTTCATGGAGGAGGCCGGCGACGACCCGACGAAGCTCGCCCAGGCCACCCAGCAGACGATCGGCCGCAAGGTCCGCGAGCTGAAGTACGCGATCCAGCTCGAGGACAAGCTCGGCAAGAAGCGCATCCTCGCCAACTACCTGAACATCACGTACTTCGGTGAGCAGGCGTACGGCGTCGAGGCCGCCTCGCAGCGGTACTTCTCCAAGTCGGCCAAGGACCTGACGCTGGAGGAGTCCGCGATGCTGGCCGGCATCGTCCAGTCCCCGAGCCGCTACGACCCCGTCAACGACGAGGCGGAGGCGACCAGGCGACGGAACGTCGTGCTCCAGCGGATGGCCGAGACGAACGACATCCCCCAGGCCGAGGCGGACCGCGCCAAGGAGAAGCCGCTCGGCCTGAAGGTCAGCAAGCCGCAGAACGGCTGCATCACGGCGGTCAAGGGCGCCGGCTTCTTCTGCGACTACGTACGCGAGGTGTTCCTCACCGACCCCGTCTTCGGCAAGACGAAGGAAGCGCGGGCGAAGCTCTGGAACCGGGGCGGTCTGCAGGTGCGGACCACCCTCGATCCGCAGACGCAGGAATCGGTGCAGGCGTCGATAAAGGACCACGTCTACCAGACGGACAAGGTCGCGACGGCGGCCACGTTCGTCGAGCCGGGCACCGGCAAGATCCTCGGCATGGGGCAGTCGAAGCCGTACGGCTTCGGCAAGAACGAGACGCAGATCAACTACTCGGTCGACCGCAAGATGAGCGGGTCGAACTACGGCTTCCCGACGGGTTCGACGTTCAAGCCGTTCCTCGCCGCGGCCGCCCTGGAGCAGGGCACCCCGGTGACGAAGTCGTACCCGGCGCCGTACCGGATGCCGTATCCGAAGTCGGTCCAGACGTGCAGCGGCAAGCCGTGGGTGAACAGCGGCGGCGACACCGTGTCGAACGAGAACGAGTCCGAGGTCGGTCCGTACGCGCTGAAGGAGGCGATGGCCAAGTCCATCAACACCTACTTCGTGCAGATGATCGGCGAAACCGGCATCTGCCCCGTGATGGGCATGGCCGACAAGCTGGGCGTCGTCCAGGGCAACGGCGACAAGCTCCCCCAGGTCCCGGCCATCGTCCTCGGCTCCAAGGGCATCTCGCCGCTGACCATGGCGAGCGCGTACGCCGCCTTCGCCAACCGCGGCACGTACTGCACGCCGGTCGCCATCGAGTCGATCACGGCCCCCGGCGGCAAGTCGCTGCCGGTGCCGAAGTCGTCGTGCTCGCGCGCGATGACGACGAAGACCGCCGACAGCATCAACACCCTGCTGAGCGGCGTGATCGACTCCGGTACGGGCAGGGAGGCCGGTCTGACCGACCGGGCCAACGCGGGCAAGACCGGTACGACCGACAGCCGTAAGAACGCCTGGTTCGTGGGGTACACGCCGAACCTGTCCGGCGCTGTCTGGGTCGGCGACCCGCTGCAGAAGGAGAAGATGACCAACATCACCATCGGCGGCGTGTACCAGGCGAAGGTCTTCGGCGGCCAGGTTCCCGGGCCGATCTGGAAGGACGCCATGGTCGGCGCCCTCTCCGACAAGCCGTCCCCCGACTTCAACCTGATCGACATCCCCGACCCCGACAAGGACAAGGGGAGGGACCACGACAGGGGCCACGACAGGGACGAGGAGCCGGGCCAGGGCGGCTCGAAGCCGGGCACCAACACCGGCGGAAACGGCAACAGCCCGTGGCCGGGCCTCCCTTCGGGCCTCCCGTCGGGCCTGCTGGGTGGCGCGAACGGGCACGGGGGCGGGCGCCGCTGAGACGGCTACCACCTGGACCGGACGGTGACGGTACGCGGATGGGGCGCCCCCTTGGCTGGGGGCGCCCCATCGGCGTACGTGTGGTGAGGGGTGAGGACGGGGGCGAGACGCGTGGCTCAGCCCGGACTCTCCCACCCGCCCCGCAGAGCCGGCCGGCTCGCTCAGCCGGCGAGCAGCTGCTTCACGACGGCGGCCACGCGGCCGCCCTCCGCGAGGCCCGCGACCTTCGGGTTCACGATCTTCATGACCTGGCCCATGGCGCGCGGCCCCTCGGCGCCCGCGGCCTTCGCCTCCCCGACCGCCTGGGCGACGATCTGGTGCAGCTCGTCGTCGGAGAGCTGCTTCGGCAGGTACTCGGCGAGCACCACACCCTCCGCCTTCTCCCGCTCGGCCTGCTCGGCGCGGCCGCCCTGCGCGAACGCCTCGGCCGCCTCGCGGCGCTTCTTCGCCTCGCGGGTGATCACCTTCTGCACCTCGTCGTCGGAGAGCTCGCGTGCCGTCTTGCCCGCGACCTCCTCCTTCGTGATGGCGGAGAGGGTGAGCCGGAGCGTCGAGGAGCGCAGCTCGTCACGCCCCCGGATCGCGGCGGTGAGGTCTTCCTGCAGCTTCGACTTGAGCGTGGTCATGCAGCGATTGTCGCAGGTACGCAATGCCCTGCGCCCCTTGATTTCCGGGACCTGCCGGGTCTGACACGATGGGCGTATGCGCGCGCGATACGGGGTTCCCCTGAAAGTGACAGCAGGCATCACGGCGGCGGGCGCCGCCGGACTGATCTACGCGGCGGGGTTCGAAGCCCGTTCGTTCCGCCTCCGACGGGTCACGGTCCCCGTTCTGCCCGCGGGGATGCGCCCGTTGCGCGTCCTCCAGGTGTCCGACATCCACATGGTCGGCGGTCAGCGCAAGAAGCAGCGCTGGCTGCGCTCCCTGGCCGGGCTGCGCCCCGACTTCGTGATCAACACGGGCGACAACCTGTCCGACCCGGAGGGCGTGCCGGAGGTCCTGGACGCGCTGGGCCCCCTGATGGAGTTCCCGGGGGCGTACGTCTTCGGCTCGAACGACTACTACGGCCCCAAGCTCCGCAACCCGGCCCGCTACCTCTTCGAGAAGGCCCGCGGCGCCCACGGCCTCAACGGCAACGCCCCCGCGGTCGGCGCCGTCCACAACCCGTGGGAGGACCTGCGGGACGGCTTCGACGCGGCGGGCTGGCTGAACCTGACCAACGCGCGGGGCGCTCTCAAGATCGAAGGCGTGGAGATCGGGTTCACGGGCCTGGACGACCCGCACATCAAGCGCGACCGGTACGCGCGCGTGGCGGGCGGCCCGGACTCGGGCGCCGACTTCTCGATGGGCATCGTGCACGCCCCGTACCTGCGGACCCTGGACGCGTTCACGGCGGACGGCTACCCGCTGGTGCTGGCCGGCCACACCCACGGCGGCCAGCTGTGCATCCCCTTCTACGGGGCGCTGGTCACCAACTGCGACCTGGACACGGACCGCGTGAAGGGCCTGTCGGCCCACGAGGCCGAAGGACACCGCTCCTACCTGCACGTCTCGGCCGGCTGCGGCGCGAACCGCTACACCCCGGTCCGCTTCGCCTGCCCCCCGGAGGCGACCCTCCTGACCCTGACCCCCGGCCCCTGACGAAAACCGGATTTCGTCTCCGGCCGCCGGTCCGCTAAAGTAATCGATGTCGCCACGACCTGCAGAACAGCGGGACAGTGGAGCAACGACATCGGGGTGTAGCGCAGCTTGGCAGCGCGCTTCGTTCGGGACGAAGAGGTCGTGGGTTCAAATCCCGCCACCCCGACAGCTGAAACACCAGGTCAGACCCCCCCGCACTCACTTGAGTGCGGGGGGGTCTTTCTGCTTGTGCGGGCAGCTCTGGGAGAAATCTGGGAGAAGATCTTGGAATTTCTCTCCCGAACGGGCTCTACGAACGCGCCCTCAACCGCTCCCGCAAGAGGCCATCGAGCACCGCCACCGGAGACGTGGCGGACATCGCCAGCCGTGCTTCGAGCGACGCTTCCCACTCCGCCGTCAGGTTGGCGAGCAGGTCCGCCCGCATCTCGCGGGTGATGTGCGTGTCCGGTAGCACTGAGGCCGCTCTACTCGACACGCCCGTGATCGATGAACGCGGTCAATGCGTCCACAGTTGCGTCGGGCTGCTCGTCGGGAATGAAGTGCCCGGCTTCCGGGATGACGACGCCGGTCACGTTCTCTGCCCAGGGGCTGATGGAGGCGGCCATGTCGGGGATCGAGCCGTGGGAGCTGGAGATTCCCAGGACCGGGATGGTCAAGTGCCCTCGCCCGGAAGCGAGGGATTCCTGGTTTTTGCGCGCTGATTCCGCGGCATCGCGGAAGTAGGCGAGAGACGCTCGGAGCCCTCCCTCAGCTGCGATGGAGGCGGCGTAGTGGTCGACATCGGCGCTGTCGAACGTGTTCGGGGACAGTGTCTTGACCCTCAAGAACCAGCCCACGTAGTCACGCTCGCGGCCGGTGATCAGCGTCTCGGGCAGTTCGGGCACCACGTGGAATGCCAAGTGCCAGGTCTTCCAGGCCCGTTCGGGATCCGTTGGGATGGCGTCCGGGAGGGTGATCCCGGGAATGCCGGCGTCGAGCAGGGCGACGCCGTGTAGGCGGTCTTGGTACCTCAGGGCGAGCGAGAAGGCGACGCAGGCCCCGATGTCATGGGCGACGAGCCAGTACTTCGGCACGTTGAGCGCGGTCAGCGCGGCTTGGACGCGCGAAGCAAGGGTGTGAGTGTCGTAGCCCCCTTGGGGCCGATCGGAGTGGCCCTGTCCCGGCAGGTCGATCGCGATTACGTGGAAGCGCTCGGCAAGGCGCGGCATCGCCTTGTGCCAAGCCCACCAGGTCTGCGGGAATCCGGCGAGCAGTACGACGGTGGGGCGCCCGACCGACCGCCTTCCACGGCGTGAAGCCGGATTCCTTCCGCATCGACCCAGCGGTGGGTGAAGCCCGCGAGGTCGCGGAGCGGCAGCCCGGGGAAGTGGTTCTGGTCGGGAGTGTTCGGGGCGGTGTCGGTCATGCCTTGAGTATCAGCGGCACACCGGATCAGTGATCAAATGAACTGAAACGGCGCACCCGAGGACACTCATCCGCCTGACATCAACGGCGTCGGACGATGGCGGATGAGGCCAGTCGACGACGGCGATGTCTCCGGCGCCTACATCCGAAGCAGACACAGCTCAGCCCCCGTCACTCGTCAATCACTTTCCGTAAAGCTAGTTAACGAGATTAGAGCTAGTGGACTAGATTTTCCATATGCCTGAGCAGCCGCCGTACCTCCGCATCGCTGACGTGCTCCGACGTCGCATCGCGGAGCATGACTGGACACCGGGGGACCGACTCCCCTCGCGCACCCAGATCGCCCAGGAGTGCGGCGTCGGCGAGAACGTGGTCCGCAGGGCGCAAGAACTGCTGATCTCCCAGGGCGTATTGGAAGGCCGCGCAGGTTCCGGCACGTACGTCGCTGCGCCCCGTCAGCGCGTACGCGTGGTCCGCTCCTCGGCGCGCGAGCAGCCTGACGGTTCGCCGTTCCGCGCGGACATGAGGGCCGTGGGCAAGCAGGGTGACTGGGAGAGCCGCACCGAGGCCAAGGTGCCGGCGCCCGCCGAGATCGCGGAGCGACTGGGCATCGCCGAGGGCGACCTGTGCGTCCGTACCGTCTACGAGTGCCTGGCAGACGGCAGACCCGTGCAGCTGTCGACGAGCTGGGAGCCGTACGACCTCACCGCCGGCACCCTCGTCGTTCTTCCCGAGGGTGGACCGCACTCCGGGGCGGGAGTCGTGAACCGCATGGCCGCGATCGGGGTCGTCGTCAACCATGCCGTGGAACAGCCGGAGCCGAGGCAGGCCACGGCCGAAGAGGCATCACTTCTCGGGATCCAGAAGGCCGCGCTCGTGACACACATCCGGCGGACGTACTACAGCGATCAGGGTCGGCCCGTGGAGACGGCGGACATCGTCGTCCCCGCTGCGCTGTGCGAGATCGTCTACGAGGTCCCCATCGGCCGCTAGCGGGGACCAGCCGCACGCTCATAGCTCAGCTGACGCGGCAGTCCGTACCTATCGGGTCGCGATCAGCGGCAGCGAGGTGCAGGATGCCTGTGCTCACTCCAACCGGCAACATCCGTAACTGGCTCGTGAATGTTCACGAGAAGTGACAAGTCCCCTGCTGCCGAGGCGAACAGGGCGATCGGCGTCGTGACGGGGCGCTCATGTCCCCTGTGGTTGCGTGGCTAGTCCCCACACCACCGACTCATCGGATGGCATACCCGTCCCACAGCGGGCCGCCGGCCTGGTCTAGCACCTCTGCCACGGCTGCGGCGAAGACGCTCGTGTGCCCGGCTATTGCTTGCGCGGCGGCTTCGGTCAACGCGCAGTGCAGCCTGGGGTCGGCCGCAGCCAGCCGCCTCGACAACCACTTGCCTCCGCCAAGCCAGTGTCCGCCGACCAGCAGGGCCACCTCCGAGGCACGCTGGAGCATGTGCGAGACCAAGTGCACCCGCTCGGCAGGGTCCGCACAGCCACGCAGATCGTCGAGCAGGTCGGTCAGGATGTACCGCTGGTAGTCCCGCTCACGGTCCGAGAGCGGCGGTGGGCCCGCCGCCCAACGTTCTCGCGCCTCCGCCTGGAGCGAAGCACCCAGCCCATTCGCGTCCACGAGGAGCATGCCCTCGGAGCACATGGCGAGCAACGGCGAATTCCGCTTCGCGGTCTCCTGGTCGGCGAAGCTACGCCAGACGGCCTCGGTTTGCACGAACAGCTCCACCGGCCAGCCGCGGTACAGCAGGTTCTCCCGGTTGGGCGCCGGCGGCCCGTCCAGAAGGACCACGATGTCCAGATCGGAGGTCGGCGTCCGCCGGTCGGTCAGCACACTGCCAGCCAGAAAGGCGACCCGGGCGGCGGGAAACCGATCTCGCACCAGTTCGCGGGCGGTGAGCACGGGGTCGTCCATGACCGCAGCGTACGCCAGCATATTGATGCAGCCCTGACAAGCGTCGCCATGCCTCCCGGACTCATCAACATGACGCGACCGTGGTTTTGGGTGCCTCCCAAACCCGTGAACCACTGAGGGCGTTACTCGTGAATAGAGCCACTAGCAGCTTGGCGCCAGCTCGGTTCGCTCAAGCACGCCGAGTGTCTAACTGCGTGACAACGACGAAGCACAGCCGCGAACAGCCGTGGACGTCAGCGGACCCTCAGCGCAGGTGACAGACGCAGCAGCCCAAGCAAGGCGACCATCCCGAGTTGCTTCGGGACGAAGAGATCGTGGGTTCAAATCCCGCCACCCCGACAGCTGAAACACCAGGTCAGGGGCCTGATCCGCATCGCGGGTCGGGCCCCTGAGTGGTTTCCGGGGGTTGTTTTGGGAGCCGAGTACGAAAGAGGCGGCTTCCAGACGCCGACTCCCACCCAGCTCACCACCGTCAAAGGGACCGCCGTCACCCACCGTCGTCGCGCGTCCTTGGTCAACCCCCGTGCTTAGGCTTCGCCATCCCAGCACCAACACTCCTGCGGATCACCAAGTGCAGATGGAGCATCACCGGCGTATCCCCAAGGGTCGACGTGGTCTCGAAGGAAGTCCCCTGCAACGATCATGGCTATGCACCAGCTGGGATACGTCTCCTCCGCCTCGTGGTGCGTCCCATCGCTGCCGTGACCGGCCCAGCCCCAGGCGCATCGATCCGGAAGATAAATGATCTCGGCTGTCCCGCCGTACCTTTCCACCTTGATCTTCTCCGGTTGCTCCGAGGAGTCGGCGACCGCGCCGCGCCATTTCTTACGCGCCGCCTGCTTGGAGATCCCCCAAGCGGCCCCCAGATGGCCATAGGTGGCCCCCATCCCCCCACCCATCAGCGCGGCCTCTGCGGCGAGAACCTCAGCGGCTTCATGCACCTGTCGCAAGGCGTGCAGGTAAGCGAGCTGCCAGTCTGCGAACAGCTCCGCCATAGCCGAGGGCTCGTGTCCATTGGCCAGGCATTTCCGACCACGCGCTGAGGTCTGTCCCGCAAGATCACTGGCAACCTTCCTCAACTGGTCGCGCATTTGCGCGACCTCGGCGGCGTAAGGCGAACGCCATGGCTCCCGCATAGCATCCGCATCGAACCAGAACTCGTCACCACTCGCTGAACGCATGAGGACAACCGTAGTTGTCGCAACGCACCCAATGCAGAGCGCACTTGAAGAAGTTGATGCTCTCGGCCACTCGACTCGATTCTCAAAACAGAGCAAGAACCTGCAGGTCACGGACGTACGCCTTGAGGGCAGGCAAGTAACCACAGCCAGCAGTCAGGCCGGAGGCGGACACAAGCGACTTGCGGCGCTAGGTGGCAGCTGCTCGAAGGTGGGCGCGCTCGGATCACCGAGCCATCCGCTTGCCTACGGCTGACACTTGCCGCAGGCCCGAAGAATCGGAGAAATTGTGGCCAAGCGCCTGAACTCTCAAGTTGCTCCTGGCACTCAAGCCATCTACCCGCCGGAGCCGCCCTCGTCCACGCCAGCTTTCGAACTCCGTTGCGGACCCTTGCACGTGACCCTGGATCGGGCACCGTACAAGCTGCTGGCGCTCGCGGGCACGGTGACGACGTGTGTCCTGGGAGCAGCGAACTTGGTTCGCTGAAGACAGGTCAGGGGTGTGCTCCGCTCTCGGGCCACACCCCTGGGTGGGTACCAGGTCGGCCAGGCGGTAGGCGTGCCAGCAGGCGTCGGAGTCCAGGCTCAGGGCCCGGGCCAGGGCGTCGATGACCTGACCGGAGGGGTGCCGTTCGCGGCCCGGATCTTGCAGGCCAAGATCTCGGTGTTACCGACCCTCAGCGTGGTGCGATCGCCGTAGCAGTAGTTCTCGCCCGGCCGTGAGAAGTACGCGAGCAGCAAGGTGGGATGCGGTCACGGCGGTGACTCCGGTCAGCAGCGCGGCGC
This sequence comes from Streptomyces sp. NPDC045026, assembly GCF_056432625.1. Lineage (NCBI taxonomy): Bacteria > Bacillati > Actinomycetota > Actinomycetes > Kitasatosporales > Streptomycetaceae > Streptomyces > Streptomyces sp. NPDC045026. The sequence goes on from NZ_JBWKIS010000011.1 coordinate 165,704, forward strand.
GCGGGATCGTGCGGCGCCGGGCCGACGTGTGGTTCTGCTGGTTCACAGAAGGTCCTTCGCGCGGTACGTGGAAGCGGAAAGGGGCGAGCGGTTGCCGGCCGGTGCGGCGTACCGCCCGCCCCAGAGCGTGCGCGGGTCAGGCGTCCAGGCGGCGCTTGGCGAGCCAGGTGACGATCTCGGGGTCGTGGTGGTCGAAGAACAGGGAGCTGCCGGTGTCGAGGGTGGCGATCCGGGCCATCTGCTCGTCGGTGAGCTGGAAGTCGAAGACGTCGATGTTCTCGGCCATGCGCTCGGCGCGTACGGACTTGGGGATGGCGATGACGCCGCGCTGGGTCAGCCAGCGCAGCACGACCTGCGCGACCGACTTGCCGTACTCCTTGCCGATCTCGGCCAGCAGCGGATTGGTGAACAAGTCGTTCTTGCCTTCGGCGAAGCCGCCCCAGGACTGGATCTGCACCCCGTGCTCGCGCATGAGGTCCTGGTAGTCGGCGCGCTGGAAGAAGGGGTGGGTCTCGATCTGGTTGACCGCGGGCACGATTTCGTTGTTGACGATCAGGTCGATCAGACGGTCGGGGTAGAAGTTGGCGACCCCGATCGCCTTGGCCGCGCCCTCGCGGTGGAGGGCCTCCATGGCGCGCCACTGGCCGTAGACGTCGCCGAAGGGCTGGTGCATCAGATACAGGTCGAGGTGGTCCAGGCCCAGCTTGTTCAGGGACGTCTCAAAGGCGCGACGGGTGTTCTTCTCGGCGGGGGCGTCCTGGACCCACAGCTTGGTGGTGACGAACAGGTCCTCGCGGGCGATGCCGCTGGACTTGATCGCTCGGCCTACGGCTTCCTCGTTGCCGTAGGCGGCGGCGGTGTCGAGCAGGCGGTAGCCGGCGGCGAGCGCGTCGGAGACGGCGCGTTCGGTGTCGTCGGCGGGGATCTGGTAGACGCCGAAGCCGAGGAGTGGCATCTCGAGACCGTTGCTCAAGGTCACGTACTGCATGAGGGAAGTCCTTTGCTGTGCTCGCGAGTTGAGGGTCAGGGGCGGATGAGCGCCTTGAGGACCTGGCGGTCGGCCATGGCCCGGTAGGCCTCCGGTGCCTGATCGAGGGAGAAGGTGCGGTCGAAGACGCGGCCGGGGGTGATGGTGCCGTCCAGGACGTCGGGCAGGAGCTGCTCGATGTAGGCGCGGGCGGGGCTCGCGCCGCCGGTCAGGGTGATGTTGCGCATGAACTCGGCCGGGCCGATGGGGCCCTGCTCGTACTGCGGGACACCGAGGCGGCTGATGGTGCCGCCGTCCAGGACCGCGCCCAGCGCGGTGTCGAGGGCCTGGCGGGTGCCGACGGCCTCGATCACCTTGTCCACGCCGCCGGTCAGCTCGCGGATGCGGGCGATGCCTTCCTCGCCGCGCTCGGCGACCACGTCGGTGGCGCCGAATTGGCGGCCCAGGTCGGTTCGGGCCTCGTGGCGGCCGGCGAGGACGATCCGTTCAGCGCCGAGCCGCTTGGCGGCGATCACGGCGCACAGGCCGACGGCGCCGTCACCCACGACCAGCACCGCATCACCACGGCCGACGCCCGCGGTGACCGCGCCGTGGTGGCCGGTGGTCATGACATCGGAGAGGGCCAGCAGGGAGGGCAGCAGCGCGGAGTCGGCGGCCCCCGGCAGCTTGACCAGGGTGCCGTCGGCGTGCGGGACGCGGACGGCTTCGCCCTGCCCGCCGTCGACGTCGTCGAAGCCGTAGCGGCCGCCGTTGCGGCACGAGATGTGCAGGCCCTTGGCGCAGTAGTCGCAGGTGTTGTCGCTGTATGTGAAGGGGGCGACGACCAGGTCCCCTGCCTTCAGGCCGGTCACGTCCGCGCCGGCCTCCTCGACGACGCCGAGGAACTCGTGCCCCATGGGGCGGCCGGTGTCGGTGGCGGGCATCGACTGGTACGGCCACAGGTCGCTGCCGCACACGCACGCTGCGACGACGCGGACCACGGCGTCGGCGGACTCCACGATCTTCGGGTCGGGCCGGTCCTCGACGCGGACGTCTCCGGCTCCGTACATCACTGCTGCACGCATAGGGGGTACTACTCCAAAGGGAGGGCGCTGGGGGGCGGGAGGTCAGCGTTCGAGCATCCGCGCCTGGGCCTCGGTGTGGGTGGCGCCGGCGGCGGGAGGCAGGCTGCTGAGCCGGTCGAGCTGTTCGGCGGTCAGCGTGACGGCGTCGGCGGCGGTGTTCTCCTCGACGCGGCTGACCCGCTTGGTGCCGGGGATCGGGGCGATGTCGTCGCCCTGGGCGAGCAGCCAGGCCAGCGCGACCTGCGCGGGCGTGGCGCCCACCTCGGCGGCCAGGGCCTTGACCTCGTCGGCGAGGGCGAGGTTGCGCCGGAAGTTCTCGCCGGTGAAGCGCGGGTTGTCGCGCCGGAAGTCGCCCTCGTCGAACTGGTCGGTGGAGCGGACGGTGCCCGTCAGGAAGCCGCGGCCCAGCGGGGAGAACGGCACCAGGCCGATGTTCAGCTCCCGCAGCAGCGGCAGGATCCGCTCCTCGATGCCCCGGGTGAACAGGGAGTACTCGGACTGCACCGCGGTGACCGGCTGGACGGCGTGCGCGCGGCGGATCGTGTCCGGGCCGGCCTCCGAGAGTCCGAAGGCGCGCACTTTGCCCTCGGCGATCAGCTCGGCGACGGCTCCCGCGGTCTCCTCGATGGGGGTGCTCGGGTCCACCCGGTGCTGGTAGTACAGGTCGATGTGGTCGGTGCCCAGTCGCTTCAGGGAGCCCTCGACGGCAGTGCGGATGTTGGCCGGGCTGGAGTCCAGGTTCCAGGCGCCGTCGCCGCCGTGGGAGACCAGGCCGAACTTCGTGGCCAGCACCACCTGGTCCCGGCGGCCCTTCAGCGCCGTTCCGAGCAGCTTCTCGTTGGTGTAGGGGCCGTAGATCTCGGCGGTGTCGATGAGCGTGACGCCCAGCTCCAGCGCCCGGTGCACGGTCCTGATGGACTCCGCGTCGTCGGTGCCGGCGCCGGTGTAGCCATGGGACATACCCATCGCACCCAGCCCGATCCGGGAAACCTCCAGGTCACGCAGCTTGATGTAGCGCATCTCGCCCTCTTCGCGTCGTGGCGTCGCCCGACACCCTCAGCGTCGTACGGGCCGCCGGTTGTGCCCGCGGTGGCCACCGAAGTCATGTGGGGTCTCGGCGTCTTGCTCATTCAGCTTCGCCCGGATCGCGTCGGTGTGGCAGGGCGGGCTCTTCGGGGGTAACGACAGGGCTCCCCTCGCACCTGCCGACCAGGTCATGTGCGGGTGAGACTGGAGCCATGGCAACCGAGAGCGCGCACAGTGAAGGCGCCGAGCTGGGCCGCTACCTGCGCGCCCGCCGCACCCAGACCAGCCCCGAACAGGCCGGCCTCACCGTCGGCACCGGCATCCGCCGCACCCCCGGCCTGCGCCGCGAGGAGCTGGCCACCCTCGCCGGCATCAGCATCGACTACTACGTACGGCTCGAACGCGGCAAGGAGACCCGCCCCAGCCCCGCCGTCCTCGACTCGCTCGCCCGCGCCCTGCAGATGGACGACCAGGAACACCAGCACCTGCGCGAGCTCGCCGCCCGCGCCGCCCGCTACGCCCCAAAACCGCCGCCCGCGCCCAGCCGAACGGTGCGCCCCCACATCAAGCTGCTGCTCGAGTCCCTGCGTCCGAATCCGGCGTACGTGATCAGCCGCAGCATGGACATGCTGGCCTGGAACCCCGGCGGACTGGCCCTGTACGCGGGCCTGGACGACTGGCCCGCCCAGCACCGCAACCTCGCGCGCTACCTGTTCCTGCATCCCGCGGCCCGCGACCTCTTCACCGACTGGGACCGGCAGATCACCGCCTGCGTCGCCCGCCTGCGCGCCATCGCCGGCACCGCCCCCGACGCACCCGACCTCACCCACCTCGTCGGCGAACTCCTCCTGAAGAGCCCCGACTTCGCGGGCCTGTGGGAACGCTACGAGGTGACCGGACGCAAGCCCGCGCACAAGACCTTCCACCACCCGCAGGTCGGCACGCTCACCCTCACGTCCCAGTCGCTGCACGTGGAAGGCACGCCCGGTCAGCGCATCGGCGTCTACACCGCCGAGCCCGGCAGCCCCGACCACGACGCCCTGCTCCTCCTCGACATGACCGCACCCCGGCCGGCGTCCACTTCCGCGCCGACCAGGTGAGGGGCTGTGGTCACCAGGTGAGGGTCAGTGGTCACCAGGTGAGGGCCGGTGGTCAGTGGCTGCGGGTGCGGCCGGCGTTGTACTGCTCGTCGGTGATGTGCTCCAGCCAAGTGGTCTCGGGCCGGTCGTCGTCCGGGGCGGTGCCCTCCCACAGTGCGAGGTGCTGCATGAAGCGGTCCTCGGTGGCGCCGTGCCAGTGCTCCTCGCCGGGCGGGCAGGTGACCGTCTCGCCGGGCCGGGCCTCGTACACGGTGCCGTCGCGGGTACCGATCAGGGCGGTACCCGCGATGACGTGGAGGGTCTGACCGACGGCATGGTGGTGCCAGGCGGTGCGGGCGCCGGGGGCGAAGCGCACCATGTTGGCGCGGATACGGGAGGGTTCCTGGCCTGCGTGAATGACGTCGAACCAGACGTCTCCGTCGAACCAGTCCTGGGGTCCCTTGCCGGTGGCCCGGGGCTTGACGAATTCCATGCGGGGCTCCTGCGAACGTAGGGGGTGTGCTTCGGGGTCTCAGGCCGTGTCTTCGTGGGACAGGCCGGTGCCCAGGGCGCGTGAGGCTCGGGCCTGGTCGGTGATCTCCTTGCCCTTGGCCTCGATGGCGGGCACGGCGTCGTCACCGGCGACGAACCGCAGCGGCGGCTCGTCCAGGTCGACGACCTTCAGCAGGGCGTCGGCGAGTTTGGCGGGGTCGCCGGCCTGTTGGCCGTTCATCGACTGCCACATCTTCTTGGTCTCGGCGGTGCGCTCCGCGTAGTCGTCGAGGGACAGCTCCGCCCAGCTGGTGGAGGCGTCCACGAGCAGCTCGGTGCGGAAGAAGCCGGGCTCGACGATCGTGGTGCGGATGCCGTAGGGCTCGACGTCGTAGCGCAGGGATTCCATCCAGCCCTCGAGGCCGAACTTGGCTGCGGCGTAGGCGACGCAGAATTCCTGGCCGATCACACCGGCCAGGGAGGAGATCGTGACGACATGGCCGGCGCGCTGGGCGCGCATGACGGGCAGGACGGCGCGGGTGACGTTCATCGGCCCGAACAGGTTCGTCTCGATCTGCGCGCGCATCTGGGCGTCGGAGATCTCCTCGAAGTACCCGGCCTGGAAGGCGGCCGCGTTGTTGATCAGTACGTCGATCCGGCCGAACCTGTCGGTGGTCGCCTGAACCGCGGCGGCGGCTGCGTCCGGGCTGGTGATGTCCAGGGAGAGGGCCAGCAGGTTGTCCCGCTCGCCGCCGAGGGCGTCGAGGACCTTCTGCGGGTCGCGGGCGGTGGCCACGACCTGGTGACCGGCGGACAGGGCCTGGCGGGCGAGGTCGGTGCCCAGGCCACGCCCGGCGCCGGTGATGAGGAAGACCTTGCTCATGAGGGGTGCTGCTTCCGTGTGTGCGGGTGGGTGGGGAAGGCGTTCGGACGGCGTTGTGTGCGGGTGAATGGGGAAGGTGTTCGGACGGCGTTGCGCTCGTCGGCGATCTTCTGTGGGGCGGGGTGGCTTTCCAGCAGCCGCCACATGCCGGTGCCGAGGAGGTTCCCGGGGCCCGAACCGCTGCCGATATCGATGAAACCGCAGCTCAAAGAGGCAGGGGAGGGCCTGGGCTTACGGGTACTGACAGGGCCCCCCACCCGTGCGCCGTCCGGCTTAGCCTGGAATGCGTGAGTACCGAGAGCGACATCCGCGCCTTCCTGGCCTCCCGCCGCGCCAAGATCACCCCGCAGCAGGCCGGGCTGCCCGCGTACGGCGGCAACCGGCGTGTGCCGGGCCTGCGCCGCGAGGAAGTCGCCCTGCTCGCCGGTGTCAGCATCGACTACTACGTCCGTCTGGAACGCGGCCACCTCGCCGGGGCCTCGGAGGAGGTCCTGGACTCCATCGCGAACGCGCTGCAGCTCGACGACGCCGAACGCGCCCACCTCTACGACCTGGCCCGCGCCGCAGCCAAACGCCCCGCCCGCCGCACCAAGCGCGCCCGCGGCCCCCTGCCGGACAGTGTGCTGCGCGTCCTGGACTCCATGACCGACGTACCGGCCTTCATCCGCAACGGCCGCCTCGACGTCCTCGCCGTGAACCGCCTCGGCCGCGCCCTGTACTCGCCACTGTTCACGGACGACGCCCCGCGCCCGGTCAATATGGCCCGCTTCCAGTTCCTGAACCCGGCCGGCCGTGACTTCTTCCCCGACTGGGATCAGTCCGTGAACACGACTGTCTCCCTGTTGCGCACCGAGGCCGGCCGGGCTCCCGGTGACAGCGACTTGACCGGCCTGATCGGTGAACTCGTCACCCTCAGCGACGAGTTCCGCACCGCCTGGGCCAAACACAACGTGCGTCTGCACCACACCGGCCGCAAATCCTTCCGCCACCCCGCCGTCGGCGAGATCACCCTCGACTTCGACGCCATGGAGCTGCCCGCCCAGCCCGGCCTCACCTTGACCGCCTACAGCGCCGCGCCCCGCACCCCGGCACACGACGCACTCCGGATCCTCGCCACCTGGGCAGCCACCGAGGACGCATCCGCACCCACGGACCACACCCGAAGCCGCTGAACGCGCCTGAGCAGCCTGGCACCGCTTTCCCCTCCTCCCCACACACACTGTTCCCGGCCTCCTGAGCCGGGCATGGCCCGTGTCCTGATACCGCCTGACAGCCGTCGGTGAACGCTGTCAGCGGGATGGCCGTGGGCTGTCAGCGGGGTGCGGCATCGTCCTGGTCATCGAGAACGGCGAAGACCTGACGAGGAGTTGTTGAACATGGCGTACGCGATCCGGGCCGAGGGACTGGTCAAGAAGTACGGCGATTTCACCGCACTGGACGGCGTCGACCTGGAGGTGCCGGCCGGCAAGGTCGTCGGTGTCCTGGGGCCCAACGGCGCCGGGAAGACCACCACCGTGCGCATCCTGGCCACGCTGCTGCGGCCCGACGCCGGGCACGCCACCATCGGCGGGTACAACATCGCCAAGGACCCGGTCAGGGTGCGGCAGCTGATCGGGTTGACCGGGCAGTTCGCCTCGGTGGACGAGACGCTGTCCGGTACCGAGAACCTGGTGCTCATCGGGCGGCTGCTCGGTCTGTCCCGGCGCGATGCGAAGGAGCGGGCCGCCCAGCTCCTGGAGAACTTCTCCCTCGCCGAGGCGGCCCGCAAGCCGATCTCCACCTTCTCCGGCGGTATGCGACGGCGCCTGGACCTGGCCGCCTCCCTGGTCGGCCGGCCCCAGGTGCTCTTCCTGGACGAGCCCACCACCGGCCTGGACCCGCACGCCCGGCAGGAAGTCTGGGAGGTCGTACGGCAGTTGGTCGCGGACGGCTCCACGGTGCTGCTGACCACGCAGTACCTCGAAGAGGCCGACCAGCTCGCCGACTCCATCACCGTCTTCGACAAGGGCCGCAAGGTCGCCGAGGGCCGGCCCGGTGAGCTCAAGCGCCGCGTAGGCGGGCAGATCCTCCAGGTCCGGCCCACCGTGGCCGCCGATGTGCCGCAGGTGGCCGGGATGCTTGCCGAGCTGACCGGGCACTCCCCCGCCCAGGACTCCGGGGTGCTCACCGTGCCCGCCGACGACCCGCTGGTCGTCGCCGCGGTCGCCCGGCGTCTGGACGGCGCCGGCATCACCGCCGACGAGCTCGGCCTGCGGCTGCCCAGCCTGGACGAGGTCTTCCTCGCTCTGACCGGAAACGCGCCCGCCGCCGGCGACGACCAGCCCGTCACCGACGACCAGCCCCTCGCCGTCTGAGACCTCGGCCCCCGAGCCGCCCCCCGTTCCGCGCAGACCTTCCCGAGAGGACCCCCGCCATGAGCACCCAGACCCTCAGCGCCCAGCCCCTCAGCGCCCCCGCCGAGCTCTCCGGCCGTATCGGTCTCGCGCAGACCGCCCGGCACAGCTTCGCCCTCGCGGGCCGCGGCGTCGCCAAGTTCATGAAGTCGCCGATGCAGCTGGTCGATGTGGTCCTGACCCCGATCATCAGCCTGCTGATGTTCATCTATCTGTTCGGGGACGCCATGTCCGGCGGCGACACCGACGGCTACCTGCGGCTCGTCACCCCCGGCGTCATGGTCATGGCCGTCTTCCAGGCCAGTATCGGCATCGGCGCCTCGCTCAGCGCGGACGCCCAGACCGGGATCTTCGACCGGTTCCGCAGCATGCCGATCGCTCGCTCCAGCCCCCTGATCGGCGCCGTCCTCGCCGACATCGTCCGCTACGTCATCTGCCTGGGGACCCTGGTCGTCCTCGCCCTGGTCATGGGCTACCGCATCGAGACCGGCCCGCTCGCCACACTCGGCGCGCTCGCCCTGCTCATCGGCTTCGCCCTCAGCTTCTCCTGGATCTCGGTGTACCTCGGCATGCTGATCAAGAACCCCGCGTCCGTGCAGGGCCTGATGACGATCCTGATCCTGCCGCTCACCTTCGCCAGCAACGTCTTCATCCCCCGGGACGGCATGGCCGGCTGGCTGCAGGCCTGGTCCGACGTCAACCCCGTCTCCCTGGTGGCCGAATCGGTCCGCGGTCTGCTCAACGGCGGCCCGGTCGCCGACTCGCTGACCGGCACCTTCGCCTGGATGGCCGGCGTGATCGTCGTCTTCTTCCCGCTGGCCATGCGCGCCTACCGCAAGAACGCCGGCTGACCCTTGAGATGAGAAGCCCGGCCGGGGGGGGGCGCCCCCAGGGGGGGGGCCCCCCCCCGGATAAGCGGGGCCCGGGGCCCCCCCCCAGCGCCCCCCCCCGCGCACCCCCCCCCCCCACCCCCCCGCCCCCCCCC